>NZ_OY762905.1:3907500-4207500 GCF_963666525.1 uncultured Cohaesibacter sp.
TCCGGTGGTTGGTTTCATCTGGTTGTCCATGCACAAGGTCAAACAGCGCCTGATCCACAAGACCGGCTCAAAGGAGCACTGACAGGCGCTAGTCCGGCAAGAGACGACGCGTCCGTGAACTCCCCTATTGAATACCGCCATGGCTGACCCACCAGTTGGGGTGGGTGAAGGCCATGCGCCGCGCCGCATATTCCGCGTGCTTCACCGTGGCGAACAGAGCAAAGCATGTTGCCCCAGAGCCGGACATGCGGGCAAACAGGCAGTCGCCATCATCTTCCAGCGCTTGCAACACGGTTTCAATCACCGGTGCCTGTTCGATAGCGGCCATTTCCAGATCGTTGCGCTGGTTGTCGAGCCAGTCGGCCAGTGCCATCGCCGAGAGAAAGGCAGAGGGCACCGGGCCCATGGGCGGGTTGGTCTTGTTCTTGAGGCGACGAAAGACATTCGGTGTCGAGATCGGCACGCGCGGATTGACCAGCACCATGCCCAGATCCTTTGGCAACCGCGGGCCGGAGGACAGCTCATCGCCGATGCCACGGGCAATCAGGCAGGAGCCTTCAAGGCACATCGGAACATCGGCCCCGAGCTTGAGCGCAATGGTGCGCAGCTTGTCGTCATTGATGGTGCGGTGCCAAAGGCGCAGCAGGCCGAGCAGCGTTGCTGCCGCATCGGAAGACCCACCGCCAACGCCCGACGAGATGGGCAGGAATTTCTCCAGCGTCATGTCCGCAGCAACGGTGCAATTGAGTTCTGTTGCCAGAAGCCGCGCGGCGCGGACCATCAGATTGTCAGGTTCCTGCCGCAAGCTGGCGGCAAACGGGCCATTGACCGACAGATGTAGATGTTTTGAGGGCTTGAACTGAATGCGATCAGCCGCACCGCCAAATACCACCAGCGATTCCAGAAGGTGATATCCGTCGTCTCTCTGCCCTGTGATATGCAAGGCAAGATTGATCTTGGCTGGCGCAGTCAAGGTGAGAATGTCTGGATCCTGTGACGGTTTCGTCATTGCTGGCTGTCTGTCTCAAGCGGTTGTCAGTGTCGATTGCATTGGGTCTGGCGTCTGTGGGGGAACAGAAAGATGGGCTTGAAAGACGCGCCTGAACCGCAGTCCTGATGACTCTCGATCCGCTTTTGGCGCTAACTGACTGCCCTGATCCGACCACCTTGGGCTGACCATAGGATGATTCTCGGCACCGTGTCGCCTTCCTGATAGCCACATAACTTGACGAACGGTTGACGAAGGGGGCAGACCTCGGAGGCCAACGAAAAATTCCCTCAAATCAGAAGCATATGGACATCCACGAGGCTTGTCCAGAGCCCATCAGAGAAGTTCGCTCGATACGTATTAGACACAAGTTCAGATTTTCTGGACCCAGTGCTCTTCCGCCGGCATAAACTCTTGGCCGGGGAGGGAGGAGAAAGCAGGGTGGCGACATGAAAAACGCGCAAAGGCCAAGCCTGTGCGCGTTCCATGGTTCATCACCTCAAGGCCCTCGGCAATCAATCCTTGAGGCCGTTGGCGATCTTTTCATCGACCGACAGCATGAGCTTGTCGTCTGGCTGCATGGTCTTGACCCGCTGCCACTGGAAGGTTGCCTCGTTCTTGCGGCCAACGCGCCAGTAGGCATCTCCCAGATGGTCCGTGATGGTCGGATCCTCGGGGCGCAGTTCAACGGCGCGCTCAAGGAAGTTGACAGCTTCTTCATATTGCTTGAGGCGATAGTGGGCCCAGCCAAGAGAATCCACAAAGAATCCGTCGAATGGCCTCAACGCCACCGCCTGTCGGATCATCTCGATGGCCTTGTCCAGATGGATGCCGCGATCCACCCAGCTGTAGCCCAGATAGTTCAGCACTGTCGGCTGGTTGGGGAACAGCTTGAGAGCGGACTGCATGTCCTTTTCCGTGTTCGGCCAGTCCTTGATCTGGTCATAGGCGGAGCCGCGCAGGAAATAGAGCGACCAGTGAATGTCGCGCTTGGTGCGAATGCTGTTGATGCCGCGGCTTAGAATGTCGATCGCTTCCTTGTAGCGCTGCTCGGACTGGTAGATGCGGGAGAGAACGGACACCGTTTCCAGATCGGAGTAATTGCCTTCCAGCAGGGTCTTCATCCGCTTGATGGCTTCATCCGGGTGATCGAGGCGCGCCTGCACGAAGGCTGCACGCCGCTGTGCCTTGCGATAGACGGCGCTCTCCGGCTTGATGGTGTCATAATGCGCAAGAGCCACTTCATTCTTGTTGATGTGCTCGAACAGGCGGGCGAGGGAAAACTCGGTATAGTCATTGTCCGGCCGCAGATAGTCGGCAAACTGCAAATACAGCGCCCCTCCTTCAATGGCCCCTTCTTCCGTCAGTGCGTTGCCCAGAGTGGAGAAGAACTCGGCTGCCCCGTCCTGCGGCGTGCGGATGGAGTTGGCAATCGGCTTCATGGCGCTGAAGGACTGCTGCAGCCATTCCTTCTCCTCGGTGTCGGCAGCACTGGCAGCAAAGGTGTCGATGACTTCGCTGGCGCGCTTGTCGTTGCCGGCCTTCAAAAGGTTGTTGACCAGCGCTGTTGCCGTTGCCAGTGAATTGGGGTCCGCATCAAGGCTCTGCTGCAACAGGGTTGCTGCCTTGGTGTAGTCCTTGGCGTAGGCAGCAATCAGCCCGGCGTGAAGCGAAAAGAAGAACTGGTTGACCTCGCTGTCATCGTCTGCCTTGAGCAGGCTGATCACCTCGTCGAGCTTGGTCTTGTCCTGACCGATCGTCGCCCATGCATCCAGAACAGTCTGGGAAATCAGTGCGAACGGGCCATATTGCGCCGAGGCGCTGAGCAGGCGTGGATCGTTGAGATTGCGACGCAGCGGCGCGCGTGAGAGAAGCGGAGCAGGATTGTTCTGCATCACGTCCATGCCACCCTTGAACTGGATGGCGGCGCTCGAATAGTTCCTGCCCTTCAGAGCCTTGACGCCCAGCGCCATGTGCACCATCGGAGCAATCCGCCCATCAAGCACTTCGGCATCCGCTGACGAATCATCTTCCTCTGCCTTGCCTTCTTCAGTCTCCTTGCTGGTGGCTGCCTCGTGGCTGCTCTGGGCGGCCATCTTGTCGGCAAGGGCAAAAGCGCGTTCGTGATCACCCACCGCGAGCGTCAGGGCGAAATTGCGCTCCAGCAGCAGGGGATTTTCCGGGTCCTTCTCCAGCGCCTGGGCATAGAAATGGGCGGCCAGTTCGAGGTCGTCCTCATCCTGGGCGAGCAGGGCGGAAAGATAGGTGCCGGTCAGGGTCGTCGGGATGTCCGCAAGCGCGTCCACCACGGATTCCTCTGGGATATCGGGGGTTTCTGTCTGAGCGCCGGCAAACGTTGCCGGTCCCATCAACAAGGCAAATCCTACGACGCCGGTCAGGAGGTGTTGTCTAAACATCTTGAGGGAAAATCGAAAGTGCATTTAGTCAGCCTTGTTGTTGCGCAATCCGAAGCATTATTGGCTGGACAGCAGAGCCGCGGCAATTGCGCCTTGCCATTGTCCCGTGCCTGCGACCGAAAAATCAGACGCGTCGTCCGCCAGTCCATCCGGACAAGAAAGAGCCAGAGTGACATCGCGCCTCTTTGAAGCTCTTTACGAATTAGGAATGTAGCATGGCTTTTTTGAGGCTTGCTCGCAAGCCCTCGTGTCTTGTCCTGTACATAATAAAGCGCGGTAAAGATCAATTAAACAAACTGTCAAAAACATAGCGGCGAGAGGTGGCAAAAATTTGACCCTCTGAAAGATCTGCCCGAGCGCTGGAAGGGGGCGCAGCCCGTCGGGGGGCGTCGCTGCACTGGCTATCAGACCTGATCGCGGCAACAAAAAAGGCGCTGAATTAACAGCGCCTTCCGACCAGGTTTACAGACGTTCCAAAGGATCAGTGCCCGCGTGCGATACAGAATTCCACAGCATCAATGAGGGCATCCTTGTAAGGGCTGTCTTCGAACACATCAAGCGAGGCAATCGCTGTGGCACCATGAGCCCGGGCCTGTTTCAGCGTGTCTTCAAGGGCATTGGTCTTGACCAGCAGCCCCATGGCATAATCAAGCGCGCCATCGGTGACATCCTTGCGCTCTTCCATGACCCGCTTCCAGAAGGCCTTGTCCTCAGCCGAGCCCCGTTCATAGGCCAGGATCACCGGCAGGGTGATCTTGCCTTCGCGGAAATCATCGCCGACATTCTTGCCCAGTGCCGCCGCCGAGCCGCCATAATCGAGGGCATCGTCAATCAGCTGGAAGGCATTGCCCAGCTCCATGCCATAGTCACGCAGCGCCGTGATCCGGGTCTCTTCGCTGCCCGCGATGATCGGCCCAACCTCGCAGGCGGCGGCAAACAGGGCGGCCGTCTTGGATCGTATGACCTGCATGTATTCAGCGACCGAGGTCTTCATGTTCTGGGCGACAGAAAGCTGCAACACCTCGCCTTCGGCAATGACGCAGGCGGCGGTCGAGAGCACATCAAGAGCCCGGATCGAGCCGACATCAACCATCACGCGGAAAGCCTGCCCGAGCAAGAAGTCGCCAACCAGAACGCTGGCCTGGTTGCCCCAGAGCATGCGGGCGGCGAGCTTGCCACGACGCATGTCGCTCTCGTCGACCACATCGTCATGCAGCAGGGTGGCCGTATGCATGAATTCCACCGCCATAGCCAGCTTGACGTGTCCGGCTGCGGATGGGTCTTCATAGCCGCACATGTTGGCTGCGGCCAGTGTCAGCATCGGGCGCAGGCGCTTGCCACCTGAATCGATCAGGTGCTTGGCCACTTCCGGAATCATCTCGACGTCCGAACCGGCCTTCTCGAGAATAAGATCATTCACCCTTCCCATGTCCTGTTTGACGAGGTCGATAAGGGGCTGAATGCTGGCCTGGGACTTGTTTGCCTCATTGAGAGGAGGGACAACGCTCACGCGGCGGCTCCAATTTTGTGTCTTCAAATTTCGGTCGCGAGAATAGGCGGCTCACCCCGGAACGACAAGAGGGAGGGGGAAAGAATGTTGCTTAATCACGCCAAATTTCCGCTTCGAAACGGCTTTTTTGCCCAGTTTGATGTGGGCGCCCATCAGAACGCGAGAAAATCATCCTTTCGCGGTCCTGATCAAGCCGTCTGAGCTTCTTCTTTTGTCTCATTCGTGCTTACGGTCACAGCTGGTGATGGAGGGCTGTTGCAGGGCGAAAGCGCGCGAAGGCTCTTTTCAGAGGCCCGAAATCTATTTATGGTCTGGGAACCCTTTCATGGACCATTGGCCATGAAGACGATTTGGCAGCAGGACACTGGCGTGGACGAACTCATCAAGACCAACAATCCGGTAACCCTCTCTTTCGTGGAAGCCTTGCTAAGGGATGCTGACATTCCCTTCCAGTCTCTTGATCACAACATGAGCACTCTTTACGGCAGTATCCTCAACCAGATTGCACGCCGCGTCCTGGTCGATGACACGCATCTGATGCGCGCCCGGCAACTGTTGCGCGATGCCGGGCTGGAAAAGGAGCTCGACTGTTCAGTTGATGACAGACCCTGAAGATCAGGGCGGGGAGTGCGCTTGCCCCAAATATGCCGGAAGACTTTCAGGAAAGACCACAGATGCCTTCAATGACCGTTCCAAGCCTGCCGCCTGCCTTGCTGGAGGATGTGGCCACTGTTTCCGCCGATGCGTTGCCTTCGGGCGTGGTCATGAGCGAGGATGATTTTCTTGGCGGACGGATCTCTCTGCTGCAGCCCAGAAAGGGCCATCACCGCTCGGGGACCGATGCCGTTCTGCTGGCTGCCTGCACCCCAGCCAGACCGGGCGAGCTGGTGGTCGATCTGGGCTCCGGGGTCGGGGCCGCCGGGCTCTGCGTTGCGGCGCGCGTCGGTGGGCTTCGATTGCTGGCGGTCGAGATCGACCCGGACGTTGCCGCCATTGCCGCCACCAACGTCGCCCGCTCGGCAAAGTATCTGGCCGCCGCATCGGTCATCAGTTGCGATGTGGCTTTGCGGGGTGAGCCGCGCAAACTGGCCGGTCTTACCGAAAATCTCGCCCATCACGTCATCGCCAATCCGCCCTATTACCGGCCGGAACGCTTTCAGACTTCACCCAATGAGGCCCGCGCCATGGCCCACATGCTGACCGACGAGGGGATGGAGCCGTGGTTCCGCACCGCCGTTTCCATTCTCAAAAGCGGCGGCACCTTCACCGTTGTCCAGCGGGCAGATGAATTGCCCGCCCTGCTCAAGCTGATGGAAGGCCGCTTTGGCGGCATTACCGTGCAACCCTTCTCGCCAAGGGAAGGTGAGGCGGCCCACCGTGTGGTGGTTCAGGGCAAGAAACAGTCCCGCGCGCCGTTCCGGCTGTTGCCAGCGATTGCCCTGCATGATGCAGGCACAGACACACCCGGCGCCCGCGTCGAAGCCGTCCACCGACACGGTGCGGCGATCGATCTGGGGTAAGAGCCGAATGACCGTCCCCACCTTTCGGCGCTATGGAATGAGATACATGTGCGGTATGATGGCGGCGAACAGAGACAGTATCTTTCAGGCACAACAGCAAAGGGGCATGCAATGACTGGCCATGGACGAACCCGGTTTATTCTCGCACTCGCATCCAGTCTGATCATGACGGCATCTGCCTATGCGCTGGACTGTCAAAACCCGGTGACTACCGTGGATATGAGCGAATGTGCGGCGATCGCCTATCAGAAAGCTGATGACGAGCTGAATGACGTGTATCAGCAACTGCGTTCGATGCTTGATGAACCGGGCAAGCTGTTGCTGCGCGACACCCAGCGGGCATGGATTCCCTATCGCGATGCCGAATGCGCGCGGGTGGCTGACACGTTCCGCGGCGGATCGATGGCAGGTCTGGCCCATCTGTCATGCCTGAGCGAGATGACATCACGCCGCAGTACCGAACTGCGAACCGACCCGGCCACAGGCGAGCCACTTTTCTGAAGCTTCAGACAAACCTTTTTCGCATGACGAAATTGAGATAGCGCTCGTCCTCAATTCCGAACCATGTTTCGCCGATAGTCTCGAAGCCCTTGCGTTCATAAAAGGTGATGGCTTCGCGGTTTTCCGCGTTGACCCGGAGGAATGCCGCCGTGTGTCCCGCGTCTGCCATGGACTGATAACAGGCCTTGAGTAGCGCCGACCCGACACCCTGTCTCTTGTGCCGTTCCCGTATATAGAGCGTGTCGATTTCCCCCTCGGGACAGTCTGGGTGAGGCAGGTCGGTCGGGCAGCGCCAGCTGAGGTAGCCCCTTAGTCCGTCCTGCCCGGCATAGGGCACGGCATCGACCAGAAAATGGCGATCTGGCTCGGCAATCTGTGCTTCCAGATTGGCCTTTGTGAATGTCTCCAGCGCATAACTGGCAAAGACCGGCGGGATGCCGGGGCGGCAATAGGTGTGCAGCCACACTTCAAGGCTGAGGGCGACCAAAGCGCCGGCGTCCTCAGGTCGTGCGGGCCTGATCACCATCAGCCCAGCCGATCACGGATGATGCGTTCGAAGATGCGGGCCCCGACGGGTGTCAGGGCATCGGGAAAGTCGAAATCCGGGTTGTGCAATTGCGGCTGATCGAGGCCCGAGCCAAGCACGAACAGGGTTGACGGGCAGTGATGGCCAAATTGGCCGAAATCCTCCGACCAGCGCATCGGTTCGGTCTGTTCCTCGGTGCGGATGCCTTCTGCCGCAAGAGCCTGTGCCACCATCGCGGTCGTCTCTTGTGCATTGGTGCAGGCGTCAAAGACATCGTCTTCCTCGATGAGCAGGGAAAGACCGGCAGTCTCGGCGGCGTTGCTGGCCAGCGTTTCGGCTGCCTTGACCAGATCACCCATCACGTCATCCGTAACCGTGCGCAGCGTCGCCCAGATCTCACCTGCGCCGGGGGCCACGCCGAAGCAGGGTTCGCCGACGCTCATGTGGGTGATGGTTACAAGCTTGTAGCTGGCGTCGAGCGCCTGTCCCACATCAAGGCCGTTCGACAGGCCGTTGAGGCCTGCGGCAATGGTCATCATCGCTTCGACCGGAGAGATCCCGTCCTGTGGCATCGAGGCATGTGAGGTCTTGCCTTCCAGATGAATGCGGATGCCGCGAGAGGCACAGCACATGGCGCCGGATTTAAGCGCCACGCTGCCAAGCCCGAGGCCGGGAAGATTGTGAAGGGCAAAGGCCATGTCCGGTTTGGGTAGGCTGGCGGCAAAGTCCGGGTCCTGCAGCAATGCTCTGGCGCCCTTGCCGGTTTCCTCGGCAGGCTGGAACACCAGTATCACGCGGCCAGAGGCCGGGCGTTGCTTGCCAAGGCGCATGGCCAGAGCCAGAAGAATGGCCATGTGACCATCATGGCCGCACAGATGGGCCTTGGTCTCAAGCTCCGAGCAATAGGGCACGTCGGATCGTTCCTCGATGGGCAGGCCGTCGAGTTCGCAGCGAAAGAGCAGCGTCGGGCCGTCCTTGCCGGACTCGAACAGGGCCGCGATGCCGGTGCCGCCAAGAGCAGTGCCATCGGGCTCGGTCCATGGGCCGAGCCCGGTCACGATCCGGTCCGGCGACAGCTGTTCCAGCTCTGCAACGACCCTTTGGGCGGTCTCCACCTCTTGCCCCGACAGGTCGGGTCGGCGGTGCAGTGCCTGCCGGAAGGTGATCAGGTGGTTGATCTCGGCATTGGTCAGCTCTGTGCTCATGATATCCAAATTCCAACTTGGTCTGCGTGTAGGTGCCAATCGGCGCGCGCATCTTATGACTCTCGCGGTTGCAAAGAAAAGGGGAAAAGCGAGAGCAAAAGGCCGAAATGTGCAAGATTGATGAAAAACGCAACCAAACTTCAACGGCTCCTGCGCTAGAGCATGGGCAACACGATTTTTGAATGCGTCGCACTGGAAATACAGCGGTGTCGGCCCCAGATAAAACAAGACAAAACAAGGCGAACGATCCGCATCGATCACCATGAACCAGAGGATGCCTGCCATGAAAATCATGAAATATCTCAGGAAAGTCATTCCTTCGAGCATTCTGCCTGAAAAATGGTTGAAAGAGCCCGTGGTCATTCCGGTGGTGCGCATGGTCGGTCCGATCATGGTCAGCAACGGCGGACACATGCGGTCAAGCCTCAACATGGCCTCCATTGCCGGTCCGTTGCAGAAGGCCTTCGACATGAAGGACGCGCCAGCGGTCGCCATTTCGATCAACAGCCCCGGCGGTTCGCCCGTGCAAAGTCGCCTGATCCATGAGCGCATCCGCCAGCTTGCCGCCGAAAAGGGCAAGGATGTGCTGGTCTTCTGTGAGGATGCGGCAGCCTCTGGCGGCTACATGATCGCCGTCGCCGGTGACGTGATCATCGCCGATCCCAGCTCGATCGTGGGTTCCATCGGCGTTGTGTCCGGCGGTTTCGGCTTTGTGGACGCCATTGGCAAGCTCGGCATCGAACGCCGGATCTATACCGCAGGCACCCAGAAGGCGATGCTTGATCCATTCAAGCCGGAAAACCCCGAGCATGTGGCCCATTTGGATGAGCTGTTGCAGGATCTGTTCGAAAGTTTCAAGGATCTGGTCCGCAGACGCCGCGGCGACAAGCTGACCGAACCGGAGGACAAGCTCTTTACCGGTGCGTTCTGGACCGGCAACAAGGCGCTCGACTACGGTCTGGTTGACGAACTGGGCGACATGAACAGCTATCTCAAGCGCCGCTACGGCGAAGATATGAAGACAAAGCTGATTGCGCCACCGTCCGGCTTCTTCAGCCTGTTTCATTCCAGCTCCCTCTCGATGGGGGCAAGCCACAGCGGCAGCGCTGGAGACCCGGTTGATCGTATTGCCGAAGGTCTCTCTGCCGAGCGGGTTCTGGCGAGCCTTGAAGAACGGGCCCTCTGGTCACGCATCGGGCTCTGATCCTCTCTTCTCATGACTGGAGGCAAGGCAGTCGGGCCCTTGCACCTTGTTGGCTGAAGACCGGATTTCGAAGCAAAATCAGACATGCCCTGTTGGCTTGCCCTGTTGGCTTGCCATGTGGACCAGCCCCTGTTGACCAACCTTGTCATCTGAAGGACATCTGCTGGACAGGGGCGTTGCGGTTTGCTATCGCGGTCCTGTTCATCCGGATTGTCCGCCGAGAAAGGGAGAGCGCCGTTGATCGCGAAACTGATGGTAATGCTGGCCGCATTGGCCGCTCTCTGGATCATATCGAAACTGTTGGTCAAGATCCGCGCCCAGGGTTCCGAGCTCAACCGGCGCCGTGAGGCCGAGGTGCTGCAGCGTCAGGCTGAAGTCATCAGGGAAGACCGTGCGAGGGCAGAGCGCGAAGCCGATATCATCGATCTTGAAGAAGACCCCGAAACCGGCGATTTCCGCGAGAGGCGTTAGCTAAACAGGGCAGGGGAAGGCGTCCGCGTCCCCCTTGCCAAGAGACCATTCTGGACACTAGCATTGACAATGTCCCGCACGCATGGCGGGAAGAGATCGCCCGGGGGAGGGGCGTTGTCATGTCTGTGCTTGATCAGATCCTGCCAATTCTGTTTCTCATTCTGGCAGGCATGTCGTTGCGCCTGCTCAAGGTTCTGTCCGCCGAGATCATGGAGGGACTGACCCGGCTGGTGGTCAATCTGGTCCTGCCCAGCGTGCTGTTCACGGTCTTTCTCGATATGGAGATGAAGGCATCCTATCTTGGGATGTTTGTGGTAACAGCAGCCATCTGCGGTGGGCTCTATGGTCTTGGACGTCTGGTCGGGCCCAAGCTCGCGCCCAGACACCCCTATTTTCCGTTCCTGATGACCGGCTTTGAATATGGCATGCTTGGTGTGAGCCTGTTCGGTGGCGCCTATGGTCTGCAGGCTGTGGGCTATATCGCGGTGGTCGATCTGGCGCACGAGCTGTTCATCTGGTTCATTTTTGCTCCCATGCTGATGATCCGCCGCGATGGGCGGAGCGATCCTGCAGCCATCCTCAAGATGTTTGTCACCTCGCCGGTGGTGATCGGGCTGGTGGCTGGCCTTGTCTGCAACGGGCTCGGCCTGTCAGAGACCATCAAGACCACGCCGGTTCTGACCAGCCTCTATGGTACCATGAAACTGTTGGCGGGCATGGCCATTCCACTCATCCTTCTGGTGGTGGGGTATGGCATTCGCATTCATCGTGAAGGTCTTGGCGATGTGCTGAAACTGGTCGCCTTGCGCTATGGCATTCTGGTGCCGCTGGCCCTGCTGCTCAACAGCCTCGTGCTCGATGGTCTGCTCGGGCTTGGTGCGCCCTTCCAGATGGCCTTTTTCACCTTGATGATCCTGCCGCCACCCTTCATCATTCCACTGTTCATGCAGAAGGCAACCGAACACGAGAAGGCCTATGTGATCAACGCGCTTGCCGTTTCTACTGTGGTCAGTCTGGCGATCTTCGCGCTCTATCTTGGCTTCCATCCCACGCTGTGATGCCTTGCCGGGCATATTGATTTCTAGCCCCAAACCGGTTCCAGCACGTCAGCGGCCAGATAGCCGTCGTCACCCAACCGGCCATGGCTCGACAGCCAGTCAAGAAAGATCCGGGCGCTGGGGCCGGGCTGGGGACGCTCCGAGGAGGGCCTCACCACCAGTCCGTCCCGGAAGCAGTAGAAACCGGCTGGAGCAACCAGCGTTCCGGATTTCAGTTCTTTTTCGACCAGAAACTTCGGTGCGAGCGCCACCCCCATGCCCCGCTCGGCAGCTTCATGGGCGAGCCCTACCAGCTCGAAGGTCTGCTGGGTCTGGCTCACGATCCTGATGCCTGTCAGCTCGGACCAGCGCTCCCAGCCTGCCTCCGATCCGCGCCGGTTGATCCGGGTGCGAAAGCGAAAGGCATTGCCCTCAATACTGTAGCCATAGGTCGGCGAAAGCACCGGCCCGATATACACATCTCCCAGGGTGGTCGCATTCGGATGGGTCTCCATCGAGCTTGCCAACCGGTCCCAACTGAGCACCAGATCGACAGAGCCATCAATCGTGTGGGAATTTTGCGGCACGGTCAGGGCGATCTGGATCTCGATATCGGGATGATGCCGGTTGAACCGGGCCACAATCGGTATCGCCCAGACGCGGGCAAAGGTTGAACTGACCTTGATGGAAACCGTCTGTTGCTTCCGGCTGCGCGTCACCTCGGCATAGCCCCTGCGGATGTCGGCAAGGCTTGCAGACACCACAGTGGCAAATTTCTGCCCCTCCGGTGTCAACCGGACTCCCGATCCATGCTTTTCGAACAATGCGATACCGGCGTGATCCTGCAATTGGTGCAATTGCTTGCTTACTGCGCTGTGGGTCCGTCCGAGCTGATGGGCCGCGCCGGTCACCGATCCGCAGTGATAGAGGGCGTCAAAGGCCAGCAAGGAGGCAAGCGGGGGCAGGTGCACCATGGAAAGAGGCTCCGATAGAGGCGGGCATGTCACTTTTTCTCACATATAAGGTTTCTATTTTTCAATTTTATTACAGTTCAAAAAAGCGCAATAATTGCACCATGGTGAATCCTGTCGGCATCGTACGGGCAATGGATAACAATAATAATCAAGGAGAAGGCCATGAAGGCAACGTTTGAAGGCGAGTTCAACCGCTTCGGCGACAGGGAAGTGCTGGCGCTGATCGAAAAGGCAACCGGGCAGTCCGGCAAACCGGCAACAATGCGGGAAATTCTGGTGCTCTGGCTCGATCGCTACAGGCAGCGTCGGCAGATGGCGCGTGATCTCAACTCCGTCGGTTTTACCGACGCGGTACTCGAAGATTTCGGGTTGACCCGGCAGCAGGCGGAAAAGCAAGCCGCAAAGCATTTCTGGCAGGCCTGAAACCTGCCAGAAAGCGATTTGGAAAGCATACGGAACTCATTGCCTCGCGCACCGGATCGATGCACAAAGCAGGTCCCCCGACTTAGCCGATTTCGGCGTGCGAGGTGATGATTCTGGAGACGAGGCCGTAATCCTTGGCCTCTTCGGCAGAAAGCCAGTAGTCGCGGTCAGTATCGGCTGCGATCTTCTCGATCTGTTGACCGGTGGCCTCTGAGAACAGCTTGTTGAGGCGCTCGTTCATCTTGATGATCTCGCGGGCCTGGATTTCGATATCCGATGCCATGCCGCGTGCTCCGCCGGACGGTTGATGCAGCAGGAAGCGGGTGTTCGGCAGGCACAGACGGCGCTCGACCGGCACCGAAATATAGATCAGTGCGCCAGCGGATGCGACCCAGCCGGTGCCGATGACCCAGACCTTCGGCTTGATGAACTTGATGATGTCATGCATGCAGTCGCCAGATTCGACATGGCCGCCGGGGGAGTTGATGAAGACCTTGATGTCCTCGTCTCCTGTTGCGGCAAGGGCGATCAACTGCGCGCTGACCTTCTGGGCCATTTCCTGCGTGACTTCACCGTAAATGAAGACGGACCGGGATTTGAACAGGGCCTCGGCCGCATCCTTGCCCATTGAGTCTTCCGACTTTTTCTCATTTTCTTCGCTCATGGCGCGAACTCCCATATGGCAATTGACTATGCCCTTTTGGCATCTGGCTCAAACCGGGCGTCGAATCAAACATAGTTCGCGCCCACCTTAATAACAACACGTGAACAAGTCCTTTTATGAATGCAACAAAATGGCTCATTGAATGCATCTTCGAGGTGTTGTTTGCAGAAAAGGGCACAAGGCTGCATGTCTGCTCAAGGGGTCTATAGAGGAGAAGAAGGCAAAACAGGTTGCCGAATGTCCGGTTTTGTGGAATCTAATCGATACAACCTCCGTTAAACCTCAGAGTTTAAAACACTTTCAATTTACATGTCTGTTCTTGCGCGGAGACCTGTCTGATATTTCAAACGACCCGGGCAAGGTCGCTTTTGCATGCGCTTTGCGAAGGGATTGGAGACCTCTTTCATGAAAAACTATATCCTCGCAGCATCCCTTCTTGGTCTGGCCGTTGCTTCAAGCGTTTCCGCACAGGCCGCAGACCGCAAGGTTACAATCAAGAACGAAACCGGCTATGCGATTGTTGAATTTTATGGATCCAACAGCGGAACCGAAGACTGGGAAGAAAATATTCTGGGTGGCCAGCGCCTCAATCACGGTGACGCCATCGACGTCAACTTTGATGACGGAACCGGAAACTGCATGTTCGACTTCCTCGCAGTGTTCGAAGATGGCGATCAGCTCACCAAGGAAGATGTCGATGTGTGCAAGATCGGGACCTTCACCTTCAACGAATAGCAGTTGAAGCGATCGACAGCCGCCTTGGTTCTCCGAACTTTGTGCTGCTTCCTCTGTGTTGGGGGGAGATGCTCCCTCCACCCTCATGTCTACTCCCGATAGCGGACAAATCAAATTTGTTCTTGATATGTTCTTTTTAGTGTCGCATCATTCCAATAGAACAAAGCGCTAACAGAATCGAAGGCAAAGCGCAACTGCCTGACTTCGACATGCGATGGAGTGATGACAATGGCTGCCGCCAGGGCAACTGCTCAACAAGCCGCTAAGGAAGATGCCGATCCGTTTGTCGGCTTTCAGGTCGATCCCGATCTGCACAAGGGCAAACGCATTCGTGGCCGGGGAACCCGTAGCAATCAGGCTGGCCGGTTCGAACCCTATCAGACAGAGCCTGTCAATGACGGGTGGTCCGATTACGTCGATGACGAGGCGCTGCCGCCTCTGCGCACGGAAGTGCAGGAGGAGAAGTCGCGCACGATCATCACGCGCAATGACTCGCCCGATATCCCTTTTGATCGCTCCATCAACCCCTACCGAGGCTGCGAGCACGGCTGTGTCTATTGTTTCGCCCGACCGACACATGCCTATATGGGCCTGTCGGCAGGGCTGGACTTCGAGAGCAAGCTGTTTGTCAAACCCGATGCAGCCAACCAGCTCCGGCGGGAATTGTCTGCGCCCGGCTATCGCCCGCGTCCCATCGCCATCGGCACCAATACGGACCCCTATCAGCCGGTAGAGCGCAGCTATCGCCTGATGCCGGACATTCTGGACGTTCTTGAAGAAACTGGCCATCCGGTAGGGATCGTGACCAAGTCCGGGTTGATCCTCAGAGATCTCGAAAAGCTCAAAAAGCTAAACGAGCGCGGTCTGGTCAAGGTCGCCTTGTCGGTCACCACGCTCGACAACAAGCTCTCGCGTGCGATGGAGCCTCGCGCCGCCAGCTCTCAACGGCGTCTTGAGACAATCGCGCGGCTGGCCGAAGCGGGCATTCCCACTGCAGTCATGGTTGCTCCGATCATTCCGGCCCTCAATGACAGTGAACTGGAAACCATCCTCAAGGCGGCCTATGAAGCCGGCGCCCGTGAAGCCGGTACGATTCTTCTGCGTCTGCCCCATGAAGTCAGTCCACTGTTTCAGGACTGGTTGCTGCATAATTACCCGGATCGCTACAGACATGTGATGAATGTCTTGCGGTCAATGCGGGGCGGCAAGGATTACGACAGTCGAACCGGACAACGAATGCGAGGAACAGGGCCTTTTGCTGAACTTCTTCATAAGAGAATGGACATCGCCTGTAGAAATCTTGGCTATAGCACCAAGAGGACTCGCCTATCCTTGAAACATTTTGTGGGTCCAAAGAGAAATGAAGATCAGTTGTCATTATTTTGACGCAGTTTTTGATGACAACTTGGATTACATCGATTCAGTCGTGAGACATTCAAGCCTCAGACAGGGCAATTGATCTGGACCAGAGACGTATAGCTGACAAGAAATCGCTATCGGATCAAAAGAAATTAGATAAAACTGGACAAAATCGGTTTGGTATACATCGGTTTTGATCAGGATCAATTGGAATTGTTATGGAATCACGTAGCGAGCCTAACTGTTTAGGCCGCGCGTAAGCAGAGCTTGATCGCACTTTGCAGGAACACGCCGCATCGTTCCTGCTGCGTGGTGAATGTGGCTTCCCTTCACCGCGCGTCTAGCTGCCCCGTTTCTGTCGCTACCAAGCGGTTTGAGCGGGGCAGCCTATTTTTTCCAATCCACGTCAGTTGCTATCGCGAAGCTCTTGAGAGGGCCTTGCGCACCAACACCAAGGCCCGTTTCCAGCGCGAAAAAAGCTGACAGGGTGCTCCCTCGGAATTGAAAAAGTGCGCTCGTGGAGCCAACTGCTGAGTGCCGAGGAAGCTCTAAGTCGTTGTCAGGCGCAAAATAGCCCACACCCTCGCGTGAAACACTTTTATCTCCCGCCTTGGCATATTACCCTAACAAAAGGTTAACTGCTTGATTCGGCGCTTTTGCGCTGAAAGCTCTCAAATCGGCCCGCAAGCCCGGATGCATCCATTCGTTGAAATCTGCCCTGAGAGAGACCGGCTAGAGTATGGCGGCACACACAGCATGATTTGCGTGTTTGGACGCTGATGAAGTAACAGTAAGAAAACGGGCGCGACAAGACGCCTGCAACGGAGATGAAAACATGCAAAGGCTAGGGGCCGTTTTTATCGCCATTTGTATGGTAGCCATCTCTGCGTCTGTCGGCGCCATGTTGCATTTCAAGTTCGGCCTGTCGATTACGGAAGCGTCGCCCTTTTCCTTCGGTGTCTTGCTGACCCTGCTGTTGGTTCACTATCAGATCAGCCGCGTGCGTGACCGCTTGATGCTTGATGAGCAGATGGACGACATGACGCGACTCAAGCTCTCATTGACCAAGGAAGTGCAGGACGTGCGCGATATGGCGCGTGAGCTCAATGCCTCGGTCGCCGAGCGACTGGAAAAGGAGATGGAACCCTTTCTGGCCGAACTCGATGTCATCGGCACGCTGGTCAAGCAATTGGCCGAGAGTTGTGCCGAACTGGATGAACGCGTCCACAAGGGCGATCGTCGGGTGGCCGAAGTCAATGCCCAGCTGATCGCTGCAACCAGTTCTGTCAAACAGCTCGAAGAGCATCTGCGTGCCAGTGCGCGCTCTCTGGCTGCCAGAAGCGACCGGCCGATGGCTCCCGTTGCCAGTGCGAGCGGAGACCTTGCCGGGCCGGATGCCCCATTCGGGCCGAGACAGGTGGACCCGTCGCCGTTTGCAACCGCTGCGGCAACGGCACCTGTTGCCCCGGAACGGCCTGCGCCTATGAGCGAGGAACCTGCCGCTCCGCCCCGCCCAGTGTTGACCGGGAGACCAGACAAGCCGATCAATCCGCAGGATGAAGCAGACGTGAGACGCGCTCTGGCACTTGGCCATATCGAGCTATTCATGCAGCCGATTGTCACTCTGCCGATGCGCAAGCCGCAGTTCTATGAGGCCCTGACGCGCCTCAAGACCGATGATGATCGCATCCTCACCCCGGATATCTTCCTGCCGGTTTGTCGCAAGAACAATTTCCTGCCAATGCTGGATCGTTTGGCGATCAACGAAGCCTTCCGACTGTTGCGCAGATTGACTGACCGTGGCCATGCGGTTGACCTGTTTTGCAATCTGTCGCTTGATAGCCTTGCGGACGTCGATTTCTTCAATCTGATGCGCGATCTGTTCGATCAGAACCGGGACTTGTCGTCCCATGTCGTTCTGGAGTTTTCCCAGGCTGATATGCGGTCCTTCGGCCTGATGGAAGACGAAACTCTCAAGCTGCTTGCCTCCATGGGTTTCCGCTTCTCGGTCGACCGGGTGACCAATCTGGCAGCCGGGTTCGACGACTTTGCCCAGAAGGGCGTGAAGTTTGCCAAGATCGCAGCACCGATCCTGACCCATCGGGAGGCCGGGCGTGGGCTTGACATTCATCCCGCCGATTTCTCGCGCCTTCTCTCGCGCAAGGGCATCGAACTGATCGTCACCCACGTTGAGAGCGAGCGGGATCTGGTCAATCTCATCGATTACAATATTCATCTGGCTCAGGGTAATCATTTTGCGCCAGCCAAGGCCCTCAAGGCCCCGTCAACGGATACGGCCTTGCGCGGCGGAGAGCAGTCCGGCACCATCGCCCAGCAGCAGCAGGCCGCCGCTGGGCAGCCTCAGCGCCGAGAGATGCCCCCCCAGACGCAGCAGAGACCCGCTCCTGTCGCTCAGGGGCGCGCGGCACAGCGGCCTCAGCCACAGCCGGGCGTGGCTCCGACGCAAGCGCAGAGAGCAGTCCCTCCCGTCCGGTCCGCGCAGCGACCACAAGCACCGTCCTCCGCTCCGGCGATTCCCGCCCAGTCGGCGTCTGGCCTCAGGCCTGGACCAGATGAGTCGTCTCGCACTCTGGGGCAGAACCCGCGCATCGCAGAGGCCCTGCGCGCAATGGCGGCCGAAGATGGTAACAACAGCGAAACCCGCGATCATTTCCGCACAGCTCTTGCAGAGGCAGCAGGCCTGCTCGGATCCAACGAGATGGCAGAGCCGGTCGCCGCGCCGCAGCGCCAGCAACGCATGGCCGCCCAGCAACCAAGGGCACAATCCGTTTCCGACCGCCTGCCGGCAGCCGACGACTTCGGTCTCCAGACTGGTACCGATCGGGGTCAGTTTATTGAAGTCTAGGAATATTGAGGCCTGGCCAGAGTGACATTGGCTGATCCGTTGCCATTTGGCAGTCCGGTTGCTCTTTGCCAGCCTTTGCACACATGTTTGAGCCCGATGAGGGAGGCTGCCTCTTGACCTTGTATTTTTAACAAGAGACAAGGGGAGGAACCTCAAAACAGCACTCGATTTAAAGGGATTGTCATGTCTTCCCGCCTTGCCGGCCTTTCTACCATCGCGTCAAATTACAAGGGACTGCTTTCGGATATCTGGGGGGTCCTGCACGATGGCGAGACCGTCAACGATTGCACGGTCGATGCGCTGTGCAATTTTCGCAAGCAGAACGGGTTGGTCATCCTGATCACCAATGCGCCGCGCCCCTCCGCCAAGATCTGCGAGCAGCTCGATGCGCTGGGTGTGCCGCACAGCGCCTATGACGCTGTGGTGACATCCGGCGACGTGACGCGGGATGTCTTGCGCAATTCCGGCAAGAAACGGGTTTTCCATCTGGGTCATGAGCGCAACCTGACGCTCTTTGAGGGGCTTGATCTGGAACTGGTTGATGAGGCCAGCGCCGAAATGGTCTGCTGCACCAGCCTTTTGGACAATCTGACCGAAACGCCGGATGACTACGACGACCTGCTGCGCCGTCTTGCCCGGCGTCAATTGCCTTTTGTCTGTGCCAACCCGGATCGGATCGCCGATCAGGGGGGCCAGCTTGTCTATTGTGCCGGAGCTCTGGCTGACCGTTTTGAGGCCTATGGTGGCGAAATTTTCATGGCAGGCAAACCGGAAGCTCCAATTTACGAAGCCTGTCTAGCCCGCTTTGCTGCGCTCAACAATGGCACTCCGCTGGTGAAGGATGAAATCCTGATCGTCGGCGATGCGCTGCCGACCGACATGCGGGGGGCGCATTATCAGACGATCGATGCACTGTTCATCACTGCAGGCATCCATGCGCTTGATTTCGGTCCGCACGACGCTCCGGACGATGAGCGTGTCAATCTGCGCCTGACCCATGAGGACGTGGAAACCGTCGGCTTCATGACCCGGCTTGCCTGGTAGGCAAGCCAAGCATTCGGACATTGCCAGCCTGTCTGATCCGGTACAGGACTGGAAACGCCTCAGGGTTGGATTGAAGCCGGCCTGCGCCTATATCTTGTCAGAAGATAAGACCGTCGCTGCCCGCCCGCTTCCGTCGAGAAAGGCCCGCTTCCGTCGAGAAAGGAATGAGTCCATGTCCGCAGTCATGTCAGAAAATGCAATCCTCCATCTTGCCAACCGCGCTGTCGTTCGCCTGTCCGGCACGGACACGGAGAGCCTGCTGCAACGGCTCGTCACCATTGACATGGATGCACTCAGGGAAGGTGAAGCGCGTCACGGTGCCCTTTTGACGCCACAGGGCAAGATCGCCATGGATTTCCTGATCTGCCGGGATGGCGGCGCCGTACTGTTCGATCTCGACCAGACGATTGTCGCGTCCTTCATCAAGAAAATGACGCTCTATCGCATGCGCTCCGATGTCACGATCAGGGAGAGTGACGAGAGGGTAGGGGTTGCCTTTACGCCCGATGCCGATCCGGACGCTCTTGCCGTGCGCGACATCCGGTCTGAGCAGCTTGGCTGGCGTCTCTATGGAAAGGGCGAGGGTTGGCAGGCAACCGACGAGCAGAAGAGCGACTATCTGGCACGGCACATCGCCGCCATCGTGCCTCAGGTCGGGCTGGACTTCACGCTGGAAGATGCCTTCCCCTATGACATCAATATGGATTTCCTGGGCGGGTTGTTTTTTGACAAGGGATGCTATGTCGGTCAGGAGGTGGTCTCCCGCATGCACCACCGTGGCACGGCCCGCAGACGACTGGTGCGCATCGAAGCTGATCAGCCTATTCCTACAGGAGACGCTGTGATAGAGGCAGGTGGCAAGCCCGTCGGATCCGTAGGAGCCGTACTCGACAAACGGGCTCTGGCAGTGGTGCGACTTGACCGGGTTGGGGAGGCTCTCAGGGAAAGGGAGCACCTGACGGTGAAGGGCATTCCCGTGCGGATCGAGCTGCCGGCTTATGCCGATTTTTCCCTCGATAGCTGAGATCGCCAAAAAATCTGTGCCATCAATGGCGACGGCAATCCGAGACGCCTGTCACTTTTGGTCTATGCTTAACAAAAATACAATCGGGCCGCGCCCCTCAATCCTTTATTAAGCATCTCTGCCTAGTCTGGAGTCCAGTGGGGACGAAGGAACAATCAGATGTCGACAGACTTGCTTGTGTTGGATTCATTGGTCGAAGACATGGCGGCTTATGCCAAAAGGCAGCTTGAGGAAGGCAACCTTTCCGGGCCGCGTTTTGGTGCCTATGTGAAACTGGCATGGTGCACCCAGTCTGGCACGCCATGCTACTCTGATTGCCAGAATATCATCGACGCCCTGCAGAAATTGCGCGATCTGGATCAGGATGAGCAGCTGGACAGCTTCTATGTCGCCATGACGGCCGCAAGTATGGAAGCCTTCCCGCGGATGAATACAATGCTTAACGACTTCGATGCCATCCGCCGTTTGGGCGCTTCGTTGCGCGAGGTCGCCTGAGCAGTCTCCGGCGACAGCCTTTCAAGCCCCTGACGCCGTAACCGCCATCACGTCAACGATGGATCAGGCCACGCGCTCTGTTGCAGATTGCGGCAATGCCCCGTACCCGGTTCTCGGAGGGGTGCCAGCACAGGCCATTCTCATGTGCGGGCTTTTTCTCGTTTCAAATGCTCATCAAGCCGAGGCATCATCTCGACAAAATTGCACGGCTGGTGACGATAGTCCAACTGATAGGCGAAAATCCCGTCCCATGCATCCTTGCAGGCGCCCGATGAACCTGGAAGGCAGAAGATGAAGGTCGTCCCCGCAAGCCCTGCCGTCGCACGGGACTGGATGGTCGACGTGCCGATGGTCTCGAACGAGATCTTGTGAAACAGCCAGGAAAAGCCGTCCATCTGCTTGTCGAACAATGGCATCATCGCTTCCGGGGTCACATCGCGGCCGGTAAAGCCGGTGCCGCCGGTCGAAATGATCACATCGATGCTCGGATTGGAAATCCATGCCTTGGCCTGCGCCTGAATGGCCTCGACGTCGTCCTTGACGATGGCCCGGTCTGCCAGAATGTGCCCTGCCGCCTCAAGGCGGTCAACAAGCGTCTGGCCGGATTTGTCGTCAACCATCGTCCGGGTGTCGGAGACGGTCAGGATCGCGATTTTCAGGGGAATGAAGGCGAGCGGGCGATCAGAATGGGCATGGGCCATGGCGTCAGTCCTGTTGAGCTTGGTGCGGGGTGATACAAACCGGAACCTGATCTATCAGCCTTTTCCCCCCAGCCTGTCAAGCCACAGCGCCCTTGCCTGACGTTTGGCCTGTTGCTCAGCGGCCGATATAGCGGTCGCGGCGGTGGTTGATGGCGATGATGGAGTTGAGCACGATGGAGCCGAACACCGACCAGGCCACGGTCTGCCACGGGAAGAAGAACAGGGCGGTCGCAAAGATCACGAAATCCAGCAGCTGCTGTACATAGCCTGCGCGGAAACCGGTGAACTCCTGGATGGTCACGGCCATCGCTCCGGCGCCGCCAAGGCTACCCTCGTGGCGGATGATGGCCAGCAGTCCCGCGCCGACCATGGCCCCGAAGGCCAGCATGCCAACCAGAGGGTCCAGATGCTCGAACGCGATCGCCGGGCTGACAAACTTCATCATCCCCGACATGCCGACAACGCAGATGACGGACTTGATGGTAAAGCGCAGCCCCATGCGGTGATAGGTGAACCAGTAGAAGGGAATGTTGACAAGAAAGAACACCGTGCCGAAGTCGTATCCTGTCAAATAGGTGATCAGCAGGGCAAGGCCCGCCGTCTGGCCCGTCAGAAAGCCCAGTTGGGTCAGAAACACCATGCCGAGCGAACAGGCAAACACTCCGAAGGCAAGGCCCTGAACATCTTCCAGAAGACTGTGCTTGTCGCTGCTTTTTGCGGTGTCGGTCTTTTTCATCTTGATATGGCTTCCCTTTGGCTCGACGGATCGATGGCCAGCATCTAAAGAAGTCGTCGTCAGGATGCCAGTGGAAAAATTCAAAAATGGCGTGCGTCAAGGCAGGTTTGCTCTGAACGCGCAGCCCATAGACGGAGAAAGTGGCAGGGGAACGCTTGCAACCGTGCTGTTCCGGATTGCCACTGGCTCCCGGGGATAACGGCCAAATCAAGAGGAAGGGTTAGGAGGAAAAAGAAATGCGATCCGCCTTTGAACAAATTGCGCGTTGGGGGACGCAAGAGCAATTTCATCACGAAACCATACACTTCCAGCCTTCGAGTGGGGACAAGGAAGGTTGAAAGCCCGACAGCGTGATGTCAAAGGCAGATCGCTGGCCCAGCCATCAAAATGACAACCGAACCGATTTGATTATGGATTTAGGGAATTCATTTCCTTGTGGCGCAGGACCAGGTCGCATCTCCTTAGGCCGATGCGCGGGCTTATACAGCAGCCGATATGAATGCAGCCTGAGCGGCTCATTCATATTTCGTTCATATTGGCATCAAAGGCCAATCAATTGATGCCGGAAAGAGATCGTAGGGGATATGTTTCGGCAGGTCCAGCGGAATTTGTCTTTAATTTACAGGGAAAGAGCAGCTAGGCTGCGCCCGCGCAGGACCTGCAGAAGATAATCACAGAGCAAAAACCCGCTTTTCTTATGGGTTCGATTGCATTAGGGTCCGCTCGAGCCTTCGGGACAATCGAGTATTGAATTTTTCACTTCGAACGAGACACTTTAGGAAGATGACCGACATTCTTGCCCCCCACATGCAGCCTGCACGCTCTTTTCAGGGCATGATCCTTGCGCTGCAGAAATACTGGGCCGATTACGGCTGCGCAGTTCTTCAGCCTTATGACATGGAAGTCGGTGCCGGTACGTTCCATCCGTCGACCACTCTGCGCGCGCTCGGTCCGCGTCCATGGCGCGCTGCCTATGTGCAGCCTTCGCGCCGTCCGACCGATGGCCGCTATGGCGAGAACCCGAACCGTCTCCAGCACTATTATCAGTTTCAGGTGCTCCTGAAGCCGAGCCCGGAAGATCTGCAGGATCTCTACCTGGGCTCTCTCAAGGCCATCGGTATCGACAGCTCCATTCATGACATCCGCTTTGTCGAGGACGACTGGGAAAGCCCGACTCTTGGCGCCTGGGGCCTTGGCTGGGAATGCTGGTGTGATGGCATGGAAGTCAGCCAGTTCACCTATTTCCAGCAGGTGGCAGGTATTGAGTGTGCGCCAGTTGCCGGTGAACTGACCTATGGTCTGGAACGCATCGCGATGTATGTTCAGGGCGTTGACAATGTCTATGACCTCAACTTCAACGGCCGCGATGGCGACGAGCGCATCACCTATGGCGACGTTTTCCTGCAGACCGAGCAGGAATATTCCCGCCATAACTTCGAATATGCCAACACCGAAATGCTCTTCCAGCATTTCAAGGATGCCGAAGGCGAGTGCAAGGCACTGCTGGAACAGGGCGAGAAGGCTGGCAGCGAAGCCGGCATGCATTATTGCGTTTTCCCGGCCTATGACCAGTGCATCAAGGCGTCTCACGTCTTCAACCTGCTCGATGCTCGCGGCGTGATCTCCGTGACCGAGCGTCAGAGCTACATTCTGCGTGTGCGCGAACTGGCCAAGGCCTGTGGTGAGGCATTCCTTAAGACCAAGGCCGGTGGCCTTGGCTACGAAGGCTGACCCCGCGCCGCATAAGGGCGAATGGCAATCGCTATCAAAAACGCCGGCTTCATCCAATGAAGCCGGCGTTTTTGTAAGCCTTGGGACTATCGGTTCTCGCTGCCGCTAATTGCTGTTGCCGAGAGCCGTATCGCTGGCATTGGAGTTTTCCGAGTTTCCTGCGCCATTGCTATTGCCGGGGCTGGCGGACGAGGCTGTATCGGAAGAGGAAGAACTGTTGGAGCTGCTGCTGTTTTCGCTGCTGCGGCTGTTGTCATTGTCGCTGTCATCATCAATGCTGACGTCCTGGGACGCATAGGCACTGTTGTTTGAGGCCGAGTTGACACTACTGCTGTTGCCTGATGCTGCTGCCGTGGTGACTGCCTCGCGAACAGCGTCGATGGTCGTGGTCTCAAGACGGGCACCCGGTTTGAGCGCGACCACTTTGTCTTTGACCTTCACCGTCGCATAGAAGTTCGGCTTGCTGATCCTAGAACGGATGGTCCGCACGGCGGGTTTTGCACCTGCCGCCGTAACATTCATCTGAGTCTTGCCTGCAGGATTTTGCGTGACAGATGCTGTCTGGCCACGGGTGATCTCCGTGGTGTTCCCGGTCACCCCGTCTGAGACTTCCACGCGCCCGTTGCGTACCGACACATTGGAGCGGTTCTTTGCAACGTCGACAGTGAAGGTCGTGCCCTTGACCACCGCTGTGAGAAATGGTGTCTTGACCGCGAAATGCTGCACGTCCTTCTTGTTTACTGACAGTTGAAGCTGCCCGCTTTGCTGAAGGATGAGGGTCTTGCCCGGTTGGATGTATTTTGCTGGCGGGATCGCCATGATGGTTCCCGGCCCGACCTGAATGCGTTCCTTGCCTCTTGAGAGCAGCAGACGCGTCCGGTCAGATGTCGATAGTGTCTGCCCAGGCGCCAGCACCGAGCCGTGACGCACCTTTATGGGGGGCACCCCCTTTTCGGCAATATAGGCAAGGCCGGTGACCTTCTCCACGGTCCAGCTGGCCGTTGTCTGGGCGAATGCTCCAGATGGAAGGAGCAGGAAGAGAATGAGGGCAATACGATGGATCACTGCATATCCTTGGTATTTGAAGACGGGCAATCAAGCGTCAGAAAGACATATTCGTTCGACGAGATATGACAGTGGCAGCCTGAACTTTTGTTTAATGCAATGATGAAAATCTGGGCAATTTACACGGTGCCTCACAAAATCGATCGGAACGGTTAAGCGATCGTAAATGGCACTTTACTGTGTGTTTTAGGACACCTGCCCGTGCTGCATGGCCTTGAGCTGCTCCCTGAATTTTTCACAAGGGTCGATCTCGTCGACGCGGGGAGTGAACCAGACAAAGTCATAGAGTGCAGGATCAAAGCCGGGGTAGGCGGTCGGGTCATTGGCGCCCCTTGTGACTTCCATGAAGGAGATGGAGACCACACGCTGACCGGTGTTCAGAAACATCGGGACGCCGCGATCCTTTCGGGTGTGGCCATTGCCGGCGATGAGGACAGAAAGATCGTCCGCAGCGCCAGCCTGCCGCATGGCGCGCGCCATATGAGCATCCTTGAGCCGCTGCATCGTCATCAGTGGGCCGACCGAGCCAGGTCCCATCATGCCGCAATGGGCCGCGACCAGCTCTTCGGTGAGGCTGTCGCGTTGGCTGGCGTCATAGTCCAGATCCCACCCGAGATCCTTCTGCAAGTCATCCGACAGGATCCCCTTGCGGCCAGCCGCCAGCAGGTCGTCGCGTTCCGGATTGCCCGCGTAGAGGGGCATGTGATGGGCAAGAGCGGTGGTGAAAATCGGTTGGTAAAGCGCCCAGTCCGGCCAGCCGCGAGTCTTCCATTCCAGTGCCTGTCCCATGGTGGCTGTGATTGTTTCAGCGCTTTTATACGCCTCTGCACCGGAAGCAGGGATCTCGTCGACCCGTTGGTTGATGGCATCAAGCGCGGGCTGATGATGCGGCTCCAGCATTTCAAGGACCACATGCCCCTTGCGCCCGTTCTGGGCGATCCGCTCAGCGGCTTGCTCGATCATCCGGGCCTGTAGGACATGGTGGCGGGGGTTGTCGTGCTTCTCACCCAGCAGCAGATAACGGGCCCCGGCGATGGCGTCGACAAGCTCCTGCAGCGAGGCCTCTTGCGCTGTTTTTGTGTTCCAGAGGCTGTCGGAGAGAGGATGGTCTGTCAGTATCATGGTCTGCTCGCTGTTTGCGGGTGCCTGTGCGGGTGCGGGAGCGCTTGCCGCCTGTGCGAGCGGCGGGCCGGCAAAGAAGCCGATGGCGAAAAACAGGGCCAGAATGAACAGGAAGGCCAGAATGACTGCAAACAGGATGAAGACAAAAACCCGGCGTGCGAGTGAGCGCTGCGCTGGTCTGTCGGAATGTCTGTCATGATCGTTGCCTTGGCAGCTGTCATGGGGCATGGCTTTCTTCCTCTGTTCCTTATGACGGGCCATGACGCCCGCTGCTGTTGGCGATGGCATCCGGCTCCGCGTCTTTCGGTTGCAATCCTTTCCGGCGACTGGTTGCGGTGACGGTCGTGAGCCAGTTTAAACCATCCCGCCATCGAGTACAGCGACCACTCAGTGCCGTTGGTCGAAAGAGGTACGCAGAGGGTAAATACTGTGGCCGTGGCCAACTCTTGCTTGCACTTTGTCTTCTGTGGGTTAATCTCCGGAAACAAACCTGGCTCACAGGAATACGAATTTATATTATGGGAGACATGATAATGGCTATTAGTTGGGTCCTTCTCGGGATCGTGGTTCTTTTGGGCCTGTACGCCATCGCCATCTACAACAAGCTGGTAAAGACCCGGCAGATGGTCAATGAAGGATGGTCGGGAATTGATGTGCAATTGAAGCGTCGTGCCAATCTTATCCCGAACCTTGTCGAAGCCGTGAAAGGCTACATGGGCCATGAACGCGAAACCCTGGAGAAGGTCACCGAAATGCGCGCTCGCGCCGCCAACGCCTCTGGCGGCGGTGCCATGGAACGCGCTCAGGCCGAAGGCAACTTGTCAAAGGCTCTGGTCAATCTGATGGCCGTCGCTGAAAACTACCCTGACCTCAAGGCCAACGAGGGCTTTCAGAACCTGCAACAGGAACTGGCCAAGGCGGAGGACGAAATCCAGCTTTCCCGTCGCTATTACAACGGCACGGTCCGCAACCTCAACACGATGATCGACCAGTTTCCGTCCAACATCGTTGCCGGCTTCTTCTCCTATGACAAGAAGGACTATTTCGAACTGGACAATGAAGCAGATCGTGCGACGCCGCAGGTCAAATTCTGATCTGAATCTGTTCAGTGCCCGGCGGCCTGACGTTGCCGGATCTTCACGTTGATGCCCGCCGCTGCGTGCCGTTGCCTGGTGCCGCGTCGGGCTTTCCCATTTGCCGCAAATGATCGGAAGGTGCCGGTATGATGCTCCGTAGCCTGTTCTATTCAGTCATCGCAACCCTTTGTCTGCTGTTCGGAACGGGCAACCCCGAGGCGTTCGCCCGCGAGCGCATCACCGATTATCAGGTTGCCATTACCGTCAATACGGACCGCACGGTCGATATCACCGAGGTCATTACCGTCAATGTCGAGGGTGATCAGATCAAGCGTGGCCTGCTGCGGGATATCCCTGAGACCTATCGTGGCAGGCGCGGAACCTATGTTCACATCAACCCCACGGTCAGCAAAGTCTTGCGTGATGGGCAGAGCGAGCCCTATCAGACCAGCCACGAGGGACGCTATTTCCGCCTGCGTATCGGCGACGCCAACGTATTCCTGCAGAACGGCATTCATACCTACGAGATTTCCTACAGTGTCGACGATTCCATCGGCTTTTTCGATGACTATGACGAAATCTACTGGAACGCCATCGGCACGGAGTGGGCCTTTCCCATTGATGCCGCCAGTGTGGTCGTGCAACTGCCCGACGGGGCGAGCCTTCTGCAATACGCAGTCTATACCGGCAGCGAAGGCGAGAATGGCAACAGCTATCAGGTGACTGGCCAGAGCGCTAATGCCATCGCCTTCGAGGCGACCCGCCCGTTCGACATCGGCGAAGGCATGACTGTTGCTGTGGCCTGGCCGAAGGGCATCGTGGCCGAGCCAACGGAAACCCAACGGGCTTTGGGCAGTTTCCTCGACAACAGCCCGATGATGGTCATCATCCTGGGCGCTATGTTGCAATTCATCTGGCTGATCTATTTCTGGATAAAGGTTGGCAGGGATCCCGAGAGAGGCACCATCATTCCTCTGTTCAAGGCTCCTGACAACATGTCTCCGGCCATCGCCAGCTACATCTATGGTATCGGCAGCTTTGAGGAAGGGGACCGG
This sequence comes from uncultured Cohaesibacter sp., assembly GCF_963666525.1. Lineage (NCBI taxonomy): Bacteria > Pseudomonadati > Pseudomonadota > Alphaproteobacteria > Hyphomicrobiales > Cohaesibacteraceae > Cohaesibacter > uncultured Cohaesibacter sp. The sequence goes on from NZ_OY762905.1 coordinate 3,935,950, forward strand.
ACATCCTTGATGGCTGCCCTGATCTCGCTGGGCACCAAGGGCCTCATCTCCATCAAGGAGGAAGGCAAGAGCGTCGAGATCCATCGCACCGACAAGCGTGGCAGTACGGCTTCTGGACGAAAGCAGCCGGACAGCCGCGTCAAGGCCTTGCCTGCAGGAGAGAAGGCTCTGTTCAACGCCCTGTTCAAAGGCCGCGATGTGGTCAAGCTGAAGACCATGCAATATGAGCAGATGAGCAAGATCGTGTCGGCCTTCACCAGCGCCATCGACAAGGAGACGGGAGAAACCTATTTCCGTGAGAACATGGGCAAGAGCTTTGTCGGCCTGATAATTGCCGTCGTGTCGATGGCGCTGTTCGTATTGCTGAGGACCTTTCTCGCACCTCCCTTCGAATTCCCGGTTCTCGAAGTGGCAACGGCGATCTTTCTTGGCGTGTTCATGACCATCTTCTTTGTCTTTTCAGGGGCTCTGCTGCCTGAGAGGGTCAGCAATGGCCTGAAGACCATCATCTTGGCTGGCCTAGCCATAGTTGCCGGCTTAGTCATGGTCAGTGAACAGACCGATGTGATGCCCGGATCCGATTTCTTCGCAATCGGGCCGACGTTTCTGGCCGTTTTCATGTGGCTGTTGGCAATTGCCTTCTATCACTGGATGAAAGCGCCAACCCTCAAGGGCCGTGAGATCATGGACAAGGTCGAGGGGCTCAAGCTGTTCATGACCGTGACCGCTGGCGAACAGGCCTATCAGGCCACTGCGGCGGGCATGCCGGAGCTGACACCCAGGCTCTATGAAGATCTGCTGCCCTATGCCATTGCTCTGGGGGTTGAACGCAAGTGGTCCAAGATCATGGAAAAGAAGGTCTTCTCGCAAATGCCTCCCGGACAGTCCTATCAGCCGGTCTGGTATGCGGGGCACTTCGATACGTCGAAGCCGACTGCCTCCCTTGCACAGGTCACCGACGCCATTGGCACCAATCTCAAGAGCGCAATGACGCCTCCCGCCTCCTCGTCCTCGGGTTCCTCGGGCGGTGGTTCTTCGGGTGGCGGCGGCGGTGGCGGCGGCGGCGGCGGCTGGTAATCGCTGGCGACCACCAGCCATGCATCGGCGTTGGGCTCTACGGCTGGTCTGAAGCGAACGTTTCAGGCATCAGCCGTTGGCAGGCGTTCGGTTATGGGCCGGAAGCTGCGCCGGTGGTGGATGGTAACCCCCAAGCGGTCCAGCGCGTCCAGATGCTGTTTCGTGCCATAGCCCATGTGGCTCTCGAAGCCATAGCCGGGGAAGGCGCGCCCCATGCGGATCATCAGGTGGTCGCGGGTGACCTTGGCAACAATGGACGCTGCCGCAATGGAGAGTGACCGGCTGTCCCCCTTGATGACATGGCGTCCGGGGCAGGGCGAAGCTGGGGCGACATCGCGCCCGTCAAACAGCGCAAAGGCGGGCCGTACCGGCAGTCCTTCCAGAGCCCGAGCCATCGCCCATAGCGTTGCCCCGCGAATGTTGAGGGCGTCGATCTGGGCCGGAGAGGCCGAGGCGACCGACACATGGGCGCTGCTGCAGATCGCCTTGAACAGCCTCTCGCGCTTTGCTTCCGACAGCTTCTTTGAATCGTTGAGCCCATCAGGAATGGCCTGAGGGTCGAGGATCACGGCCGCAGTCACCACAGGACCGGCCAGTGGCCCGCGTCCCACCTCATCGACCCCGGCAACCGGCCCGCCGATGCTATTGAGGATCTCTTCCTCGAGCAGGTAATCAGGTCCGTTGCTTGCCAGATCGAACAGACCGCTCTGTGTGGCCTTGGTGTTTGGCAAAGATGCCTTGTGTTTCATGGCACTGTTCCTATCCGGCGTCCATCTTGTTGACGCTGCCGACCCGCAACCCCGGCGCCGGACGTTCGACCAGCACCGACCGCCGGAAGCGGAACAGTTTGGCCGGTCTGCCTCCGGTACTCGTCGAGGATGCCCCGGTCTGCTCGACCAGTTGGCCCTGTTCGACCAGTCGGCGGAAATTCTGCTTGTGCAGATGGCGCCCCGATATGGCCTCCACCGTTGCCTGCAGCTCGGTGAGGGTGAAACTGTCGGGCAGAAGCTCGAAGATCACCGGACGGTATTTGAGCTTGCTGCGCAGGCGTGAAATGGCCGTTGCCAGGATACGCCGGTGATCCATCTGCATTGGCAGGCCGAACAGTTGCGTGCCAGTAGAGGGGTTTTCGCCGCGATCGCGATAATGCTCAAGCACCAGACCGGCCTCGTAAAGCAGTTCATAGCGTTCCAGCACCCGTTCTTCATCCCAGACCGCACCGTCAATGCCGAAAAACAGCCGCAGCCGCTGCATCGGGCTCAGCGCCTTGTTGCCGTCGTCTGTTGCCGTGGCGGCCCAGTCGCGCAATGCCGGGATCAACTGGCCGTCGAGCATTGCAGGGCGATCATCGCGCCAGTCTTCCCAAGGGAAATGGCTGTACCAGCTGCGCCAGCGTCCGCCGAATCCGTTCAGCTGCTCATCATTGCCATTGTTGGCAGTCTCCGCCAGATGCGTAAGGGCCAGATAGCCGATCGATACCTCGTGCAGGTCTCCCGCATCGCTTTCTACTCTGCGACCTCTGTCGCCGAACGTGTAAAGCTGCTCCACATAGCCAAGGCGCAGGCCGGTCTGGCTGCGCACCCAGGCGCGCAACCCGGCTTCCAGCGTGCGATGCCGGGCCGGTTCGAACGGGCCGAACGGCAGCGAGGCCTGATTGCCGATGGTGGCGGTGGTCATTTTAGATTCTGCTGTGGCCGGTTGATGGGGGGAAAGCGCCGGGGTGTCATTGCTGCGGGCATTGTCAGGCAGGTGCACTTCCAGCACCATCGGCGTCAGTGCCCGCACGGCGAGGATGGCGGCATTGAGCCCGATGGCAATGGAAACCATCGCTGTGTTATCGGCGTCCTGATCCACGATCTGCCCTTGTTCTCAGAATCCGGTAAAAGGTCTTTCAAGTATGGTTACAGCATCAGAAGGAGGAAGAAAACCATTTCCGACCGTGGCCTTGTGTGCACCATCGAGGCGGCACAGCAATCAGTCGATATGGGGCATGGCAAAGACATTGCCTTCATAGCAGTCGGCGCCACGGCCGATGCTTCTGATGGCTTCAATCATCCGCCCATCGCGCCCCAACAGCTCGTCAGCCAGCTCCACCAGCCGCCGGTTGGGCGTTGCGGGTGGGGAGGCCTTGCGCAGATCCTCGGCCAACAGCATCTCGTCGAGATCCGGCCGCAGGGCGCAAGCCGCAATATAGGCCGAAGCGGTAGACCGGCTGACCCCGGCCCAGCAATGGATGACCATCGGTGCACTGCGATCCCATCTGTGCAGAAAGGCAATCAGCTGTGCGACCTGCTGTCTGGTGCTGAGTGAGAAACCGGGAATCGTTGCGGCAATATCGTTCATGCCCAGAAACAGATGGTTTTCCGGTGCGATGCGTTTTGGACGGATGACCTCCATCTCAGGATTGACCACGCTGACCAGATGAGAGGCCTTGACTGCCTCGACCACCTTGTCGAGCTTGGAGAGGGAGCAAACATAGAGCATCGAACAAACCGTACCTTTCCTGCCGATCCCCTGACCGGACTTCAATCGCCTGCGCCTTTGACGGCGCGCAGATGGCTGCCCTGAGAGGACAGGTCGAGACTAGCAGCTTTTCATGTCCCGTGCGCTCAACCGGCGCTTACCATTTGGTCGCAAACCCTTCGTCTCAGGCCTGTGGATTGCGGGAATGTCATCCTTCAGGCACCCAGAACCTGATGCAGGCTATGAAAGCGTTGGAGAAAGGCCTCTTCAGCTTCGCTTGTGCTCCATGGCGTGATCGGCAGTGCCTCTTCATCAAGGCCATCGGGCGCCCCGAACAGCTGGCGGGCCTCTGTTGCCTCGAAGCCTGCCAGATGAACCGCCTCGAAATAGGCCGAGATCCGGTCCGCCTGCTTGATCTGCTTCTTGAGAGCTGCGCTAGGGTGGGGCGCAAGGCCGAACCGGATGTGAATGGCGGCCTCAAGTCGCTCTTCGATGCGCTTGTAGTCGGCGCCAATCGCCGACTTGAACGGAGAGATCATGTCGCCGACCACATATTCCGCGCCGTCATGCAGAAGCCCCATCATCAGGGCCGCGACCGGTAGGGCGGGAAACTTCTGGCGCATGATCATCTCGACGATCAGACAATGCTGGGCCACAGAGAAGGGATGCTCGCCGATGGTCTGGCCATTCCAGCGGGCGACGCGGGCAAGACCATGGGCGATATCCTCGATCTCGATGTCAAGCGGTGACGGATCGAGCAAATCGAGCCGCCGTCCGGATAGCATGCGCTGCCAGGCTCGTGGGGATTCGGATTTCAGGGCCATGTCAGTCTCCAAATCTTGGCTGGGAGTGTTCAGTCATGACCTAAACCAAACGGCCTGTCATTGGTATGGAAAATCCGAGGATCTCACGACAATTTCATGCGAACACAACAGCGCTCATCGGGCGATGGTCCCTGATGCCTCCATCGCATCGGCAAAACGGACGAGCAGCTAAAAGATGAGAATGATTTTCAACAATTAAATGGGAGCAAATCTCTATTTTATTTTTGAGAATGAAACGCAACAATTCAAGTCACTTACCAACGACAATTTGAAAGATTCTAAGATTGCTAACTCCCTTGGATAGCCTAACTCACTGTTTTGTTATGGCTTTTGCGTTGACTTTGCGAACGTTTCGCATCAAGTTCAGGTCAACACAACCGATCTTGGGCCTTGAACCCACCATTGGAGACAGACATGAGACATTCCTTCTGGGCGACGGTATCCGTTGCCGCACTGCTTACGATACCTGCAAGCGCAAGCCATGCTGCCAGCGAAGTGAATATCTACTCCTATCGCCAGCCGTTCCTGATTGAGCCGCTTCTGGAAGCCTTCCAGAAGGAGACTGGCATTCGCGCCAATCTGATCTTTGCCAAACAGGGTCTGGAGACCCGTATCGAGGCGGAAGGGGAGAATTCCCCCGCCGACCTGCTGCTTAGCACCGATGTCGGCCGTCTGGAGGCCGCAAAGCAGCAGGGCATTGCCCAGCCTGTGCCGTCGGACATTCTCAAGGCAAACATTCCCGCCCGCTACCGCGATGCCGATGACCAATGGTTCGGCCTCACAACACGGGCTCGGGTGGTCTATGCCTCGAAAGAGCGGGTTGAGCAGAACAGCATTACCTATGAAGATCTTGCCGATCCGAAATGGAAGGGCCGCATCTGCACCCGTTCCGGCCAGCATGATTACACCATCGGCCTGATTGCCTCGATGATAGTGCATCATGGCGAAGCGGAAGCCCGTACCTGGCTGGAAGGAGTGAAGGCCAATCTGGCGCGGCGGCCAACCGGTGATGACCGCGCTCAGGTCAAGGCTGTCTATGCCGGTGAGTGTGATCTAGCCCTTGGCAACACCTATTACATGGGCAAGATGCAAACCAACGACAAGGAGCCCGAACAGAAGGAATGGGCGGCCTCGGTCCGCATTCTGTTCCCCAATACCGAAGGGCGCGGAACCCACGTCAACATTTCCGGCATGCTGTTGGCCAAGCATGCACCCAATCGGGACAACGCCATCAAGCTGATGGAGTTCCTGTCTTCGGCCGAAGCCCAGCAGATCTATGCCGAAGGCAACTTCGAATATCCGGTGCTGGATGGGGTCGAGCCATCTGACATCGTCAAGAGCTGGGGCGTTTTCACGCCCGACAGCGTTGCCCTCAGCAAGATTGCCGATGCGCGCAAGACGGCATCCGAACTGGTCGACATCGTTGATTTTGATGCTGGCGCCAACTAGGGGCCGTTGACCGGATCGGGATGAACCGGACAGATCGGCGAACAGATGAATTGAACGAAAAAAGGAGTTTTACCGAATTGGTTGAAGGCAAGCCGACTTGCCCCAAGTGGCAAGACGAGGCGGACTGCACTGGTCCTGCTGTCCATGGCCGTTAGGCGCACCTTCACCCAATAAGCGCTTGGCAGACGACAGATGCGATACTGGTCCTCTTGCGTCGACAGTCTGTAAGGAGCGCACCCCCAAATGGTCCCGCATTCGGTGGCATGTCAATAAAGCTGGTCCCTTTATTCTGCGCGTCATCGAACCACACGGTCTTGTGCATACCGGGCTTTTGCCCTCAAGACAGGAATGCGGGATTGGACATGAAGGCACTCGGCCAAAATAGTGGGCAAGCTGGTCCCTTGTTTACTCTCCGCCTGTCCGATTGCCTTTAATGGATTGTGCCACGACGGTTCACCGTCGTGGCACTTTCATTTTTTTGGGGGGCGGGACTATCTCCCGCACAGCGTCGCTTGAGAGTACCTGTCTCAGGCTGGCAGTTCTTCGGCTTCCCGGTCGGCACGACGGGTCGCGACCAACGTGATGATACCGGCCACCGCCGCCAGAGAGGCCGACAATACAGCCGTGCGGTAGTCGCTGTAGCTGGCGATGATGCCCATCAGCGAGCCGCCAACCAGCCCGGAAAGGAACATCGAATTGGTGTAGAGTGCCATGGCGTTGCCGATAAAGCCGCGGGCAAAGGACTGCATGAAGGAGATGCTGACCGCTGCGAAGATGCCGAAATAGGTGCCTTCGATCGCCGAGGCTATGGACATTTCTGTCAATGTCGTGATGGTGGAGAGATAGCCATAGCAGACAACGGCCATCAGGCTGGCCAGGATCATCGCGTTGCGGGCGCCCATTTTCTTCAACAGCCCCGGCGTGCCCAGAATGACCACCACTTCAAAGAAGCATTTGACGGCGATGGCCAACCCCGGCGCATAGTCGGGCAAATGCGCTTCCTTGATCATGAATAGCGGTGCCGAGGACAGCGCCAACGAGTTGCCAAGGGCAATGAAGAAGCAGGCGACCGTGGCGGCCCAGAGCGGGAAGTTGAAATTGCTGGCCGCTGCTGCACTGGCCGCAGCCGAATCCTGATGGGCCGGGTGGGTGCGGCGAAATGGCTGCTTCAGGGTGATGTTCCACACCAGGAGCCAGACGCAGCCGATTGCAAAAGCCAGCTGGAACACGATCATGTGGCCATAGACGCTGGCCAGCGCAAAGCAAAGCGCCGGAGCGATCATCCAGGCAAGGGACATCATGGCGCGCACACGGGAATTGAACTTGGCCGAGTCCAGATGGCTCTGGTCTGCATAGAAGCGGGCAAAGCTGAGGATAGTGCCGATGGCGGTGTTGGCAATCGCCAGACAGGCCGCGAACATTGTCACAAGCGTCCAGTAGCTGGTTACGAACAGCAGTGAGCTCATCGCAGCGAGATAGGCAAGGATGGAGGCGAGGAGAAGCTTGCGGATGTCCCATCCCTGATCGATCTTGTGCCCCACGAAGCGGTTGGCAGCAACGGCCAGCACCGTGGCCACAAGGGAATAGACGCTGATCATCATCGGCGACTTCTGAAGATCTTCAATGATGAACAGTCCCATGAAAGGGACGGTTGCGGCATTGGAGAAGGAGCCGACAAAAACCAGCACGAGAACGAGATATTGATTGGGCATAGCGGAAGACACTTGCAGGCTCGCAGGCACCCGTAAGGGGGCCGTGCAGTTCAAATTTCAGGAATCGGAAAAGCCCCGCGCTTGAGACGAGCCCGTGCTTGATACGAGATTGAAACGAGAGAAGCGATCGGGGGAGACTTGGGATATTGGGTCTACAATGACGGAAAATACTTAATTTGAAGCCAAGCGCAAGAGTAATCTGGTCACAAGGAGGGCTCACATGGCTCATATGCAGATGGCTCAGCCCTATGGAAAGCTTGATTTCGCAGCCTGATTAAAATATGTATTAATTCCTCAAGAATACGGTTTTCCCCTGAGTTCGGCACCAGCCCCAAGGAGGTCGCATGTCCGAAACCGCAAATGCGACCAAGACATCCGGCGCCAGAAGGCTTTTGGTTGAGGCCCGCCACCACGTCAATCTGATCGTTCCGCCACACGCCGGTGTCGGTGCCCGTCTTGGCTATTGGCTGCTGTTGCTGGTCCTGCTGCTGGTCATAGCGCCAGTGCTTTCACTGCTGGTCATCGCATTCGGCGACGCAGGCGACGTCTGGCCGCATCTGATGTCAACGGTGCTGCCGCGCTCCGTGGTCACAACCTTCTGGCTGATGCTGGGAGCCGGGGGGCTGACCAGCCTTCTCGGTGTCTCGTCCGCCTGGCTGGTCACCATGTGCCGTTTCCCGGGAAGGGGACTGTTTCTGTGGGCTCTGTTGCTGCCGCTGGCCATACCAACCTATATCGTTGCCTATGCGGCGGTCGATCTGCTGGACTATTCCGGCCCGGCGCAAACGCTCATTCGCTGGCTGTTCGGCTTCAAGAGCGCCCGTGACTACTGGTTCCCCGAGGTGCGATCACTGCCCGGCAGCATTCTGGTGATGAGCTTTGTGCTCTATCCCTACGTCTTCCTGACAACGCGGGCGACCTTCCTGATGCAGTCGGCCTGTGCCCTCGATGTGGCGCGGACCCTTGGGGCAGGACCGGTGCGACTGTTTTTTGCCGTGGCCCTGCCGCTGGCGCGGCCAGCGATTGTCGTCGGGGTGACGCTGACCATGATGGAATGCCTCAATGATATCGGGGCGGTGGAATTCTTCGGCGTCAAGACCCTGACCTTCAGCGTCTATGATACCTGGCTAAATCGGGCCAGCCTTGCCGGTGCAGCGCAGATTTCGACAGTCATGCTGGTGGTGGTGCTGTTGCTTCTGTGGCTGGAACGTCGCGGCCGGCGCGAGCAGCGCTTTGCCACGACCACCCGGCGCTATCAGTCACTGCCAAGCTTCCGGCTAAGAGGCTGGCGGGCAGTTGCTGCCTTTCTGGTCTGCTTCCTGCCCATTCTGCTTGGTTTTGTGCTGCCTGCATCAGTTCTGATGCGCTCGGTCCTGTTCCACTGGCGCGACAATATCAATGGCGATTTTCTGGCCGCCGCTGGCAACTCGCTGCTGCTGGCGTCGGTCGCAGCCTTGCTCACGGCGTCCCTCGGCACGGCGCTCGCCTATTTCGCTCGCAGCCAGAAAAGCGCACTGGTGAAGGCCGTCACACGGCTATCTTCAATTGGCTATGCGGTACCCGGCACCGTTCTGGCCGTAGGGATCCTCATTCCGGTGGCGCGGCTCGACAATCTCATCGCCTCGAGCATGAAGGAATGGTTCGGCATTGCCTCAGGGCTCATCCTGATCAGTTCCGGCGCAGCGATGCTCTATGCTTACTGTGTCCGCTTCATGGCCATGTCCTATGGGGCAGGGGAAACCGGGTTGCAACGCGTCTCTCCCAATCTGGAAGCCGCTGCCCGCACACTCGGTCGCACCCCGTGGCAGACGCTGGTGGAAATCGATCTGCCAATGATCCGGCCAGCGCTCATGTCTGGCGCGCTGCTGGTTTTTGTCGACGTGATGAAGGAGCTGCCTGCGACAATCCTGCTGCGTCCGTTCAATTTCGACACTCTGGCGACCCTTGTCTACGGGCAGGCCTCGCTGGAGGCCTTTGAAAAGGGGGCGCTTGCGGCGCTGACGATTGTGCTGGTTGGAATTGTGCCGGTCATTCTGCTCTCCCGCACGTCGGGTAGGTCCATGCACGAGTGAGACTGAATGGCGAATGAAAGAGTCCCGGCCAAAGCCGGGATAGGTAGCGGAATACACGGACTTGTAATCGTCCGCTTGTTCTCGGGTGAACCTCCCGTCCAAAAAGGCGCTCGAACAAAGAACCTCACACCGAAGCTGTCACCTATACATATCGTGTCTTCTAATGAAAAATGAAGTACTATTTCCCTAAATTGATCTACAATCGTAATGGTCAGTTAATTTGATCATCAATATCAGTTAAATAATCCATGTTTCAATGTGATCTGTTGAGAAATATTCTCATATTTGGTGTGTTGATGTTTTGGTGAATCGCATTGATTGAGTTGCAAATATTATTGCTAAAGTTTTTTACTGTAATTATTAGTTCGAAATATTTACAATTTGAACATGTGTTCAAAATTAATATTGCTGGACCGCATGTCCGGGCCTCTTTTGACGTCAGGTCCCCGGGGGTGTCAACAAAGCCCTCGCTATCGATCCCTAAGCCCGGAACCGTCGCATGTAAAACTCTGCCGGTCTCATCCTTTCCCTTGGCGCGAAACAATGAAAAAATTTGCACGGCTGATTTCATCATGCCGGCTTCTGCAATTTATTCTTGTGGCCAGAGTGCTGAACATGTGGACTTTTCTTTCCCTGTTGTTAACCAACGACCTGCGGCATTTTCATTTGTACAATCTTCCCCCGGATCGATAGTATGTGCTCGAAATATGGGCAGATTTATGCTCTTAAAAGAAAATTGAAGTCGCGGTGAGGTCGTCACGCCATTGGCCTGTTGCCCGGAAGAGCGTTCCGGCAGAAGGCAAGCCGCAAACATGATCAGGATCGTCAGGCTTGCGTTGACGTTGGCTCGGACCTGTTTGCTGTGACGGCATGCACAGCGTGACACGCGGCGCGTGGTCGTTACCGGCTTTCATCCGGGAGCAACAGAACGGGGGGAGATATGCCTGCAAAAGGGCGTTCCGGACCACCCCTCAGCCTGCATTCCAGGGCCTTATGGCCATGGGTGGTTGCGCATGACCTGGGTCTTGACTTGAAGGTCAGGCGCCGAGGGTCGAAGTGCGCTTGATGGCCGTGAGCGAGCCGCGATTCACTAAGAAGGAACGGTTTGATAGATGACAAGGACCATGCGGATCCGTATCCTGTGGAGTACACTGGCGTTCCTGACCGTGCTGGTCGGGCTGGTGATGGCTACGCCCTATCTGATCAATACCAGACTGGTCAAGAACCAGATTTCCCAGCAGATTTCAGACTGGATGGGGCTCCCTGTCACGGTGCACGGTGAACCCATTGTCACCATTTTCCCTTATCTGACGGTCAAACTGAAAGACATCGAGATCGCTTCCAGTCTGGGAGAGGAAGAGCCGCCTCTGGTCTCGATGCAGACGCTGCGGGCGCAGATGTATTGGCTGCCGCTGCTCATCGGCAAGTTCGAGGTGCGCCGGTTCCACCTGATCGAGCCTGTGTTCGAACTGGTTCGCCAGAAGGACGGAGCCTTTTCCTGGGACCCGCGCGGCGGCTCACTGTTCAAGACCGATAACGGGCGTCTTACCCTGTCCGATCTGACCCTTGGCAATTTCCGGATCACCCGCGGCGTGGCCCATTACAAGGATGATGTCGCCGGCAGCGAGGAACAGGTTTCCGATATTAACATGGTGTTCGACTGGCCGCGCACCGAAAAGACGGCCGCGATCAAGGGAACGGTGCTGTGGCGCGACGAAACGGTCGAGTTGCAGGCAAGCTCCGGCAAGCCGATGGAGCTGTTCGCGGGCGGGTTGTCGCCGCTGTCTCTCGATCTGTCATCGCCACTTTTCAAGGTTTCGCTGGATGGATCTGCGGCTACCATGTCGAACTTCCAGTTTGAAGGGGATTTTTCCGTCAGTACTCCGTCGCTCAGCAACTTCATGCACTGGTCGGGGCGGGATCTGCCCTCCGGTCGCGATCTGGGGCCTGCATCGCTGTCAGCGCGCGCCAATCTGGTGGGAGCCTCCATCGCTCTTTCCGATCTCGACGCGAGCCTCGACAAGAACAAGATCAACGGTGTGTTGCAGCTTGATTTCCGCCAGAGCCGCCCGATGATCCAGGGGACATTGGCAAGCGACGTGCTTGATCTGGCCCAGTTTGTGCGCGTGCCCGAAAGTCTCGATGAGCTGATGCACTATGATCTCACCCGGAGCAAGGCCGCATCCGTCGACTTTGACATCCGCCTGTCTGCGACGGACCTGAAGCTCGGACCGGTCAATCTGGGGCGGGCAGCGGCCTCCTTGATGACCCGCGACAATCAGGTTTCGGTATCCATCGGCGAGGCATACGCCTATGGCGGGCGGCTGGAGGCCACCCTCGACATGAAGCAAGACAGTGAGGATCCAACCCGGATGAACACCAGCCTGCGCGCCAAGGCCAACGGCATTTCGGCGGCCGGTGTGACACGTGAGCTGTCCGGAGATGAACTGCTGACGGGCACCGCACTGATGGAGCTGGACCTGCAGGCCCGGGGTACGCATTTTGATGAGACGCTGGCCGATGCGCACGGCACCCTGTCGGTGGTGCTTACCGATGGCGAGCTCAATCATTTCGATCTTGGCCTGTTCCAGAATGCCTTGCAGGAAGGGCGCGATATCGACAGCGAAAAGCTGCGTCAGGGCAAGTCGCAATTCGATGTGCTTTCCATACGCGGGCAACTGGCTGACCAGACGCTGGATATCGAAGGTCTGCGCATGACATCAGGCAAGCGGGCCCTGTTGGGGGCGGCGCGCTATGGCTTTGCAAGTGGCGAGCTGGATTTCCCCGGCACTCTGGCGATCTATCGAAGCTCGGACCCTGCCAGCCATTCGACAGAAGCTCCGGAGCGGGAAATTCCGTTCCTGATGAGCGGATCGTTTGACGCGCCGCGCATTTCCCTGCGCAAGGTGAAGGAAAATGTGGTGCCCGACAACAAGGATATTCTGGCGCCCGGTGTGCCACAGGTGATCAATCAGGAGATCAATCCGGTCCTTGCCCCCGCTGTGACACCGCAAGGGGCAGATATCACTCAACCTGCTGCTGACGCTGCCTCGGAGCAACCTTCTGATGAGAGCGAGGCTGGAACGCCGGCCGAAGGCACGGCCGCCACTGCCGAGCCTGACGGCTCGCCGTCGCCAGATCCTGTTGACCCGTCAGCAGCAATCCCGAACAAGCCTTCCTTGTCCTTCCCGCTCGAAGGGCCTGTCAATGGCTTCCCTCTTGCCAACCCAGACTCTGGCCTCAGTCTCAAGCCATGAGGCCAGAAGTACGATGTGGTCTCGGAGTGAAAGCCTATGGTCTTATGGCACCGGCGGGCGGATCGGGGCAGACTTGGGAAATTGACATCAGCAGTGGAATCGGAACAAGAAAGTGAACAGTTTCCGGTCGCTGAGCCATTGCTGGCCAGCGGCTTGTTCTGCATCCTGTCTGATGCCGGACCGATTTGCCGCTACCGGGCGGACTGTTTCATTGTTCGCTGAAGAGAGACGACGAGGAGAAAAGCATGCGATTTGCAAGAATGCTGTCCGGGTTGGGCAAGGCCCTGCTTGCCTCGTTGATTACCGGCACGGTGCTGGGGTTTCTCGGTGTCACAAGCCGCGATATCTTTCCCGGCATGGCAAGTTATGTTGACCAACTGACCGATGCGATCGAGCTGACGGTGAATTGGCTGGTGATCTGGGTGGTCCCCAATATCCTCGTCGGGATGGTGGTCATCGTGCCTGTCTGGATCATCCTGATCCTCTTCGGCCCCAGACGCTAGACAATCAGACGATCATGCGCCGGTCTTTGGGGTGCCCTGTGCGAAAAAATACGGCAGGTGAAAGGGCGCTTGCTTCGTCTTCCTGTTCTCCAGGACTTTCTCGTTTCAAGAAAGGCATTCGAACGGGCCCGAACATTCTTTTGGCTGTTCGGGCACCCTTCCGTTCCTTATCAGGCGTCGCCGCGCTTTGATGGATCGATCCAGCGTTCCAGCAACTGGGTTGCCGAAATGTTGTAGCCCAGCGTTTCGTAGAAGCTGATGACCTTTTCGTTGCCTGTGCGAACCATCAGCTGGGATTTCCAGATGCCTTGCGCCAGATGCCAATCCTCGACGCCCTTCATCATCGCTTTGCCGAGACCGGCGCTCTGACGATCGGGAGCAACCGATAGATAGTAGGTCCAGCCACGATGACCATCATGGCCAGCCATGGCCGCCGCTACGATCGGTCCGCCGTCTTCAAGCCGGGCGACCAGTACGGTCGAATTGGGCTGGGAACGGGCAAAGGCAATATCGCTATAAGGGTTGTTCCAGGGGCGCGTCAGGCCACAGGCCTGCCACAGGGCAACGACAGTATCGATTTCGTCATCCTGAATGTCCGAGACGACTAAAGGTATCATTGGTTGGTTTCCTTCTTCGTGGCAGCAACGGCCCTGAGCAGTTTGTCAGGGTTCATCAAGCCCTTGGGATCGAAGAGATCCTTGATCTGCCGCATCAGTTCCATTTCTACCGGGTCTTTGACATCGGGCAAGTGATCTCTCTTGAGAGTGCCGATGCCATGTTCTGCCGAGATGGAGCCACCCATGTCCGTGACAATGGCATGGACCATCTCGTTGATTTCTTCCCAACGGGCAAGAAAGGTTGCCCGGTCAGCGCCAACCGGCTGGGAGATGTTGAAATGCAGGTTGCCGTCACCCATGTGGCCGAAGGGAACAGGCCGACAGCCCGGGATTGCAGCCTCGCAGGCCGGGATAGCCCGCCTCAGAAACGCAGGAACAGCGCTCACCGGCACGGAAATGTCGTGCTTGATAGAGCCACCTTCATGCTTCTGCACTTCGCTCATGCCATGGCGCAGTCGCCAGAAATCCGCAGCCTGCTGGCGGCTCTCTGCCAGCGCAGCGTCTTCAACGATGGCAGCTTCGAAAGCCTCCTCGAATATCGCCTCGATCAGGGCTCGGCCATTGACTGCGGGCGAGTTGATCGACAGCTCCATGAGACAATACCAGGGGTGTGGCTCGGCCATCATGTCCCGTGCGCCCTGTGCATGCCTGATGGCAAATTCGACACCAATGCGTGGCATCAGCTCGAAGCCTGTCAGCATGGAGCCGGAATGGCGTCGAGCCAGCATGAACAGCGAAAAGGCATCTTCCGGTGTCGCGACCCCGAACATTGCGATCTGCTGGTCGCTGGGCCGCGGATAAAGCTTCAGGGATGCGGCGGTGATGATGCCCAGCGTTCCCTCTGCTCCGATGAACAGATGCTTGAGATCATAGCCGGTATTGTCCTTGCGCAGGGTGCGCAAGCTGTTGAGGATCCGCCCGTCTGGCAGAACCACTTCGATCCCCAGCACCATATCGCGGCTGTTGCCGTAGGAAAGCACGCTGGTGCCACCGGCATTGGTGGAAAGATTGCCGCCGATCTGACAGGATCCCTGTGCACCCAGAGTCAGGGGGAACAGTCTGTCGGCTTCTTCTGCGGCGCGTTGCAGCTGTTCGAGAATGACACCGGACTCGACGATTGCCACGTTGCTGTCAGGATCGAGCAGACGAATGCGGTTGAGCCGCTCTGTAGACAGAATGATCTGGTTGCCGCTCTTGTCCGGAATCTGCCCGCCGACCAAGCCGGTGTTGCCCCCTTGTGGCACGATGGCCAGATCGAGGCTGTAGGCCAGCTTCATGACCGCGCTTACCTCATCCGTGCTCCCCGGCTTCAGGACAAGAGCAGTCTTGCCGAAAAACTTGTCTCGCCATTCGTGGCAATAGGGGTCGGTATCGGCATGGCTCGTCAGGCAATGCTGCTCGCCAAGCAGGGCCTTGAACTGATTGATGACGGTTTGATCTACAGGACTATGCCCTGACGTGTTTGGCGATAGGGTAGGATTCTTCACTGGCAGCTTCGCTTGGTCGAGAGGGTCCTGACAGCAATGGCTGTCGTCCGTCCCCGGGGTGGGTCTTTTGCGGTCAACTTATCAGAAGTCGTTCGGGCTGAAAAGCAGCTAGGATGCAGCCGAGGGCGCGCAAGAGAAGATGAGCAAAAAGATCTGGCAGGCGGAGCCGCAGGTTGCGATCTTGAGATATCCGTTTGTTGGGGCCTGTTCTGGCGTCATGAGGAAATACTACAGTCTAGTCTTGATGATTTCTTGGTCGCGAAACAGGAGGTGAATTTCGGGCGAACATTGTGAAAAATGGCACCTCTCTGCGATTCGTGGGTAGACCATGCCGATAAACGTCCAAGGTAAAACCATACTTTCGGAGAAGAGTTACGCACAGGTAAATCGTTTGATGTTGCCCAAAATGACGCAGGGGTCATGATATTCGGCAACTTATTTGCCTACCCCATAGCATTTGTAAAATAAATATATATACAATATTGCTTATTGCTATTTGTCTGCATCACAGCAAGGGGACAGCTGGATGCCTAATATGGGTTCATCTTCAAGAAAGAGGCCTGTTCAACGTATGAACAGTGCCAGAAGACAGCTCGAGATCGTGAACGCTGCGTTCGATTGCATCGCCGCGTCAGGACACTTGTCGCTGTCAACAACGGAACTTGCCTACAAGGTAGGCATTTCACAGCCGGCAATTTTCCGGCATTTTCGATCAAAGCAGCAATTGCATCGGGCAATTCTCGAGGAAGCGAACCTGCGGGTGATCGATGAACTGAAACTGCTGATCAGTCGCTCCGAAATGTGGAGTGATCCGATCAATCTGCTTCAGGACGTCATCTTCCAGATGGGGGCCAGTTTCGAGCGTTCGCCGGGTGTGTGGCTGACCTTGATTTGCCAGCGCAGTATTGCCGCAGAGGCAGAACTGCCGATGGCCGAAGCATCCGGTCGGGGCAACAAATGCGCCATTTCGCAACTGACCTATACTCTGGAACGGCTGTTTTCTGCCGCTCGGGACAAGGATCAGGTCAGCGATCTATTGAAACCGCAAGATATCAGCAACATCATGCTGTCCATCCTCTTCGGGATGGGGCAGTTGTGGCTGAATAACGAACGCAGTTTCGATTTGCAGCAGCGCCTTGGTGTCGCGTTGGAGGGTGTTCTCGCAGGATATCAATTTCTGCCGGATCAGCCCAGAAGCCGCATGCAGATTTCTGCCATCGCCTGAGACATAGCCGTCTTTCTTCCGGTTTCAACCGGCAGGAGGGCGCAATACAAGCAGAAGCAGGATGCCCGCGTTGACGGGTGTCCTGCTTCTTTTTGCCTGCCGATGCCTGTTCATGGACTGTCTTGGATCTGCCCGCCAAGTCGGATTTTTTCTGTGCTGCGTTGACTGGTTCGTGGCGGTCGGCTCAGTGCTGTTCGGTTCCATTTGGCTCCACGGGGAACGGCCGCCTTGCGCGTATTTTCACGCTTGTCATTATTCCGCAGGAACGAGGCCGCGGGGATCGAGCACCGTGAATGCGGCTTTGCCGCGCCGCGCGGTTAAGAATCTGTAACAAATATTGAGCACAGCCGCGTGATCGCACCTGAATTTAGGCATTGCAATTTCGTTGCAACATGGTTGATAAAGGCCACACATATCTCGTGATGGTTAGCACGAAGGCCATGGTGGGGGCCATGGAGGCAGGAATTGCCCTGTCAACCTTCCGCCGATCACTGTTTCCAGCATTCATTTCTGGTAGTTTTATCAGGGCTGCTTCAGGAACAGGCCTAGGCAGGGTTTCAACTGTAACCATCCGGCTTACTTGGCCCTGACCGCCGATGGCTGCGGGGCACAGAATTTACGCGAGACGTTCGCGACAGAATCAAGAGGGTTCCTATGTCTGACAAACCACAATTGATGAAGGGCAAACGCGGCCTGATTATGGGTGTTGCCAACAACCGTTCCATTGCCTGGGGCATCGCCAAAGCCTGCAAGGACGCGGGCGCTGAGCTTGCCCTGACCTATCAGGGTGATGCAATGAAGAAGCGCGTAGAACCGCTTGCCGAACAGCTTGGTGCCCTTGTGGTGGGACATTGCGACGTGACGGATGGTGAAACGATTGATGCCGTTTTCTCCAATCTGGCCGAAGAATGGGGCACGATCGACTTTGTCGTGCACTGCATCGCTTTCTCCGACAAGGACGAACTGACGGGCCGTTACATCGACACCACGGCAGAAAACTTTACCCAGTCGATGTTCATTTCCGCCTATTCCTTCACGGCAATCGCCCAGCGCGCCGAAAAGCTCATGCCGGAAGGCGGCTCGCTGCTGACCCTTACCTACTATGGTGCTGAAAAGGTCATGCCGCACTACAACGTTATGGGCGTTGCCAAATCTGCTCTGGAAACCTCGGTCAAGTATCTGGCCGAAGATCTGGGCAAGAACAACATCCGCGTCAATGCCATCTCCGCAGGGCCAATCAAGACCCTTGCAGCTTCAGGCATCGGCGACTTCCGCTATATCCTCAAATGGAACGAATACAACTCGCCGCTGCGCCGTGTCGTGTCCATCGAGGAAGTCGGCGATTCCGCAGTCTATCTGCTGTCCGACTTTGCACGTGGCGTAACCGGCGAAATCCACCATGTGGATGCTGGCTACCATGTTGTCGGCATGAAGGCTGTCGACGCTCCGGACATCACCGTTTAGGCGCCGTCGTCTTTCCCGTCTTTCAAGGCCCGGTTTCGTCCGGGCCTTGCTGTAGCTGCCGCATTATGCATCCGTGGTCTGCCAAATTTGGCAGTTGCCGCGGATGCTTTTTTATGGCCTAAAGACGGCATCAGGCTGAAGGGCCCACAAGGGTGACCCGCGCGCAGGATGGAAGGTTGAACATTTTGCCGCCAGCGCCGGACCCGGACCGAGCCTCTGGCCTCAACCGAACGAGCCAACCGCATGCACCAAGGAGAGATGATGCCGATCCCGCCCATTTACTACATTCGCCATGGTGAAACCGACTGGAACGCCGAATATCGGTATCAGGGCCAGAAGGACATTCCACTCAATGTGAAGGGCGAGGGGCAGGCGCGTCGCAACGGCCGTGTGCTGGCCGGACTTCTTCCCGATCCTTCCGGTGTCAACCTGTTCTGCAGCCCGATGACCCGGACCCGTCAGACGCTGGCGCTGGTGATGGAAGAGGCTGGCTGGTCAGGCAGCGAGTGGGCCAGAAGTGTCACGTTTGAAGACAAGCTGATCGAATTTTCCTTCGGCGACTGGGAAGGCTGGACGCTTGAAGAAATCAAGGAACGCGAGCCGGAGCTCTATTGGGAACGCGAAAAGGACAAATGGCGCACCTGCATGCCAAACGGTGAAAGCTATCAGATGCTGTCCGAGCGGGTTGGCGAATGGTTCTACAATCTGGACAAGCCAACGGTGGTAATCGGCCATGGCGGCGTGTTGCGCATCGTGCGCTATTTCCTTGAAAATGTGCCCGAATTGGAAGCTCCGATGCTGAAAACCCCACAAGACAAGATTTATTTCTGGAATGGCGAAGAAGCCAACTGGATCTGATCCTGCTGCTCCGCGCGGATAGTGTGGAGCATAATTCTTGTGTTTATTCAAATATTTCAATAAAGAAGCGCGCTGAATTCCGCCGCGCACGCCCTCGTTGATTCAAATTGTCGATAAATCTTTCTCAAATTTACCCCCGGCTCCTGACGAAGATTTAGGAAGCTTTTGGTAAAGTTTCCTAGCAAACGGGAATCTGAACAAAATCAGCTTGAAACACGGTTTCCAAACCCGTGTATCTGGGGAAGCTTGGAAATGAAAATATCGAAGAAACTTGCCTGCATGATAATGGTGTGTGGTGTCATGGTCACGCATGGTGCCTCGGCTGCTGCCGAGGATATCGTCAGCGCACTGGCAGGAAGCTCCTTTTATTGCAGCGGTGGCAATGAATCATCGGGACGTGACTACTACTTCAAGGCCGGATCGGGATACATCTCCAGGATCGATCAACGCTTTCCCGGCAAGGAAGTGGTGTTCAACATCGGCAGCGCCAACAAGGGCCAGTTGGGCGACTATTGGAGCTACGAAACCCTGAGCGATACGCGCGGCGGGCGCGTCCATCTCTATGAGCGGGTTTCCATGCGCAGTCCCAAACAGAGCCGCCATATCTACACGACCTATGAGCTCTACAAGAATGATGATGAGATCACCATGGTCCTCTACAACGGCGTTAGCGGTGCCCGTGACTGGACACACAAGACCACGCGGGAGTGTGGCCGGAAGGTGGGCAACAAGATCATCGGCAAGGGCAATCGTTACTGGTCCACGACCTTCGCCAAATAGCGGGCTCTGACGCTCCGGGCTGGCCGGATCATTGGAAGACGCTGCAGGCAAGCGCGTCTTCCGGCGCCTTCTGAATGCGATAGCGTTCGCGGTTGAGGGTCTCCTGAGGCTCGCTTGGGGCTCAGGGGGGGCGGTGTGCCTGTTTGCGGATATGGCCACGACTACAGGCCACAGCAGGCATGCGCAAAAATACGCCCCTAAATATGCGCTTAAATGTGCTCTGGCGTTTGACCTTTTCCTCCTTGCTCTTTATGACAGTTTCGTTGGATTTATCTTGGCGTGCCCGGCGACTGCTGTGGTACGCCCGGTCGCGAGACGGCGTGCATGGGCATGGGTCTTCGGGGACAGGGTTCCCGTCGGTGCCGATATGCCACGCATCTCGGATGGCCGCTAGAGACGGGAAGCCCGCCACCCATGTCACATAACAGTTTCGGACACCTCTTTCGCGTTACCACTTGGGGGGAAAGCCACGGGCCGGCCATTGGCTGCACTGTCGACGGTTGCCCTTCTCTGATCGGCCTGACCCGCGAGGAAATCCAGAAGGATCTGGACCGTCGCCGTCCCGGCCAGTCGCGCTATACCACCCAGCGGCAGGAAGCCGATCAGGTGGAAATCATGTCCGGCGTCTTCGCCCATCCCCAGACCGGCGAACAGGTGACCACCGGCACTTCGATCGGCCTCATCATTCATAACACTGACCAACGCTCCAAGGACTATGGCGATATTGCCGAACGCTATCGTCCCGGCCATGCCGACTTCACCTATGATGCCAAATATGGCATCCGTGACTATCGTGGCGGGGGCCGCTCCTCGGCGCGCGAAACCGCCATGCGTGTCGCTGCAGGAGCCGTTGCCCGCAAGGTCATTCCCGACATTACAATCCGCGGTGCCCTCGTGCAGATGGGGCCGCACAAGATCAATCGCGCCAACTGGGACTGGGACGAAGTCAATAACAATCCCTTCTTCTGCCCGGACAAGGAGGCTGCGGCCTTCTTTGCCGACTATCTTGACGGTATCCGCAAATCCGGCTCCTCGATAGGCGCGGTGATCGAGATTGTCGCCTCTGGCGTCCCAGCAGGTCTGGGCGCACCGATCTATGCCAAGCTCGATCAGGATATCGCCAGTGCGATGATGTCGATCAACGCAGTCAAGGGTGTCGAAATCGGTGAAGGATTCAACGCCGCCTGCCTGACCGGTGAAGAGAACGCCGATGAAATGCGCATTGGGCCGGATGGACAACCGGAGTTCCTCTCCAACCATGCTGGCGGTATCCTTGGTGGCATCGCCAGCGGTCAGGATGTCGTCGTGCGCTTCGCCATCAAGCCGACCAGTTCCATCCTGACCCCTAAAAAGTCGATCACCCGTTCCGGCGAGGAAGTGGATGTCATGACCAAGGGGCGCCACGATCCTTGCGTTGGCATCCGCGCAGTGCCGGTCGGCGAGGCCATGCTGGCGCTGGTTCTGGCCGACCATACCCTGTTGCATCGGGCACAACAGGGCGGAATGTAGGATTGTTTTTTCGCGGACATGGACTATGTCTAGGCCGCAGGGGCGCTTTCGTTCTCTCATAGACCGGTTGAGGGTCGTCACGCGAGAGCGAGCCCTCCCAGATCAAGAACAGTAGTAAAAAGAGCAAACCAGCTCCGGACAATGGATAACAACAACGAGGACAGTAACGACATGGCGGACATGGAACGGGTTGCGCAAGCCATTCGCGCATTTGAAAAAGGGGAAATGGTGGTTGTCACCGACGATGATGACCGTGAAAACGAAGGCGATCTGATCGTTGCCGCGACCAAGATCACCCCTGAGCAGATGGGCTTCATCATCCGCCACAGCTCCGGTATCGTCTGTGCGCCAATGACCGGCGAGAACGCCCGCCGCCTCAACCTGACCCCGATGGTTGCGCACAATGATGCGCCGCTCTCGACGGCCTTCACCGTATCGGTGGATTTCAGACATGGCACCACCACGGGCATTTCCGCCGAAGAACGCAGCATCACCGTGCATGGCCTCGCCAATGGCAATTCCGGTGCCGCCGACTTCGTCCGTCCCGGCCATATCTTCCCGCTGATCGCCAAGGAAGGCGGCGTTCTGGTGCGCTCTGGCCATACCGAAGCCGCTGTCGACCTTTGCAATCTGGCTGGCCTGCCTCCGGTTGGCGTGATTTCCGAGCTGGTCAATGATGACGGAACGGTCAAGAAGGGCCCGGACATTATCGCCTTTGCCAAAGAGCATGGCATCACCCATGTATCCGTTGCCGACCTCATCGCCTACCGTCAGCGCATTGAACGTCTGGTTGACCGCATCGAGGACTTCCAGATCGACACCCGATTTGGTCCGGCCCGCGCAGTGACCTTCAAGGCCAAGTTCGATGACATGGAGCATGTCGCCCTGATTTTCGGCGATATCCGCGATGGCAAGGACATTCCGGTCCGCATCCATCAGGAAAACGTGCTGGCTGACATTTTCGGCACCTCGGGCACCCTCGACAAAATTTCCGAGAGATTTGCCGCTGATCGTGGCGTTCTTGTCTATTTGCGTGATGGCTCGCCGTGTGTTGCCACTGGCTCCATGCGCCCGCGTGACGCTCTGGAACTGGCACAGAATGAAGAGCATAAAAGTGCAAAAGGCCGCGAAAACAGCTGGCGCGATATCGGCCTTGGCGCCCAGATCCTGAAGGATCTAGGCATTTCCTCTATTCGCCTGCTGTCGTCTCGCGAGCGTACCTACGTGGGTCTGGATGGATTTGGGCTGGAAATTACCGGCACAGACATCATCTGATTGTCAGACGCTTGTCTTGATCTCGATATGAAAAACCCGCAGAGCCTTGAAAAGCTCTGCGGGTTTTGCTTTCCCACCCGCTTGCGCGGAAGGTTCCCCCAATTTGTCAGATGGCCTAGCGCATGTTGAGCGTCGGTTTGGCCTTTGGCCGGAACAGCGGCGAGATGAGACGCCTCCAGGCCAGGGCAAAGCCGGTCCAGACGAGGAACAGGCAGGCCAGAGACGCGATACCCGCAAGAGTCTGCCCGATCACTCCATAGACCTCGCCGGTGTGCAGGAAGCGAATGTAGCGCCGCAGCGACTGGGTCGGAGTGGCCATTTCATTCGGCCCCTTGACCGAAGCAACTTCACCACTCTCGCGATCATAGGTGATGGTCTGCTGGGTGGCGCCCTGTTTGCCATTGCCGGTGTCTATCAGCACGTCGACCATCTTGGCCTGATCAGAGGCAGGAACGATGATGGAAATGGTCTTCCAGCCACTTTCCACGCCCTCTGCCTTGTCCAGAATGGATTGGAAGGAAACCAACTGCTCGGCAGGCAGCGAAGAGGTACCGCCACCGGAGCTCTTGGCCCACATGCCGTTGCCCTGTCCACGCCCCTGTGGGGCTTCAAGGCCAGCTGCGGCGAACACCAGATTGTTGGCCCACTGATAGGACAGCACGGCCCCGGAGCCGACCACCGCCACCAGCGGGATCACCATCCAGAAGGAAAAGACATGGTGCCAGTTGAAGTCGCGCGCCTTGGCCGTCGGCATTTTCTGGAAGAAGATCTTCTGTCTGATGAAGGACCATTTCCATTTGCGCGGCAGCCAAAGATAGATCCCCGACAGGATGATGAACAGGAAGGCGACGTTGCTGATCTTGACCATCTGGCTACCGGCGGAGTCGAAGCCCATCGCCAGGTTGCGGTGAAGGTTTTCCATCAGTCCGAAGAAACCTTCTGTCGGATTGCTGTCTGCCTCGATGAAGGCGCCGCTGTAGGGATCGATCAGCTTGGCTTCATGCCGTCCGGCAGACACTGAGACCGGCTTGGACGCATCGCTGTAGAAATTGAGCGTGGCGGTCTCGCCCGGAAAGGCCGGTAGGGCGATCTTCATGATGTCGTCAGCAGACATCATCTCGGTATATTCGGTTGTCGGAGCAACAGAAGGACCAAAGGCAGCCTTGATCTGTGCCTCATAGGTCAACATGACGCCCGTAAAGGCCAACGCAAAAATGACAAGGCCGGTGGCTACGCCCACGACGAGGTGAGCCCAAAAAATAATGCGTCTGAAAGACATTTCAGCGTCTCCGCTCAGAAGATTTTATCGATACTATTGCCAAGCATACTGCAGCTTCTGCTCGAAAAAATCTCGATAATTCCCGCAATTGTCATGAAATGTCGCAGCCACCAGTCTGGTTACATTTCGATACACTCTTCATGCCCAAAGCGGGCGGGAGGAGAGCTTTTCAACACCGTGAAGCATTGTTCTTTGGCAGGGGGTAGCCACGAAAAATGTCCCCCTCGCTCGCCAAAAGGTGCAGTTGAAGCGGATTTTGCCGCTCTAAAGGATAAATTAATCTTTGGAACCATTTGAACTCTGCGTGGGCCTGCCTAAATATAAGAGAAAGCAAAAGTTCATATCTGATTCACTTTTGCTTCTTACACTTGACCAATGGTCTTAGGAACAGGTGGAAAAAATGGCAAAAAAAGCAATCGCAAAAAGCGCTACCATTGATGTCGCCAAATATGCAGCAATGCTGAGTCTGGGGCTGGTCGCCTACGGCCTGTTCTGGCTTACCGTGAACTGATCAGTCCTCCGGTCTGATTGTCATTCTTGCGAGCAGCCTGCCTGCTGGCCCGCATCCTCCATTAGCTATAGATACCCGCCCCGTCACCGGCCATCGGCACGGTCGATGAGGGGCTTTCGTGAGAAGCAACCGGTTCACCTTGTCCATTCATGGCGACAAGGATGAGTGTGTGCGCCCGTCAGTAGGCGAAGAATACTGACGGGCCATCTTTCATGGTATGTATGAGAGCTTCTGCCGTCAGGGCAAAGCTGCCATGGAGCAGATCTTCGATCTCGTGGGCGTGCGGTGCTCCTAGCATTAGATGCCGAGCGCCCGCCGCAAGGGCATGATCAACGGCCCTGCGGGCTGCCTGACCGGCCGGTGCATCGAGCAGCAGTTCATTGACCTCAAGTCCGCCTGCTGCCAGTTTGCTGCTCGCATTGGCCAGAATGCGTTTGGCCTTTTCCTCACTTTCCAGAGCCGCTTCCTCTCCTTCGACAACTTCCCGCATCCGCACATGCAAGGCTGTGACCGAGCTGATTGCTGAAGACTGTGCCAGCGCAATGGCCTGCTCGATTACACGGCCATCCCGGTCGCTGCCGTCAACGGCGATGATGATGGAGGCCTGCGGCGCATCCGGTGCCGCACTGGCTTCATGCATGGCGGGGGCGATGCTGGCCCGCCGAAGTCCCATGACGACTGGCGCCAGAAGGGCCGCCACAGCGGCAACAGAGAAGGCGGGCAGAACACCGAACGCTTCTGCCAGATGCGGGACGGCAAATGGTGCGATGACACCTGCAAACCAGCGCAGGAAATTGTATCCAGCCGAGGCAACCGGGCGTGGAACGTCTGAAACTTCCAGCGCCAGTTCGGTAAACAGTGTATTGCACACCCCCATGACCGCGCCGGAAAGAATGACGCAGACTGCCACCACCAGCTTGCTGCCAACACCCATGGCAATCAGCATGGCCGCCAACAGGACGAGACAGACCGAAATAACTGGCAGGATGCCAAAGCGGGCGTCGACGCGCGGGGCGACAAAGACCGAAAAGATCGCCAGCAAAACGCCCCAGCCAAAGAAGATGCCGCCGACCGCGTAGGCCGACAGATCCAGCACAAAGGGGGCAAAGGCCAGCACGGTGAAAAAGGCGAAAAAGTAGAAGAAGGACGCCAGCGAAACGGTGAACAGCCCCGGATGGCCAAGGGCCCGGATCGGTGCACTGATGGCAATCTTCTTGTCCGGCTTTGGCAATTTTGGCAGGAACAGCAGGATCGACACAAAGCCGATTCCCATCAGGGTCGCCGTACCGAAGAAGGGGTAACGCCAGGACTGGGCGCCAAGCAGCGCTCCGACGAGCGGACCGCCCGAAAGGCCAAGCCCGATGGCGGCCTCATAGATCAGCACGGCCTTGCCCGTGCCGCCGCGGGTGACGGCCACCAGAACCGACAGGGCGGTCACCACGAAGAAGGCATTGCCCAGCCCCCAACCGGCCCGGAAGCCGATCAGTTCGGCAACCGATTGTGAGGTGCCCGCCAATGCTGCAAAGACAATGATCAGGGCAGCGCCGATCAGCAGGGTGATGCGGCTGCCAAGGCGGCTGGATACAAAGCCGGTGATCAGCATCATGATCGAGGTGACGAAGAAGTAGGATGTGAAGAGCAGGGACACCTGACTGGCCGTTGCATTGAGGCCCGCAGCGATGGCCGTCAAGATCGGATCAACCAGACCGATTGACATGAAGCCGACAACGCAGGCAAATGCGGTGGCCCAGACGGCAATCGGCTGATCCCTGAAACTACTTGCCGCCTTGGGGGCGGCAATGGAAAGATGGGACTCTGTCGCAGACATGAATTACTCGCAGAAGAGGGATGGGAGGAGGCAAAATCGATGAAACCATCGATGGGGAGGAAACAAGTTTGGAAAACCTACAGATAGCGGGGACGAAAATCAAGTTGTATGGTACAAGAAAATAAATTGACGGAGGATATGCATGTCGGCAACTGATGAAACCAAACGACAGGACGAAGGCACAGGCGAGCCGGATGTTCGCTCATCTGACGCCATATCCCAGCTGGAAAGGGAGATCGCTTTCATGATCCGGCGGTTGGATTCCATCTATCGAAAAAGGCACTATCCTCTTGAAAGGGCACACTATCTTGCCTTGATGGTGCTCAAGGAACGTGCGCATTCCAGTGGTGAATTGGCCACCATGCTCGGACTTGACCAGTCCACGGTGACCAGGCAGATCGTGGCCATGGAGAAGAAGGGATATGTCGTGCGCAAAAGCAATCCTGATGATGGTCGTGGGATCATGATCGAGATTGAAGCAAAGGGCCTTGAGCTTTTCCAGCAGATGCAGCTTGCCCGTCGCAGGAGCCTGCAGACCATGATGCAAGACTGGCCTGGCGAGGAACTTTGCCAGTTTGCCGATCACGTCATTCGCTTCAACAAGGCCATCGAGGCGATGGATGATATTTGATGAAAGAAACGGGCTGGGCTGGTTGGCAATGGCTCATCGGGCAGGGTCCTCCGGCAAGGACGGGGGGTGAAGCGCTTCGGCCTTTTACGGAAAGCGTGAGTTCCCGGCCGTCGGTGGCAAGATGTCTCTTGACCAACGCCGCCACTGCGCCTATTTTCCCTGCATGAGCAAAAACGTGACCATCGCTACCGTATCCTATTGGTACCCATCCTGTTAGATGGGTGGTTGGCTTTTGCGTGCTTAAGACAGACCACCGGGTTCGGTGGTCTTCTTGTTTCTGATGTCTGATCTCCGCACCCTGAAACGCCCTCGCTCAAAGATCGAGGCAAGGAGAGACGACATGACCCATCTTGCAAAGATACGACCCTTCACCATGCGACAGGCGCGGCTTGATGATTTCGAGGCCATGGAACCGCTGTGGCGTCAGCTCGACGGCTATCATCAGGCCCGTGACCCTCAACGTTTTCCGCACAAACAGGATGAGGCGCCGCGCTCCCGCGAGTATATCGCCGAAGTTATCCATTGTGCCGACAGGGCTCTGTTGCTGGCAGAAAGCTGCCCCAGCCTTGCGGGGGAGGCATCGCGGCTGATCGGCCTGTGTCTCGTGACGTTGAGAACCTGCCCGCCGGGCCCGGTCTACCCGGTACGGGTCATTTTCGAAGTCGATAATTTGGTGGTTGACGAAACCATGCGGCGGCAGGGTGTGGCGCGCGCCTTGCTGGGCGAAGCGGAGACCTGGGCCCGCAGCAATGGCGCCAAGGAAATGCTGCTCAACGTCTATGATTTCAATGAAGGAGCAAAGAGATTCTATGAGCAGCTCGGCTTTCAGCCCTTGCGCGTGCAAATGGTGCATGCCCTTTGAGGCTGAAGCCGGCAGGTCTGTCTTGTGGCTCTGGCGGGTGAACAGTCAGCGCTGGATGATGCGGGGGGAGGCTTTCTGGTCTTCATCCCGCACATTGAATTTGTAGCGGATCGCCAGACCGCGCAGCAGCAGCGCTGCGCCCATCGAGATGATGGCGCTGATTGCCGGATCCACTTCCAGATAGTGGAAGCCGACGAACAGGCAAGAGCCGAGAAGCGCCGCCGTGGCATAGATTTCCTGCCGCAGCAGGAAGGGTACCACATTGCACAGGATGTCGCGGATCAGGCCGCCAAAGGTTGCCGTTATCACGCCCATCATGATGCAGATCGCTGGATGGTGGCCGAGCTCCAGGGTCAGCACGGTTCCAGTCACCGAGAAAATGGCCATGCCGATGGCATCGATCCAGTTGAAGATCTGCCGCTGGGACCAGCCGATACGCTCGACCGCGTAAGCCAAGAGAGACGCCGGCATGACAATGGCCAGCGGTGTCGGGTCGGTGACCCAGTTGACGGGCAACGCACCAATCAGGATGTCGCGCAGGGTACCGCCGCCAGTGGCCGTGACAAAACCGACCATCAGTACGCCAAAGAAATCCATTTCCGACTGCAAGGCCCGCAGACCGCCCGTCATGGCAAAGACAATCAGCCCGGCATAAAAGAAAATCGGTACGATCGTGTCGAGAAACAACTCGGGTGCCATCAAGAGGGGCTGGGTGAATGACATGGCCTTTGAGCCTTTCGGTAACGGATACTGTCTGTGGGGATGATTAGGCAGATTTCCGCAAACAAAGCAACTGCCTGAGCCGTAAACCCACTTGATCTGTGTGCTGCCGATAGCGCCAATTGTCAGAAAAAAATTAACGATGGGTTAAGTAGTGGGAATTTACCAAAAACCCATTAGAAATCAAATGGATTTACGTATGTTTGTTTTCTGTATGTTCTCTTTGGAATTTTGGTGTTCCTGGTGCGATTCATTTGTTTGATTTTTGTTCGTTTTGTGTTCTTGGTAAAATTAAATAGATCAAAAGAATTTTACGGTTTCGATTTACCCGCGGTGGTCGCAAATGGCTGCTGCCGGTTCCCCGTTTTGTCGCCCGGAGCGACTGGTTGAACCAGCAGTAATTTCATCCGGAAAATGCACCAATCAGAAGCTGGCCGGGCTGGGTCTGTACCGGGTTACAGTTTGATACAATTTGCTGCAGCGGCGTTACTTGACGCCATAATTCTGAGAGATTTGATGCGTATCTTTCAGGGGCAAGAGAAATTCTGACGTGAATTTGAAAACTCGATGATGTTCTGAATTTGGACCACGGCGACAGTGGGCAAGTGGCAAATCGGGAATGATGATCTGACGGGACAATGAGGAATTGGCCAAGCAGAGCGCCCCGATTGCACGACAGGAAATTTCTATTGAGATGACTGAATAGGCGAACCCCGGATGGTCGGGCCAGACTTCTGATGAGCTGGCTGGTCATGGCGGGACGGCCGGTTGAAGCGATCGAAAATGCCACTATATGAAGAAGTGAAAAATTTCGATGGCCATGGAACAAAGTCCTCTCTCGAGAGTTATGAGAGTGAAAGCTCTGTTGATGAGGTTTATATTATGCGCAACATGTTATTTTTGACGGCAATCGGAATTCTGACCAAGCATTTGTTCTCCATGGTTGTTGGTATGAAGAACCGCCTGTTCTGAGGCATCGATCGTTTCGGCCTTGCCCCTAGCTTGGGCTTGCGGTGGTTCCAGAAAAAAGAGCGTTGCGCTCCGATCAGTACCGACAGGCATAGAAAGATCCGTTACCGCTCCCATCTTTTTGCAAAATAGCCCGCACAGGACTTTGCCAATGCGGGCCAACCTGCTCAGAACCACATTTTATGCGCTGAAGCTGAAAAGCAAAGAGGCATTCCCCGTGAGATTTCCCGCTGAACCATATCCGGACGCATTCTGCTCCTGAAGCTTTTCAAGAAAAGTTTGCAACAGGGTGCTGGTGTCGTCGTCTGAGCTTGTTTCCTCGCTTGAAGTCGCTGAGGCTTCCCCGGGAGGGGGGCCGGGAGGAGGACCTCCAGGCCCACCCGGTCCACCGGGGCCAGAGGCCCCATCGGGACTGGAAGCCGAAGTGACGTCCTCGAACAGGGAAGACAGTTCATCAGCTTGTTCCTCGGTGAGAGTTCCTGCCTCGACCTGATCCTGAATAAGACTATCGATCTTGTTCTGCACTTCTTCTTTGCTGGGAGGAGGGGTGCTGGCACCCGGTGCCGTGCCCTGCATCTCGTTGCCGATCGCATCGAGTGCCGTTGACAAAGCGTCCTGATCGTCAGAGGAGATTTCTCCGGCGGCGACCAGACTTTGCAGTTCCTGCTCCACACGATCTTCCGGACGCATTTGCTGCATGGTACTGAAAAGGCTCGTACCCAGCCCGCTAATCGAGGTCATCTGAAAATCCTTCAGATTGGTTGCCAAGTTCCTTGTAGTCTTGATTTGACGCACCCTGTAGAATTGGTTTTGCGTTCTGAAGTCGAAGCGTAAGAAGAAATCGTTAATGAGAATACACCTGAATATTTCTGATAGTTTCCACGTGTTTCAATTCCTGTTATAGAAACAATAAGAAACAAAAAAGCGAGAAAATCTGCGCAAAAGCTGAAGGTTCCTTTGATTTTTTCTCAACAAGCCCCCAAACATGAGTTCTCCTGAACCAGAAGAAACGCCATGCAGAACACAACGCATATCCTGGTCATCGAAGATGACACTGAAATCCAGACGCTGCTGGCTGCATTATTGCAGCGCAACGGCTGGATGGCCTCATTGGCTTCCAACGGGCGCGAAGCGGATGCCATTTTGGCCCGCAGCAACATCGACCTGATCCTTCTCGACGTCATGCTTCCCGGAGAAGACGGGTTGAGCATATGCTCACGCTTGCGGTCCATTTCGACAGTTCCCATCATGATCCTTTCCGCCAAGGGCGAGGATATCGACAGGGTGGTCGGGCTGGAGCTGGGTGCTGACGATTATATGGCCAAGCCGTTCAATCCGAGGGAACTGGAAGCCCGCATCAAGGCGATGCTGCGTCGCAGCCGCATGTCGATCAAGGACAGCCGCATGCAAGCGCCCGTCCTCTATTTCGGTGGCAAGTGGCAGCTCGACATCAGAAAGCGCGAGTTGAACGATTACAATGGCGTGCAGATTCATCTCA
Organism: uncultured Cohaesibacter sp.; assembly: GCF_963666525.1. Classification (NCBI taxonomy): domain Bacteria; kingdom Pseudomonadati; phylum Pseudomonadota; class Alphaproteobacteria; order Hyphomicrobiales; family Cohaesibacteraceae; genus Cohaesibacter; species uncultured Cohaesibacter sp. Next base: position 3,966,820 of record NZ_OY762905.1, read on the forward strand.
CGCCGGCCGAGTTCGACCTGTTGCGAGTCTTCTGTGAAAGGCCCGGTCTGACCCTGACCCGTGAACAGTTGATCGAACTGACGCAGGGTCCGAGCTCCGGTGCGACTGAGCGCAGTATTGATATCCTGATCTCCCGCTTGCGCCGCAAGTTGGAAAACGGACCAGATGGCCAGAAGCTCATTCACACGGTGCGATCCGGTGGCTATGAGTTTATTGCCGAAGTCCACGAGCAGCGCGAGACTGCATGAGAAAGACGCGCTGGTTCCACTTCATCAATTCCATTGCCGGTCAGCTGTTGATTCTCCTGATTCTGGCGATGGGCATGTTTTTGACCGGCATCTATATTTCGGTGCAGGCGGCGCGCGAAGCGCCGCTGGCTCCACCAATCATGCTCTATTCGGAACGTCAGATCGGAATCGCGGAAGCCTTCGCGCTGTTGCCAGTGGACGCTGTCGAGCCGGCTCTGCAAAAGCTGAGGAACGAACATCCGACAGTTACCTATGAGCTGCTCTCCAGTTCAGATCCCGTTGTTGCGCCTCTTGAATGGATACGCCGCAACATTGGTGTGGCCGAACAGTCTCCCCCTCCCTCTTCCATGAGCTTTCTGTTTCGTCTGTTTGACCCTCTTGGCGGGCCGCCCAAAAATCCCGACATGATAATGGGCTTCGCAAATCCGCAGGCAATCGGGTTGCTCTTTGCGCGGACAGTTCACCATATCGAGGACAATCGGTCGGAGGTGACGGTCTATTCCCGACTGTCAGATGAACGCATTCTCAGTGCCAGGATTACCCTTCGAGCGCAGGAGCCGCCAAATCACGCACTTGAGAATATTCTGATCTTCTCCATCGTCTGCACCTTGCTGTTGCTATTGTGGGCCATCATCTTCCTGATCCGGCCCCTGCGGCGTCTCGCGCAGGTGACCAACAACATCGCCAAGGAAAATGCCAAGCCTCAGATGGCCGAAGTTGCTGGTCCCACAGAGCTGCGTGTGGCATCCATGGCGCTCAACAAGATGCAGGATCGCATCCATCAGTTGATCGAGGATCGCACGCGCATGCTGGCCGCGGTTGGCCACGATCTGCGCACCCCGGTTACCCGCCTGCGCCTCAGGGCTGATACGGTCGAACCGGAGGACCTGCGCAAGGCCTTCCTGCGTGATCTCACGATGATGGACGGTTTGCTAACCCGGTTGATGACCTACTTCAGCAAGGGCGATACTGGCGAGAAGCCGGTTCGTCTGGAACTGAGCAGTCTGGTTGACAGTCTGGCCTATGAGTGGAGTGACTCAGGCGAGGCGGTCGAATTGACCGACTATACCAACCTGACCATTCGCGCTCGACCCAACGATCTCACGCGTCTGGTCGACAACCTGATCGACAATGCTGTGAAATACGCAGGAGCGTGCGAAATCTCGCTGAAAAAGGAAGGCGACTTTGCCTGCCTGCGGGTCATCGACCATGGTCCGGGCATCGCCCAGGAAGACAGGCTTCTGCTCCAGGAGCCTTTCGCCCGCGGCGACAAGGCGAGGACCATGAACGACAAGTCCGGCTTCGGTCTCGGTCTTGCAATTGTTCGCAAGGCTGTCGAGAGCCATGATGCCACCTTAGAGATGGCCGATACCGAGGGCGGGGGTCTCACCGTGATCGTGCGCTTCCCTCTGGCGAAGTGATCGCGGCGGGATGCGTCAGACTTCGAGCTTGCCGGTGTGCTTGACCGCTCTCAGCGTCAGGGTGGAATTGACCCGAACGACGCCGGGCAGATTGGTCAGGATGTCGTGGTGGATGCGTTCCAGATCGGCCGCATTGCGATAGATGACCCGCAACAGATAGTCATACTGTCCGGCGAGCAGATAACAATCCTGTATCTCGTTGATTTCCTTGATCGCTCGCTCGAAACGCGCAAGGGAATCCCGTCCCTGTCCATCAAGCGTCACGAACACGAAGGCTGCCCCCGACATGCCGCAGGCCTTCATGTCCAGCTGCATGTGATAACCTTCCACCAGCCCGCTGTCTTCGAGCTGCTTGACGCGCCTGAGGCAGGCCGAAGGAGAAAGGTTCACCTTCTCTGCCAGTTCCGCGTTGCTCAGCCGTCCGTTGTCCTGCAGCAGATTGAGGATTTGACGGTCTCTTTTGTCGAGTTTTTCGAGTGTCATGAAAATTCGATAATTTTGATAATTTGCGCAATTATATGCGAAAAATTGCCGGGAAAACAAGTTCCTTTCGCCGCACATTGCGCAAAATTTGGTTCATCATTGACAGGTAATTCGAAGACCCAAAAGCGTCCCGCACCGCGTGTGAGCAGCCCCTCAGAAGGGCGGTGCACGCCCAACAAGGAGACGCATTGGCTGCAATACACCACGGAGAACCAAACAATGCTTATCGGATGCCCAAAAGAGATCAAGGACCACGAAGACCGCGTCGGTCTTGTCCCTTCTTCTGTTCAGGAACTGGTCGCCTGCGGCCATGAAGTCATGATTGAAACCGGCGCTGGCGCCGGTATTGGCTGTGCTGACGAAGACTATGTCGCAGCAGGTGCCTCGATCGTCGCAACCCCGGACGAAATCTTCGCCAAGGCCGAAATGGTCGTCAAGGTGAAGGAACCGCTTGCTGTCGAGCGCGCCAAACTGCGCCCCGGCCAGCTTCTCTTCACCTATCTGCATCTGGCTCCGGATCCGGCCCAGACAGCAGACCTCGTCAAATCCGGCGCAACCTGCATCGCCTATGAAACCGTGACATCCCCGACCGGCGCTCTGCCGCTGCTGTTCCCGATGTCCGAAGTGGCTGGCCGTCTGGCTCCGCAGGTCGGCGCGCAGGCTCTGGAAAACACTGGTGGTGGCATGGGCGTTCTGCTCGGCGGCGTACCGGGTGTTGATCCGGCTGAAGTTGTCATCATCGGCGCTGGCGTGTCCGGCACCAATGCAGCCCGCGTGGCTCTTGGCATGGGCGCCAGCGTTACCATGGTCGACAGCAACACCAACGCCCTGCGTGCTGCGGTTGACCGTTTCGGTACGGCTATCAAGACTGTCTACTCCAACAAGGGCAACATCGCCCGCCTCGTCGCCAAGGCAGATCTGGTCATCGGCACTGTGCTGATCCCGGGTGCGGAAACCCCGAAGCTGGTGACCGCAGAAATGATCAAGACCATGCGTCCGGGCTCTGCTGTTGTTGACGTGGCCATTGACCAGGGCGGCTGCTTTGAAACCTCGAAGGCAACCACTCACTCAGACCCGACCTATGTGGTCGACGGCGTCGTTCACTATTGCGTGGCCAACATGCCGGGCTGCGTTGCACGCACCTCGACTTTCGCGCTCAACAACGCCACTCTGCCGTTCGCTCTGGCTCTGGCCAACAAGGGCTGGGAACAGGCCTGCAAGGATGACAAATATCTGCGCGCCGGTCTCAATGTCCATGATGGCAAGGTGACCTATGAAGCCGTCGCCAAGGCGCTTGGCTATGACTATGTGTCGGCCGAAAGCATTCTGGGCCTCTGAAGCATCTCCCGTCTGATCGCCCCCCTTGATCAGACCGGCACTGGATGGCCAAAACCGAGAACGGCCTTGCGCGGATCAGAAAACGCTGCGAAGGGCCTCCGGTCCCCCTCTCGTCCAGCCTCAGGGAAGACATATCCCGAGGCATTTGGCGGCCTGGAATGAAAACGCCCGATTGTCAGGCACAATCGGGCGTTTGTTTTATTCAGCTTCAATAACAATAGCACGTTGAAGACCAACAGGATCTGATCCTCATGCGCGTCTTGCATTGCGCCCTACCAGGCGTCAGATGCCCGGTCAGGCGCGGCGCAAAAACCGGGCTTTCTCGCATGCCCGGGCAAAGTGAAATGAAAAGATCTCGTCCCAGCCCTTGTCATAGCCATCACGCATCATGGGTGCGATCGGGCCATAACAGTCCCATCCGCCATGCACCAGCTTGACCATGGTCTGCTGGGGGCGGGTTTCAAAGAAGCTGACGACCAGATGGGTCGCCTGATCCATTGGCTGCCCCATGTGAAAATCCAGCGCGACCGAGTTCGGTTCATCGCAGTCGGTGAAATTGCCCCAGACATGGCGTGTGTCGTCGGACGCGATTTCAATGATGGCACCGCCGGCAACAGGATCGGTTTCGAGCGCCTTGGCAGGAATTCCGGAGCTGTGAATCGAAATGGATCGCGTATCAAGCGGCCACCAGCTTCCCATCTCCATCGTGAACAGACGATAGGCCGTGAGTGCATCGGTTGGCACCTCTATCACTTTGACGATCGGTTTATACATCGCGCAATCCTGATTAGGCCAGCCCCTGTGCCTTCCTGCCATTTGGGGGTGGAGGTGTGAAACATCGAAAGAACGATTGAGCGATTCTTGCCGCACAGCGTTCCTGCAAATCATTCCAAGAAGATAGAGATTTGGTGCGGTCCGCACAAGGCGTCCTTGGTAGGGTGGGCGACTCGAATTTTCGCAACCCTATGTTATAAGTAATTGAATCTTAAATGGGATTCCAGAACCTTGTATTGAGGGCATCAGGGAGTGAGTTCCTAGATTTTCGGCTGATCGTTGCGACCTGATCGCTGGCGCATCGACGTCTCTTCGGCTTTGCGTCGGTGTCGCGTCATGAGCGGGCGGGTGGTCTTGAGGACACGCCCGAAGGGGCGACCGGCCCGGTCTTCAAGCCAGACCAGAGCGTGATCCAACCAGCCAATACTCTTGCGCAGGCGACGGACCGCGTTGCGGCCCGCCCGGCTGTTGGCGATGACCAGAAAGGCCCCGAGCGCCAGCAGTGGCACGCCGGTGGGAATGGGCAGCCATATCGTCGCCAGTCCAGCAAGCAGACAAAGAAAGGCGAACCCCAAAATGGCCCACTGTCGGAGATTTGAGATCACCGTCTGACGCTCCTTCACGCTGGACAACCGGCCTTCCGGCGCCCACTCCGTCTCAAGGCATGACGGCTTACGACCGTTGGCAAGAGGCAGGATTCCCTTCCCTTAGGACGGGTCTGTGACAAGCAGAAGACAACACTTCTGTCATGTGCCTGCCTTGCAAGGCGATCCCCAATCCGTTGCAAAAGGGTGGGGAGACTGTGCCGGATCTGGGGCGGGGGCAGTGGAATTGGGTTCGGGGAGCGATGTGGAACGAAGCGGTCTAAACCGGTCAGACAAAAACCGGTCAGGGCTTGATATGTCTGGTGCTGTAGCGCAAACGGGATTCCAGAGGCTGGGTGGTCTTGAGAACCCGCACCATCTTGGCCTTGCTGCGTGTTTCGAACCAGCGCATCTGCTTGTCGACAAGGGCAGACCGGCGTCGAACACCTCGCACGAGAGCCCTGCCGCGTCTGCTATAGGCAATCAGCAGGAAAGTGGCGAAGGTCATCAGCACGGCACCAATCGGCACGGGAGTCCACACGGAAGCCAGCCCGACGAGAAACAGCATGATAGCGAAGGCGATGATCACCCATCGCTTTATGTGGACCATCTGGCGGTGCCCTTTCCGAGCTTGAGCTGATGCACACCCAAAACTTGTCATTTGATGCAATATCTAGTCAGCTTCGTGGCAAGATCAAGTCAGGCCCAACGAAATGCGGAAGAATAGGATGGTCCGGATCGCATTTTTCCAATGGAATCAAACGCTCCACACCGGCAGGGCCAGAGTGGAGCGCAAAAGCTGATGGGATCGGGTATGCGCCGCAGGCGCGGGGTCAGCGGGTGAGCGTTGCCACGCACTCGACATGTGGCGAATAGAGAAACTGGTCCACCGGCGTGACAGAGGCAATCTTGTAGCCTCCATCGACCAAAATGCGCAGATCACGCGCCAGTGTGCCGGGATTGCACGAAACCGCAACAACCACCGGAATGCGGGTCTTGGCGATTTCCTCGCACTGTGCCTTGGCACCTGCGCGCGGCGGGTCGAACACCAGTGCGTCGAATTTCTTCATCTCGGCGGCAAGCAACGGACGGCGGAAAAGATCGCGTCGTTCCATCTTGATGCCCTTGAGCTGATTGCCAAAGCGCCAGGCCTTCTCCAGCGACTTGATCGCAGCGTCCTCGCTCTCCAGAGCCCAGACCTGAGCCTTTCTGGCAAGCCTGAGGGCAAAGGTGCCGGAGCCGCAGAACAGGTCGATGACCCGCTTTGCGTCGCCGACGCTATCGATCACCATCTTGGCCATGGCCAGTTCGGCGCTTTCTTCGGCCTGCACAAAGGCGCCCGGTGGAGGGCTGACTTCGGCTCCGCCCATGGAAAGAAGTGGCGGACGGCGCTCGAGCAGGATGTCGCCATTGGCCGTGAGCCGCGCCAGATCAAGCGTTTCGGCCATCTCAACGGCCTTGAGATAATCCTGCCCGTCGCGCATGTTCTTGACATCGTCAAGGCTGAGGTCGACCCCTGAGCTGGTAGCCAGCATGGTGATGCGGGCCTCGTTCTTCTTGGTCAGGAACAGGGGCAGGAAATCGGCCAGCCTGGGCAGCAGCGCATTGAGGGCAGGGACCAGCAGCGGGCAGCGATCCACATCGACAACCCGGTTGGAACGTGCTTCATGATAGCCGAACAACAGCCGCCGCCCGATGAGCCGCGCCGTCAGTACAGCCCGCCGCCGTCCGCCCGGCTGTGTCGCGATCAATGGATGGATGGGCACATCATCGAACCCACGCGAGGTAAGGGCGTCGCGCACCAGTGACGTTTTCCATGCGCCATAAAGGTCGGCATCCATATGCTGCATGGAACAGCCGCCACAGGTCATGAACAGTGGACATATCGGTTCGGCCCGTTGCGGAGAGGCCGTGATGACATCTTCCAGATCGCCTCGTTCACCCATGGGAGTGACCCGAACGCGCTCCCCTGCAAGGGCATAGGGGACGTAAAGGCTGCCGCCGCTGTGGTAGGCGATCCCGTCTCCTTTGCCGCCAAGTTCGTCTATCGTGATTTCAACAGGATCTGTCACCTTGCTCATGGTCCTCCAGAGGGTCCGCGTTCTGGCGTCTCATGGCCCGTGGTTCATGTGAGAACGCCTTTGTATCCCAAGAAACTATAGGATTCGTGCAGCTTTGTCGTATTGAGAATTTCGTGACGGCGAAAGGACCGGACAGGCCTGCTTTCGAGCTTTCCACAGCGTAGACCGGGAAACATGATCGAAGGAGCCGGAGAGAGCTAAATGTCATGGGTGCAGATATTCGAGTATAGTTTACGTAAATGAATATTTGAACAATCTTTACCAAAAGCGCAGAAGATGGACGCCGTTTAAGGATCTTTCACCGATTGCTCCTATTGATACTGCTACCATGGTTAGTTCTGCCAAATTTGGATCACGTGCGATTGGGTGGGTGTGATCTGGAATATGGCGCGGACAATAAGAGGACCCTTCTTGAAAACTCTGTTCGCAATTTGTGTTGCGCTTTTCCTGTCTCTTGGCGCAGTTGTCCAGGCGCAGGAAACCTCCAATCCCGCCTCGGATGCTTGGGAAGTCCAGAAATTGAGCGGCGTTGCCCATGTCTCGGTGGCTGGAACTGAGCCTGTGGCGGTTCAGAACGGGCAGGTTCTGCTTGCTGGCCAGACGCTGACGACAGGCCCACGTACTCGATTGATGCTGTCAAACGGCAAGCAGCATATCCAGGTCAGCTCAAATACGACACTCAGTCTGCCCCCCGAGGCCGAAACAAAGCCCGACATGACGGTTGTCCGTCAAACGCGGGGCACCATCACGCTTTCGATCGACAAGCAGCAGAGCCCGCACTTCAAGGTGGAAACACCCTATCTGGTTGCCGTTGTCAAAGGCACCGAGTTTACGGTTTCACTTGATGACGAATGGGCCAAGGTGCGTGTGCATGAAGGTGTCGTTGAGGTGAAGAACCAGGTGGAGGACGAGGCTTTTGACGTGAAGGCCGGGGAAGCCGTGACCATGAATGTGGCAAGCCTTTCTTCCGGCATGGCGGTGTTGTCCGACAAGGGGTTGTTCAAGGGAGGCAATGATACCTCTCAGGCAGGCAGTGCACGATTGACCTTCAGTGCGCGTGGCGAGGACAGCCCCGAAGAAATGGAGACCGTGAGGCAACGACAGGATCGGGAGCGCTGGCGTGCCAGTCCGATTGGTCGGGTCGGTTTGACGATCTCTGACGGTCTGGCGATTGTTGTCGGCTATCTGGGGGAGATCATCAACACCTCCATTGGCTGGGTCACTGGACTTGTTATTGCCGCCATGTCGCCGTTCATCGATCTGAATGCGCAATTTGCCGGGATCAACTATTGGGTTCGCGTGGCGCTCGTGGGTGTTGTTGCCGGATTGATCCTTGGGCTGGGGTCCCTGTATCTCGTATTCTTCCGCCGCCGCTAGAATTCAAGGGCAGCGCAAATGGTGCAAAAAACCCGCCTCGATCGGATCGCGGCGGGTTTTTCTTATCGGTATGAGGCAGAGCGTCTTTGCGCCTGATGTCAGGCTTTCTGCTCGCGGGCCACAGCTCGCCAGCCAATGTCGCGACGGCAGAAGCCATTGTCCCAGCGCACGGCATCGACCGCCTTGTAGGCAAGGCTCTGGGCTTCCGTCACGGTCTTGCCGCGGGCACAGACGTTGAGCACACGACCGCCGGTCGCCAACAGTTTGCCGTCTTTCTTGGCCGTGCCAGCGTGGAAAACCGTGACGCCTTCGATGGCTTCGGCGGCGGAGAGGTCCTCAATCACGGTGCCCTTCTCATAGGAGCCGGGGTAACCCTTGGAGGCGAGCACCACATTCATCACCACATCGTCAGACCACTTGGCGTCGACGCCTTCCAGCTCGCCCTTGGCTGCAGCAAGCAGCAGTTCGAGCAGGTCGCTTTCAAGGCGCATCATGAGGGTCTGGCACTCCGGATCACCGAAGCGGACGTTATATTCGATCAGCTCTGGCCCTTTTTCGGTGATCATCAGGCCAACGAACAGAATGCCGGTGAATGGGGCGCCGCGGCTGGCCATGCCGTTTATGGTCGGACGAACAATCTTCTCCATGACCTCTTCCGTGAGGGCATCGGTCATCACCGGAGCCGGGCTGTAGGCACCCATGCCGCCGGTGTTTGGGCCGGTATCGCCTTCGCCAACCGGCTTGTGATCCTGTGCCGAAGCCAGATGCAGAGCGGTCTTGCCATCGCACAGCGCAAACAGGCTGGCTTCCTCACCCTGCAGGAAAGCTTCGATCACCACTTCCGCTCCGGCATCGCCAAACGCGCCGTCGAAACATTCCCTGATGGCAGCTTCCGCTTCAGCGTTGCTCATGGCCACGGTCACGCCCTTGCCGGCAGCAAGGCCATCGGCCTTGACAACGATCGGAGCCGGATGATCCTTCAGATAGGCCAGCGCCGAGGGGCAATCGCCAAAGCGCGCATAGGCTGCTGTCGGGATGTCGAATTCGGCACACAGATCCTTGGTATAGCCCTTGGAACCTTCTAGCTGGGCGGCCTCTTTCGAAGGGCCGAAGGTCAGGATGCCTGCGTCCGTGAGGCTGTCGACCAGACCATCCACCAGCGGTGCTTCCGGGCCGACAATCACAAAGTCGATGGCTTTGTCCTGGCAAAAGGCGATGACCGCATCGTGATCGCTCTCGCTGATGTCGGCCTTTTGCGCCAGTGTCAGGATCCCGGCGTTGCCCGGTGCCACATAGAGTGCGCCAAGACGGGGAGAGGCTTTCAGACGATAGGCCAGCGCATGCTCGCGCCCGCCAGAGCCGATGAGAAGGACGTTGAGGCGATCGGTCATCAGGGCCACCTTTTGGTAGAGAGCCTATGATACGGCTCTGGAAAACACGGAATGGAACAGATGCACGTCTGCTACCCTTCAGCCGCTGCAAAATCAAGCCCACAAGGCAATTGTTGCCCAAAAAGCCATGGTCAAATGCCGAAATGGCAACGCCTCACGTGATTTTGTCCGTATATGTCGGTTGCCTTTGCTCGCCGCCCCCCCCACATAAAGGGCGCATGACCGGGTTTGCGCGGAGCGCAGAGAGCGATCCGCAGTTACATGCAAATTGTAATTAATATAGATAATACAAAAGGATACCGTAGCAGGACAAATCAATACAATTTGGGGTGTTGACCTTACTGCACGCTTCGGGCAAAGCTCACAACAGAGATTGGACTACCTTTCTGGCTTACTTTTCACGACCAAGGACATTGCAATGAAAGATCAGGCGACACTGGGAGAGGGGCGCGTTGCTGATGCTGTGCGCGGCCATTGGGCAGATACGCTTCTGCCTTTCTGGTTCCGGCCCTATGCCCGCCTGTCCCGGCTGGAGCGCCCGATTGGCTGGTGGCTGCTGCTGTGGCCCTGTCTGTGGTCGATGACGTTGGCGGTATCCACCGCTGGCTCCGGGCTCATTCCCTCGGTCGAGCAGATCCTCTTTTACGGTGCGGCCTTCTGGCTTGGCGCTGTCGCCATGCGCGGGGCGGGCTGCACCTACAACGATCTGGTTGATCAGAATATCGATGAAAAGGTCGAGCGTACCCGTTCCCGTCCGCTGCCGAGTCATCAGGTGTCCCGCCGTAACGCATGGGGCTGGCTCATCGCCCAGCTGCTTATCGGTCTCTTTGTTCTGTTGCAGTTCAACAGCTACACGATCTGGCTTGGCTTTGCCTCGCTCAGTGTCGTTGCGATCTATCCCTTCATGAAGCGGATCACCCACTGGCCGCAGCTGGTGCTCGGACTTGCCTTCTCCTGGGGGGCTCTGGTCGGCTGGACGGCGATCACCGGCCAACTGGCGCTGGCTCCGGTGATGATGTATCTGGGTGCCATCGTCTGGACCATCGGATACGACACCATCTATGCCCATCAGGACAAGGAAGATGATGTCATGATCGGGGTCAAGTCTACCGCACTGCTGTTCGCCGAGAACACCCGCGAATGGCTGATCCTCTTCTATGCGGTCATGGTGCTGTGCATGGCCATCTGCTTTGTCATCTCCGGTGTATCATGGCCCGCCTTTGTCGGCCTAGCCATTGCCGCCGCTCATATGGGCTGGCAGATCTGGACCCTTGAGATCGGCAACGCAGGCCAGTGCCTTGCGCTCTTCCGCTCGAACACCCAGATCGGCTGGATCATTTTCGCCGGGCTGCTGATCAGCGTCTGGGCCTAGGACCAGCCCGGAGTCATTTGGTCAGCCAAGCATCCGGCGCATGTCTCAGCCTGCCTTGACCGCACCGAGCAGATATTCCTTGTTGCCATCCCCACCGAGGATGGGCGAGGGGATCAGATCCCGAACGGCCCAGCCTGCCGTGGCAGCATCCTCGTTGCCATCAAGCCAGTTGGCGATGGCCTGGGCTGCCCGTTCGCCTTCGGCAGCATCCCGCACCAGCCCGCCCTTGCCGATACCGTCCTTGCCCACTTCGAACTGAGGCTTGACCAGCAGCACTGCAAAGCTGCCTTCCTCGGCCATGGAAAGGGCCGCTGGCAGGGCCAGCTTGAGCGAAATGAAGGAAACATCGCTGACCAGAGCGCTAAACGGCACTGGCACATGGTTCCTGTCCAGATGCCGGGCATTCACGCCTTCCAGCGAATGAAGGGACGGGTTGGCCAGCAGACTCGGATGCATCTGGTCGTGGCCGACATCGATGCCATAGACCTCGCTCGCTCCGCGCTCCAGCAACACCTGACAGAAGCCTCCCGTCGATGCGCCTATGTCGACGGCGACCCGTCCCGTCGGATCAAAACCGAAATGGTCAAGGCCGCCAATCAGCTTGAGAGCCGCGCGCGAAACATAACCCGCCGCCGGATCGGTGATGGCAAGGGCTGTCTCAGGCCCGACCATCTGGCTTGCCTTGGCCGCAGGCTGGCCATCCACCAGCGCAAAGCCGCGTTTGATCACATCCCGCGCCCGCGCCCGGCTGGCGCAAAGGCCGCGCTCTACCAGTGCCTGATCAAGGCGCAGTTTGGCCATGGCGTTTATCCTCGCATGCTCTTTCAATGATAGTTCGTCAATAGAGCGCCGAGGCGGGCAAATCAAGGGGGCTTGCCGGGATGCCAGTGCTATTGGGCACTGGCAATGAGGTTGCGCAGTTTCTTGACGGCACTGTCATGATCCTCGCCATAGGAGATGGTGCCGGAGAATTCGCCGCCCTTTTTCATCAGAAACACCGACGCTGTGTGATCCATGACATAGTCGCCATCGTCGCTTTCATCTTCCACTTTCTTGGCGTAGACCTTGTAGGCGCTGATCACGGCATCGGTCTGTTCACGAGTGCCCCTGAGGCCGATGAGCTGATCAAAGAAGGCATTTACATAATCTCCCATGGCTTCCTGCGTGTCGCGTTCGGGGTCGACCGTGATGAAGACGAAATTCATCTTACTGGCGTCTTCCCCCAACTCCTCCACCCACAGGGTCATTTCGCTAAGGGTCGTCGGGCAGACGTCCGGACAGAAGGTATAGCCGAAATAGATCGCCATGGGCTTGTCGGCAAAGTCGGCATAGGTAACCGGTTTGCCGGTGTGATCGGTGAGGGAGAAATCGCCACCGATCTGGACTGCGGTCTGGCCCTGCTGGGTCTTCTGAACCATCAACTCGTTGCTGTACCAGGAAAAGATCAGAAACCCCAGTCCGATGGCGACGACAAGTGTGAGGAGCCAGGAGACGAGGCGGAAGAGTGCTTTCATGGGGCTTTCCTGCAGCTGGGTGAATGGGAGACCGACAGACCGTCGAAAGAGCCTTCAGTTTTCACAGCCGAGCCGACAAGTCAACCGGGCGAAACTGCACATGAGGCTTAAGAATGAAATACGCCTCAGAAACTGCGCTTGTATCATCCGTCTCGTGGCGCATGCATGGAGCCTGTGGTGTGAAAGCCCCGGATCGTATCGAGAGGCCAGCCGTCAGCGATGGGTGAGGGCCAGCTTGATGCCAAAAACCAGCAGCAGCAATCCGGTGGCGCCATTGAGGCTGCGCGCCACGAGCGGGCGCGCAAGATAGCGACGCGCCTTGTGGACCATCAGCGCAAGACCACCCTGCCAGATCATGCCCAGCAAGAAATGGATCGCAGCCACCATCAGCGATTGCCAGAGTGCCGATTGGGTCGGGTCGATGAACTGCGGCAGAAACATCATGTAGAAGAGAATTGGCTTGGGGTTGAGCACATTGGACAGGATGCCCTCGCGATAGGCGGTAAGCAGGGTCACCGGGCGGCCGCCTTCCTGTGCGATCACCAGCCCATGACCACGCCATGCCGCCAGAAGGGACTGGCTTGCCAGATAGATGATGAACAGCGCTCCGGCGAATTTGAGCACCATGAACAGATAGGCTGACTGCAGCAGGATCATGGAAAGCCCGAGCGCGGAAATCGTTGCGTGGACAAACAGCCCCGAACAGATGCCGAAGCTGGTGGTAAAACCATCGGCAAATCCGCCGCGTGCCGCATTGCGCAGTACCAGCACCGAATCCATTCCCGGAGCCATTGTCAGCGCCGTGAGAGCAAGAATGATGGTCAGAAAGGGAAAATGCTCGAACATGACAGGCCTCGCGAAAAGAGGGAAAGACCAAACAGAGAATTGCGGATTACCCGCCCCATGGTCTTTGGAAATGCCAAAGGGCAGAAAGGGAGAGAGATTTCTCGGCGGACGGCAAAGCGCCGGGGACGGATGATAGGACCGGACGGGCAGCACGGCAACCGGGTTTTGTCGCAAGCGTACCGTTCTGCCCGACCTTTGGCAAAAGGGGCTGAAAAGCGCCGACTGTCAACCCTCGAACTGTTCGTGCGCACCCCAGAACATGGCCTCGATCTTGTTGCCGTCTAGATCCCTTACGAAGCAACCGTAATACTGGTCGCCGTAATCGGGCCGTGGGCCGGGTTCGCCATCCGGTGTTGCGCCCAGTTCCTGCGCCTTGTCCCAAAAGGCATGAACGGCCTCCTTGGTGAGAGCAAGAAAGGCGAAATGTGCGCCATTGCCAACGGTTGCGGTCTGTCGGTCATGCGGTGTCTGCACCCAGAATTCCGGATGGGTCTTGCCAAAGGCGATTGCCCCTACCTCGCCGGGCACGTCGACTTCCATGATGACCTTGGCTCCGATTGTGGGCAGCAGGGCCTTGTAGAAATCGCGGGCCTTGGGGAAGTCGTTGGTGCCGATCGAAACATGCGCCATGATGATGGGTGGTTCGCTGGTCATTGATAACTCCGATGTGAAAAATGTTCATGAAATGTTCTTTTCTGAGAGTGATCCTTCTGGCCCCATGCGTCAATCGGGATTTTTGCCCATGCGGCAAGAAGGCCGCAGAGACTGCGATGGTGCTGGCGCGGCATGGAAAATGGTGGATCGGTGTGTAGCCGGTTGTATTTTCTTGCAAAGTGCGCTTCAGTTCGATGTCGGCAAGTCGCAGCGGATATCGAATTTTTGTTGCGGCCTTTCACGGCACGAAAGGCAATGTCAGGGAGGAACCGATGACGCCGCCGGATCATCAGCCAGACAAAAGTGAGGACGGGCCTGTCGCGATCTCCAGCAGCAATCTGCCGGACTTCTATCCGGTAATGAAGCAGAAGCTCACCTTTCCTCTTGCCTTCACTTCCGGCGATCCGGAGCGCTGGCGGCAGGAGACGCGGGCCACCGCTGCGGATCTCATGCTCCCCGATGGAGCAGCCGGACTGCCGGGAGGAACGGCCTCTGATCCGCCATTTGCGCCTGCACTGCAGGATAGCGTCGATCGGGGGGAATTTGTGGCCCATCGTGTGGCCTTCAACGTGACTGCAGAAAGCCGGATCACGGCACTGGTGCTGGAGCCGAAGGGCGAGGGGCCTTTCCCCGCCGTCCTTCTGTTGCATGATCACGGGTCCCGCTTTGACATCGGCAAGGAAAAGGGCATTCGCCCGTGGTATGACGAGGCACGGCTTGAGGCCTCCCGAGACTGGTCTGGCCGCTATTTCTCCGGTCTGTTTCCCGGGGAGGAACTGGCGCGCCGCGGCTATGTGGTTGTGGCGACCGATGCCCTCGGTTGGGGAGACCGGATTGGCAACGGCTATGAGGCGCAACAGGCGCTGGCCTGCAATCTCCTCAATCTCGGCTGTTCGCTGGCCGGGCTGGTTGCGGCAGAGGACATCCGCACCGCCCGATTTGTCAAGTCCCTGCCGAAGGTGGACCCAGATCGGCTGGCCGCCGTAGGCTTCAGTTTCGGTGCCTTTCGTGCCTGGCAATTGGCAGCCCTGTCCGATGACGTCAAGGCGGCCGTCGCTGTGTCTTGGATGGCGACGATCGACGGTCTGATGGTGCCGGGCAACAACCAGCTGCGCGGTCAGTCGGCGTGGTACATGACCCATCCCGGCCTTGCCAAATGCCTTGACTATCCCGATGTCGCAGCGCTCGCCGCCCCCAAGCCGCTTTATTTCATGTCAGGCGAAGATGATCCGCTCTTTCCGCCGCAGGCAGTACAGCAGGCCTATGACAGGATGCAAACGGTTTGGTCAGCCTTCGGAAAAACCGAAAAGCTGCGTACCGAGATCTGGCCAGGTGGCCATGTGTTCACTCGTGACCGCCAGCAGGCCGCCTTCGATTGGCTCGCCGCTTGTGTCTGAGACCGGAATTCTCTTGTGGACATGACGCTGGCTGTTACAAAAAGTCGTCACAAATTTGCTATCAGTTCAATTTGTGTCTTTGCTTCAGAGCCTTAGGGGCTGAAGGACAGACCTTCTATACTCGGAAGCCAAGCGGTGCGACGTCAGGATTGCCGGGGTTACTTCAAAGTAGAAGAGTGACGGGACGGCAAGGGCTTCCATGGCGGTAGTTGAATCGATTCCTACATCCTGTGTACGTGTGCCCGCTCCGGTCAGCAAGGAGCTGCAGGGGGCGCTTGATCTGGCTACGGCTCGTGTACTGTCTGATCCGATCAGCAGTATCTATCGCCACGACCTGATGGAAATCCACGAGAGGATCGGCGACTGGTATGCCGAGGCGGGGGCCGATCATGCTGCTCTCTCCGCCTTTGAAGACGCTCTGAGGAGCTGCCGGCAGCTTTTGGACTTGCACAAGGACCAGACCGGCCCGCGGCTCAGGCTGAGTGACTTGCAGATCCGGATCGGCGATTTTCGGAAAGCGTTGGGCGATGAGACAGCAGCCATGGTGGCCTATGGCGAAGCGGTGACCATTCGCGAACGCATGCTCTCCTATTTTCCTCAGAGCCACAAGCTGAAACGGGATCTGGCCGTCGCCCAGTGGCGCATGGCGGAGGTGGACCCCAGGAACCGCAAGCGGCTCATGACCAGCGCCTGTACGATGCTGCAATCTCAACAGAAGGCCGGTGTACTCCCCGAAGGCGACCGCTGGATGGTTGATGCCATCAAGCGGCAACTCGACAGCAAACCGGTCCAAACCGGACGCTGGCGGAAGCTGAAGTCCCTGTTTGGCTGACCGTTGCGACGGTCCGTCGGGGGGCTCGGGCCAAGGTTGTTGCAGATTTTCACCAGTCTTGGCCAAATGTGACCTTTTGGCGATGATGCCCGTCCTTGCCCTATACCCATTTTCCCTATAGACAAGGAGAGTCAGAGCTGTATTTTTCGGCTTCTTGTCACGTTCGCGAGACGCTGAGAACATCAGGTTTGCCAATAGCCTGTAAGTTCTGGTCTCAAATTGCCACATATATGGTAGACTGCGTAGATAGGAAAGCAAAACCGGCGGCTTCATCGTGCCTTATTTGAGGCGTTTGATGGCACAAAAGGAAAACCAGTGGCGCGCGCTCCAGCACCGCGCGTCAAAGAATAACAGGTGACGGAATTGTCAAAGACCCCCACACTCGACAGCGTCAAGTCCATAGAAGACATTCGCTCCATGGACATGGCGCAGCTCAAGGCGCTTGCTCAGGATGTCCGGACCGAGACGATTGATGCCGTGTCCGTGACTGGGGGGCATCTTGGGGCCGGTTTGGGCGTCGTTGAACTGACCGTCGCGCTGCATCACGTCTTCAATACCCCGCATGATCGCCTGATTTGGGATGTGGGACACCAGTCCTACCCGCACAAGATTCTGACCGGTCGCCGGGATCGCATCCGCAGCTTGCGTCAGCCCGGTGGGCTTAGCGGCTTCACCAAGCGCTCCGAGAGCGAATTCGATCCCTTCGGAACCGGCCATAGCTCCACCTCCATTTCTGCCGGGCTCGGCATGCAGATGGGGTCCGAGCTCAACGGTGTTGATCGCAACGTGATCGCGGTCATCGGCGATGGTGCCATGAGTGCGGGCATGGCCTATGAGGCCATGAACAACGCCGGGGCGCTCGACAGCCGTCTCATCGTGATTCTCAATGACAACGACATGTCTATTGCGCCGCCGACCGGTGCCATGAGCGCCTATCTGGCTCGCCTCATCTCTGGCAAGACCTTCCTGTCCTTGCGTGATGCCGCCAAGCAGCTGGCCCATCAGTTGCCGCGTTTCTTCAAGGAAAAGGCAGCCAAGGCAGAAGAATTTGCCCGCTCCTTCGTGACCGGTGGTACGCTGTTCGAGGAATTGGGTTTCTATTATGTCGGCCCCATCGATGGCCATAATCTGGAGCATCTGCTGCCGATCCTGCGCAATGTGCGCGACACCGACAAGGGGCCCATTCTGGTGCATGTGGTCACCCAGAAGGGCAAGGGCTATGCCCCCGCCGAGCATGCCAGTGACAAGTATCACGGTGTTTCCAAGTTTGATGTCGTCACCGGCGCCCAGCTCAAGCCGCCGAGCAATGCGCCAAGCTACACCCGCATTTTCGGGGAGAGCCTTGCCAAGGAAGGCGCCAAGGACAAGGCGGTCGTCGCCGTGACCGCCGCCATGCCTTCAGGTACCGGCATCGATATCTTTGAAAAGCAGTTCCCGGACCGCACCTTCGATGTCGGCATTGCAGAGCAGCATGCCGTGACCTTTGCCGCTGGTCTCGCCTGTGAGGGGCTCAAGCCCTTCTGTGCCCTTTATTCCACTTTCCTGCAGCGCGCCTATGATCAGGTGGTGCATGACGTGGCGATCCAGAATTTGCCGGTGCGCTTCCCCATCGACCGGGCGGGGTTTGTCGGTGCTGATGGCCCGACCCACGCCGGAGCCTATGATATCGGCTTCCTTGCCGCCCTTCCGAACATGGTGGTGATGGCTGCCAGTGACGAGGCCGAGCTGGTGCATATGGTCGCCACGGCCCGTGCCTATGATGATGGCCCGATCGCTTTCCGGTATCCGCGCGGCGAAGGCGTTGGCGTTGAAATTCCGGAGGAAGGCGTGCCGCTTGAAATCGGCAAGGGCCGCATCGTCAAGGAAGGCAGCAAGGTGGCCATCCTGTCGCTCGGTACACGCCTTGCCGAAAGCCTCAATGCAGCCGAACGGCTCGAGGGCTATGGGCTCAGCACAACGGTTGCCGATGCGCGCTTTGCCAAGCCGCTGGACCGCGAGATGATCCTGAAGCTTGCGGGCACCCATGACATGCTCATCACCATCGAGGAAGGCGCTGTCGGCGGCTTCGGTTCACAGGTGTTGCATATGCTGGCCGCCGAGGGGGCGCTTGACAGCACGCTCAAGATCCGCTCCCTGACAATGGATGATCACTACACCAGCCATAACAAGCCCGACGTCATGTACAAGGAAAATGGCCTTGACGCCGACGGGATCATTCGTGCTGTCTTCGAAGCACTGGGCAAGGACCTCAACGCCGCCATCGAAGCGGGCGAGATCGCCTGAGTAGTCGGGCATCAGGGTGCTGCTGCGTCTTTGAACCTTTTCCGTCTGGGCAAAACTCTCTTTGCCAGCCGACAGATCAAAGCATCTGTCGCGGGAAGGGTTACAGACGGTTTGCATCAAATTGGCTGTATTCTGCGATTCGTGGCCCCATGGATGCAAATATGCATCTCATGTTCATCAAGGTATGCACTGAAAGCATGTCCGCGTTCATCGATTGCCTGTTGTCGAATGGCTCCCGCAGGCCGATATCAAACGGTATAGGTCGGATCCATTCCAATCTCCGATCGCCGCCCGCCATACTCCAAAACAGCCTCTGACGCGCGACAGGAGAGGGATCCTCGCACTCAATGCCTCTGTTCCGAAAGGTTGCCCTTTTTCGGGACAAATACCGTATTCGTGCGTTGACCTCGAGCGCAGCTGATCTTTGCTGATCACGAAGCGCTCAGTTGAGCAATTTGACTTGTTTGGACATTGGCGGATGTCCGAGACCCGCAAGCATTCTCCGGATCGCATTGCAAGCCTCGCCCCATGATCGCCTTTGGCCAGATCAGTGACCATTGATGATATAGGGACTGTAACATGACCGAATCCATAGCCAATTTTGTGGCAAGAACCCTTGCCGAAGCCGGTATCAAACGCATCTGGGGGGTCACCGGTGACTCCCTCAACGGCATCAGCGACAGCCTGCACCGCCAGAAGAAAATTCGCTGGATGGGCACCCGCCACGAGGAGGCTGCTGCCTTCGCTGCCGGTGCCGAAGCCCAACTGACCGGTGAGCTCTCCGTCTGCGCCGGGTCATGTGGTCCCGGCAACCTGCATCTGATCAACGGCCTGTTCGACTGCCAGCGCAATCACGTGCCGGTGCTGGCCATCGCCGCCCACATCCCTTCCTCGGAAATCGGTTCTGGCTATTTTCAGGAAACCCACCCGCAGGAACTGTTCAAGGAATGCAGCGTCTACTGCGAGCTGGTCAGCAACCCTGAACAGATGCCTTATGTGCTGGAACTGGCCATGCGCAACGCCATTCTGAAAAAGGGTGTCGCCGTGGTTGTTCTACCCGGTGACGTGGCGCTGAAGCCGATGCCGGAGAATGTCGAGGTCCGCTGGTCGAAGCCTGCTCTGCCGGTTTCCCTGCCACCGGAAGAGGAGCTGGACAAGCTGGCCGCCATCCTCAACAGTGCCAAACGTCCGACGCTGCTGTGTGGCGCAGGCTGTGCCGGTGCCCACGACGAGCTGATCAAGCTGGCCGAAACCCTCAAGTCGCCGATTGTCCACGCTCTGCGCGGCAAGGAACATGTGGAATGGGACAACCCCTATGATGTCGGCATGACCGGCCTCATCGGATTTTCTTCCGGCTATCACGCCATGGAAAATGCCGACACGCTGGTGATCCTTGGCTCCGGTTTCCCCTATCGCGCCTTCTATCCAGACAACGCCAGGATCGTACAGATTGACATCAGCCCTGAAGCACTTGGCGCCCATACCCAGATCGATCTGGGCCTCATCGGTCAGGTCAAGCCGACCCTTGCTGCCCTGCTGCCAAAGCTGAAGGTCAAGAGTGACGACAGTTTCCTCAAGGCTGCGGTCAAGCACTACCGCAAGGCACGGGAAGGCCTTGATGACCTTGCCAAGCCGAGCGGCAAGAACAGCGACATTCATCCGCAGTATCTGGCCAAGGTCATCGGTGAAAAGGCATCCGACAATGCAATCTTCACCGCCGATGTTGGCACGCCGACTGTCTGGGCGGCCCGCTATCTCGAAATGAACGGCAAGCGCAACCTGATCGGCTCCTTCAACCACGGCTCCATGGCCAACGCCATGGTGCAGGCCATCGGCGCGCAGGCTGTCTGCCCGGATCGTCAGGTGATCGCCCTGTGTGGTGACGGCGGCTTCTCGATGCTGATGGGTGACATTTTCACCATCCGTCAGCTCAATCTGCCGGTCAAGATGGTGGTCTTCCATAACCGGTCGCTAGGCTTCGTGGCCATGGAGATGAAAGCGGGCGGCTATATCTCCGACGATACGGATCTCAATGATCCGGATTTCGTCAAGATCGCCGAAGCCATCGGTATCGACGGCATGCGCGTGGATGACGACGCCGACCTGCCGGCCAAGGTCGCCGAATTCCTCGCCAAGCCGGGGCCGGGTCTGCTCGATGTGATGGTTGCCAAGCAGGAGCTTGCCATGCCGCCGAAAATCAAGGTGGAACATGCCAAGGGCTTCAGCGTCTATATGATGCGCGCCATCCTGTCAGGCCGCGGTGAAGAGCTGGTGGAACTGACCAAGACCAACTGGCTGCGCTGATATCTGACTGGGCTGAGCCCATCAACGAGTGAATAAACAAAACCCCGACAGGTACATCACCTGCCGGGGTTTTTTGATGAAAGGTCTTGCGGCGATTGTCAGAAGATCCAGTACCAGACAATAGGCAGAAGGATTGCCGTGGCCAGCGCGTTGAGCCCCATGGCGAGGCCGGAAAAGGCCCCTGCCTCCTCGTTCACCTGCAGCTTGCGTGCCGTGCCCAGGCCATGCGCTGCCGTGCCGATGGCAAGGCCACGCGCGGCCCAGCTCTTGACGCGGACGATGTTGAGCACGGTCGGCCCGAGAGACGCTCCCAGAATGCCCGTGATGATGACGAGCACGGCGGTCAGCGACGGAACTCCGCCCAGAGCCTCGGTGATGCCCATCGACACCGGTGTAGTCACCGACTTGGGGGCGAGTGACAGGAAGGATTGCTCGGAGCCGCCAAGTGCCCAGGCAATCAGCACCGAAGACACTGCCGAGACGGCAGAGCCGGTCAGCAGACTGATGGCAATTGCCAGCGCCGACTTGCGTACCTTCTCGAACTGCCGGTAGAGCGGAATGGCCAGCGCCACCGTTGCCGGACCTAGCAGGAAATGCAGGAAGTGCGCTCCCTGAAAATAGCGGTCGTAGGGTGTCCCAGTGATCAGCAGCACCGCGACCAGCAGCACAATGGCGATCAGAACCGGATTGACCAGCGGCTTCTTGCCGGACTTCTGATAGAGGAACAGGCCGATCTGATAGGCGATCAGGGTCAGCGTGAGATAGAGCAGCGGACTGTCGCTGAGATGGTTCCAGAGCGCGTTGAGGGAGGAAGACATGGATTGCACGGCACCTATTCCTTGTATCCGCCAATGGACTTGTTGCGCGTCAGCCAGCTCATCAACAGGCCGGTAACCGCGATGCACAGCAGCGTGCTGATGACAAGCGAGACCGATATGGGCACAAATTCCCGCCGGATCAGCTCGGCATTCACCATAATGCCGACGCCGGCCGGAATGAACAGCAATGACATGTGTGACAAAAGGGATTCGCCAACGACCGACAATCCGTCAGGAACCGAGCCCTTGATCAGCAACCCGACAAACATCAGCGCCATGCCGATGACCGGGCCGGGTACGGGCAGGCCGAAGAAGGTGACCAGCGCTTCCCCGAACAACTGGCAGAGTAGTATGACTGTTAGATAGAAGAGCACTTGAGTCTCTCTCCTCTTTCTTTTCTTGGCCCTTGGGCCATGCAGAAGGGTCTGGATTTGCCACTGGCAAGCGTACCGGAGGCACGTTGCGGACCATGCGCGTGGGGCGGCAGAGCTTCTATTGAAACAGGCACCAGATGCAGCAGGATATGGACAAAATGACGCATAACATGTTTCTTGCGGTGAGGGGAGCGCAAAATTGCCAATGAAGACCGCCAATAGTGCAAGGCTGTGATGCGTATCATCCCGAAGCTTTCAACAGTCTGGCTACTGTGCCGGGAGCAGGTTCCAAGGACCTGCACGAGGACCAGACCACGCCTGACAACACATCGCCAATTGATCCGATCGCGCAGCTCTGATCCGGCCACGGTTACGGCTGACCGAGGCGGCTTTTGAAGGGATTGAATCGGTTTGTTAAGCTCTTAATGCTGGTTAACAAATGCTTTAAGCGCCGGACTCTTTCTCTTAGCAGCACCGCCCAAGTGATTCAAAAGACTCGTGATAATCCGCTTTTAAAGTAATTTCTGCGGCCACTTGGACGCAGCTTCATCTTAAAGTGAATTGGCAAATGAGCCCAAAGAAAAAGGGGAACCGAATGGCTCCCCCTTATCGATTTCGGATCGGCAAAAGCAACGGATCGACGGATCAGTGCTTGCCGAGATAGGCGACCAGCAGGTCCTTGGCGGACTGGATGTCGGTCTTGTCGATCATCTCGCAGACAGTGTGGATGTAGCGGGTGCCAACGCCAATGGCAGCAGCCTTGGTGCCGGACCCGGCCTGCTGTCCGGCTGCCCCATCCTGACCGCCACGGGCCAGAATGAAACGCTGTACCGGAATATCTTTTTCAGCGGCCACAGCTTCCAGCTCTTCAACCAGATCAATGTCGGCGATGAAGGAGCCGTCCTTGATGTCGATCCCGACGCCCTTGCCCTGGGTGGTGATGGTGTCTTTTTCCGGGGTGCCCGGAGTGTCACAGGACAGGGTGGTGTCCACGCCGATAACCACGTCCGGAGCAACGCCGAAGCTGGCGGTGCGAGCCCCGCGAAGGCCAACCTCTTCCTGCGCGGTGAAGGCGACGGTAATCTCGCAGTCATGCGCAACCTTGGCGTCAGCCAGCTTACGGATCACTTCGATCCCGAGCCAGCAGGCGATGCGGTTGTCGAGGGCCTTGGAGACGACCTTGTCGCCCAACTCGAGCAGCGGTTCGTCCATGACGACATAGTCGCCGACCTTGACCTTTTCCTTGGTGGCTTCGCCGAAGCCGAGGTCGATGATGAAATCGGTGACTTCAGGAAGCTTCTTGCGTTCTTCCGGGGTCGAGATGTGCAGGCCCTTGCCGCCCGGGTTCATGACGCCCTTGAAGTCGCCGTCCTTGGTGCAGACCAGCACGCGGCGGGCAAACAGGGTGCGCGGGTCGAAGCCGCCGACCGGGTCGATATTGATAAAGCCCTTGTCGGACACGTGGCTGACGAGAAAGCCGATCTCGTCCATGTGGCAGAGCAGCAGGATCCGTTCAGGCACGGCGCCTTCTTCCTGCTCGGTGGTCGGAAACCGGGTGCAGACGAGCGAGCCCATGGCATCGGTATAGATTTCGTCAAAGAGGCCTTCGGCCTCTTTTTCAATCAGGGCGCGGATGCGATGCTCGCGGCCCGGGACACCGGGGGTTTCGCAAAGGCGACGGAGAAGATCAATGTTCATCTTGTGCTCTCTATGGAAATTTGCAATCAGACACTCTATATCAGAGGTAACGTAAAAAGACAGTGCCAGGCAACGATTCGTAGCCGCTTGTTTAAGGGCTTTCCCCTAGGTGCTGTCGGACGAATCCAATTGAACACTGTCGGCGCGTGCCTGACGGGCGCACCGACGGGGGTGAGGACGAGACTGATGAGAGATCCATACAGCGTGCTTGGGGTGTCCAAGTCGGCGGATGAGCGCGAAATCAAGAGCGCTTTTCGCAAGCTTGCGAAGAAATACCACCCCGATCAGAACCAGAGCGATCCCAAAGCTCAGGAAAAGTTTGCCGAAATCAATCAGGCCTACGAGATTGTAGGTGACAAGCAAAAGCGTGGAAAATATGACCGCGGCGAAATTGACGCCGAGGGCAAGGAGAAATTCCAGGGTTTTGCTGGTGGCGGAAACCCGTTCGGTGGTAGTCGCAATCCGTTTGGCGGTGGAGGGGGCGGCAATCCCTTCGGCGGAGGTGGCGCGGCTGAAGACATTTTCAGCGAGATTTTCGGCAACATGGCCGGTGGCGGACGTCGGGCTGGCGGCAACCCGTTTGGCGCGGGAGCCGATCCGTTTGGCGGCGGCGCCCATCATGGTGGCCATCATCGCGCCCAGCCTCAAAAGGGGCAGGATGCGGAAGCTAAGCTGAGCGTGACGCTGGAAGACCTTGTCTCCGGCGAGAAGCGTCGTGTGCATCTGCCAACCGGCAAGACATTGGACATGGCTGTGCCCAAGGGCGTCAAGGATGGTCAGACCATCCGCATGAAGGGGCAGGGCTTTGAAAGCCGCACCGGTCCGGCCGGCGATGCTCTGGTGACGATCCAGATTCTGCCACACAAGCTGTTCACGGTGGAAGACAACAACGTCCGCCTCGATCTGCCGCTGACGCTCTATGAAGCCGTCCTGGGCACCAAGATCCGCATTCCGACCCTTGAGGGCAAGGGCGAGATCAAGATCCCGGCCGGCATGAGCTCGGGCAAAAGTTTGCGTTTGAAGGGCAAGGGATTGCCCGACAGGGACGGTAATCGTGGCGATCTGCTGGTCACAGCCAAGATCATCCTGCCGGAAGGCTCCGATCCGGGCCTCAGGGCGCTGATGGAAGACTGGCAGGACACCCGGCCTTACCGCCCGCGCGGACCGGAATTCGGCTAAGATCCACTTCAGGGCCGATTGGTGGACACAATGCGATGAACAGAGCCTTTTGTTGCAAGAGGCTCTGTTTGTTTTTGAGGGGATGGCCAACCCGCCGGTTCCTGACAGGGGAGGATTTGCGATGCCTTTTGACGCGCCTGTGGTAACGGCAACAGCCGGAACACCTTTTGTTGAGGTCGTCGGGGTTTTTTATCGTGCCATCGACCCGGCTTTCAGGGAGTTTGCCATTGCAGGCTCCAGAACCGCCGGACGATATTCCCGCTCCGATCAGCCAACACTCTATCTGAGTTCATCCCCTGCGGGGGTTGCTGCGGCCATGATCGCGCACAAGAAAGAGCGGAGCGAAAATTTGTCGCTGGTTTCGGTGCATGTCTCGGCAAGCAGGATTGTGGATCTGCGCGATGAAGCCGCCAGAACCGCCGCCGGGATTGCGCTTGAGGATGCGACGGCCTCCTGGCAGGACGTCGTCGCCGAAGGTGGAAGTCCGCGCTCGTGGAACGTCAGGGGCCAGCTTGAAGCAATCGGTGCCGAGGGCCTGATCGATCCATCCCGCAAGGAGCCAGGCCTTTGGCATCTGGTGCTCTTTGCCTGGAACCGCGATGGTGCTGCCCGCATCGATCTGTTGGATTGACCCTTCCGGCTACTTCGCCTCGCCAACCTTCTTGAGGGCGATGAGGGTCAGGATGGGGCCGAAGACCTCGAAAATGATGGTCGTGCCGATGGTGATGGCCAGCAGTTGGTGCCCGATGGCGGGGAAATGATCCTGTGCCACCAGTGCCATTCCAAGCGCCACCCCCGCTTGCGGCATCAGTGCCAGCCCGATCCAGCGCCTGTGACAGGTGAGGCAACCGGCCAGCCGACATCCGATCCAGCCCCCGATGAGCCGTCCCAGTATTCTCAGCGCGATATAGCCCATCCCCACAAGGCCGATATCGGCGACCCCGGCCACCTGCAGTGATGCCCCTGCGAGCACGAAGAAGAACACCATGAACGGCCATTCGATATGCTCGATCTCATGGAAGGGACGATTGTGGTGGTGGGCGAAATTGACGATGATGAAGCCAGCGATCATCCCGGACAGCAGGAAGGAAACGTCAAGCCAGATGGCAAACCCCGCGCAGAGAAACACCAGCCCGACCGCTTCCAACTGCATTGGTTCACCGGGGCGGATGCGTCCGGAGAGATAGGACGCCGGAAAGCCGATCATGCCGCCGACCAATACCGCGCCGCCCAGCTCGCGCACCGCGTTCCAGAGAATGTCATCGAAGCCGCCGCCGGACACCGCCTTGGCTATGACCAGAAGGAGGCTGAAGACGATCAGTCCCCATGCGTCATCGATGGCAACAATGCCCAGCAGGGCCTTGGCGAACGGACCCTTTGCACCGGTTTGGCGAATGACATCCTGAGACGCTGCCGGATCGGTGGCGGTGCCGATCCCGGCGAGCAGGATTGCCATGAGAAAGGATGAGCCAAGGACGATGAGGCCTCCCCATGTTATCAACGCCGTCAGCACCACCACGACCGCCGATACCACAAGAATGATCTTGCCGCGCCGGCGCAGAGACGCGAGCGAGAGATGGCCGCCAAGCAGAAAGGCAACCATCGTCAGGGCTGTGGCGGAAAGGATTTCATACCATTCTTCGAACTGGTCGGGGAGCAGATCCAGCCCCGATGGGCCGATGATGACTCCGAACAGGATGAGCAGAGTGACACGCGGCAGACGTGTCCGTCGGCCAAGTTCATCCGTAACCAGTCCGACAAGCAGGATTCCGCCAAGAGAGAGAAACAGGAGATGCAGGTCCATGGTGCCGCCTCGTCCTCTGGGCGTCCATCGTGATCGTTGAAAGGATCATGAGCGCCGGTTCGGGAAGGCGGGGGATACACCTCCGCCTTTCTTCGGGACTATACACCTTTTAGCCGTCGGCCGCGAACCAACCTTCAGACCTGTTGGCTTGCGGTCAGTTGACCGGTGTCAGCAGGGGCTTGCCCGCGAAATGGGCGGCGAGATTGTCGACGACCAACTGGGACATAGCGCCCCGTGTCTCTATGGTGCCTGAGGCGTTGTGCGGATGCAGGACCACATTGGGGAGGCTGTTGAAGGCCGGATCGGACTTGGGTTCATTGAGGAAGACGTCGAGCCCGGCGCTGCCGAGGCTTCCTGTTCCGAGGCAGTCGATAAGGGCGGCTTCATCTACCACACTGCCGCGGGCAATGTTGATGAAACTGCCTTCCGGGCCCAGCGCTTCCAGCACTTCGCGGCTGATTATGCCTTCCGTCGAGGCGCCACCGGGCATGGCCGCAATCAGCACATCGGCCCACGCGGCCATGGCGACGATATCGCCCATATAGTGATAGGAAACGTCGCTCTGCTCGTGGCGTCCATTATAGGCAAGTTCAACGCCCATAGGTTCGAGTCGGGCGGCGATGGCCTTGCCGATGCGGCCAAGACCGGCGATGCCGACCTTCTTGCCACGGATGGAACGGGTGAGCGGCATGGCGCCCTTGTTCACCCACGACCCGTCGCGCACATAGGCATCACCCTTGATCATCTCGCGACGCACGGCCAGAAACAGGGCAACAGCCATGTCGGCCACGTCATCGGTCAACACATCGGGGGTGTTGGTCACCTTGACCCCATGCTCGCTGCAGGCATCCACGTCGATGGCGTCATAGCCAACGCCCGAGGAGGAGACGATCTTGAGATTGGGCAGATTTTCGACCTCCACGCGGGTGATGCCACGTCCGCCGTTGGTGACGACTGCGAGAATCTTGTCGCTGACAGCTGCCAGAAGGGCAGCCTTGTCGTCTGCCTGATCAAGGCGATGGATCGTATAGGTGGCATCCAACTGCGCCTGCTGGTCTGGGCGTAGGGGAACGAGAACAAGAACGTCCGGTTTCATTTCTTGGTTTCCTTGATGCTGGCTCGGAATATTCCCTCTCTGCCGTAGTGGGGAGGCGTGCCGTAGACGGTGCTTGGCAGGAGAGGGACATGAGCGAAAGAAGAAGGGGGCCGGGTAAGCCATACTGGGATATTAGCTGCAATACGGGGCAGCTGTAAATCCGGGACTTGCCGACCGGCCGATCTTTCCGCAACCAAGCCCGGCGTCGAAATTGACCCTGATGCGGTATTGGTCGCGACCTTATGGGCTTGGATTCACGGCCATTTCGATGTAGCACCAAGAGAGCCCTCCGCTTGCAACCGGAACAGGAACGAACGGAAGGCGGACTCTGGTGCCTATGGAGCAGGGCTGCTCCGCAAACCGAAAACCGCCCGGATGGGCTGAACTCTAAGGCAAGACAATGGATTATGAACTCAAGACCGTCGCGGGCAAGCGCATTCTCTATGTCATGGCGGTAGACGCCGAATATGGCGACCATCTGCGCGAAAGGATCGTGCCGCTGATGACCGGAGTCGGTCCGGTGGAGTCTGCGATCGTGGTGGCGTCGTTCCTTGCCAGACTGTCGGCAACCGGCCAGAAGCCGGATCTGGTGGTCTCGCTCGGCTCGGCCGGCTCGGCCAATCTGGAGCAGACAGAAGTCTATCAGGCAACCTTCATCAGCTATCGCGACATGGACACCTCGCCACTTGGCTTCGAGAAGGGCAAAACGCCCTTTGTCGATCTGCCCGTCAAGGTGCCGATGCCGTTCCATATTCCCGGCGTCAAGGAAGCGACGCTTTCAACCGGCGGCAATATCGTGTCTGGCTCGGCCTATGACAGCATCGATGCGGACATGGTGGATATGGAGAGCTTTGCGGTGCTGCGGGCCTGCATGCTGCATGATGTGCCGATGATCGGCCTGCGCGGCATTTCCGATGGCAAGAAGGAGCTGACCCACGTCAACGACTGGAAGGAATATCTCCATGTCGTCGATGCCAATCTGGCCAAGGTCGTCTCGACGCTGGAGCAGGCAATAGAGGATGGCGCGATCAGACTCTGAGTCTCGCCCGCAGCTCGTGTTTTGTGTGAGGCCGACCGGCGACCGGTCGGCCCACTGGATTATCCCAGATTGAGACTGGTGGCCGGGCGCTTGCCGGAGAGAGCGGTCAGCACATTTTGCACCGAGGCAACGGCGATCCGGCGCATGGCTTCTTCGGTGGCGCCCCCTAGATGAGGCGCAAAGATCACGCGATCCGACTGCCCGAGCGCGCCCTGTGGAGCGTCATCCTGATAGACATCGAGGCCGGCCGCAAACAGATGGCCAGAGTTGAGAGCTTCCAGCAGAGCATCCTCGTCCACCAGTCCGGCCCGGGCTGTGTTGACCAGAATGGCTCCCGGCTTGGTCAGTGCCAGGCTCTGCCGGTTGATCATGTGGCGGGTTTCGGGACGGAACGGGGTGTGCAGGGAGATGAGATCAGCCTCTGCAAGTCCTGCTTCCAGAGAGCTGGCGCGTTCGAAGTCGCCGATATCGCTGGCCCTTGGCGAATGCACCAGAACCCTCATGTCGAGGGCGCCGCGCAACATCTTGCCAAGGCGCGAGCCGGTATGACCCCAGCCGACCACCAATGCGGTCTTGCCCTGCAGTTCAACGGTCTTGTTGCGGTTGCGGAAACCGAATTTTCCGGCTCGCTCTTCCCTGTCTGCTGCGGGAAGCAGACGGGCCGCGGCCAGCGCCAACCCAAGGGCCAGCTCGGAAACCGACTGCGCATTGGCGCCCGGGGTGTTGCAGACCAGCACACCGTGGCGGGTGGCTGATTCCTTGTCGACAGCATCATGCCCGGCACCATGCACGACAACCACCTTGAGGATGTCGGCGGCAGCAAAGGCCTCTTCCTTGAAGCCCGCATCGCGCGTGATGACGGCTTCGCAGCCCGGCACCAGCGAAGCGACGGTGGACATGGATGGATCAGGACAGATCACGGGCTCGATCCCGTTCTGTCGCAACAGGTCTAGGCCTTCCTCATGGACAGGCTGTACGATTAGACATTTCATGGTGTTTGTTCGTCTTTTTATGGTTTTGACTGGTCTGCTCTGAATATAGAGAAATTGAGCGCCGGGCAAGATGCTGCGGACCGGAACGGCAAGACGCTTGCCGCGGGTGTCCCGACCCGATGTTGCATGCGCGGGCGCTCTGCCTTTGCTCTCAGCTCAGGGGCAGGTCGCGATAGCGATACAGCACGGCACCGTCATAGCCTTCATAGACCTCGTGGCCTTCCGGCACATGAAGCATGTGCTGCATGCCGGCACGCTGGGCTGCTTCAATGCCGACTTCGCTGTCCTCGACCACCAGACAGTTTTCCGGCGCAAAGCCCATGGATTTCGCAGCATAGAGGAAGAGGCCCGGATCCGGTTTCCAGAGTTTCACATCATACGAGCTGAACAGACGACCTTCAAAATACGGCAGAATGCCCGTGAGGCCCAGCGAGTGGCGCATCTTCTTGATGGGGCCCGCCGAGGCGATGCATTTGGCAATCTTGAGGGCCGGGACCACATCCAGCACATCCGGATAGGCCTTCAGCCCGGCTTCGAACAGCTCTGCCACATGGGCACGGTAGGTGGTTTCATAATCATCTGCCAGCTTGTGGCCGACCCGACCTTCCATGGCTTCGACAATCTTGTGAAACTGTACGCCGCGCAGGTTGGCGACCATATAGTTCACGTCCCAGTCCAGATCGGGCACCGTGTCACAATAGCCTTGCAGGCTCAGGATTTCACTATCGACCAGGGTGCCGTCCAGATCGAAGATGACGCATTGAATGCGGTCAAGGTCCAGCTTGTTCATCGGGAGTTGTCTTTCTTGAAAAGCGGAGAAATGCGGGGGGATGGAATTTCTTCAGAGGCTTATCATAGATATTGCTCATACCAAACATGCGATTTGGATCATGTCGGAGCGCTTGTGGATGCCGATGATCTAGTTTAGAGTTGCTTTAAATCAAAAACCAAAAAAATCCGCTAAGGAGCTGAACCATGTCGAGCTATACCATCGCTAGTGCAAGAGTTTCACGTCTCAAACTCTCCCGTGAAGCTTACGGTCTTTGCCGTGATGCCTTCCGGTCTGTTGTCTGCAACCTGATCGCCCCGTCTGCCTGCTGCTGCACCTGCAACAAGTAACAGCCACAAGCGCGGATGCGCGGGATCGTGACTTTTCACGCAAAAGTGATCCGCGCATCATGACGATTACAGCCTGCTGACTGCCTCTCCCAACGAGCCGGATAGATCACCATCTGCGCCCACTCGAATGGCCTCAAGCCCCATCCATCCTGCCATCAGCGCCAGCTCTGTCGCCAGAGCGTCGGCCACCTTGCCCTTGTCGATTCCCTTTTCGCCATGGGCGGCAAACACTTCGAGGATGGCTTCCTGACGATTGGCCTTGAGGTCAAGCCGTGCCACCAGCCTGTCTCCCATCAGGAAGGGCAGGACGTAATAGCCGTACTGCCTCTTCTCCTTCGGCACGTAGATTTCGATGCGGTAGCGGAAGTCGAACAGGGCTTCCACCCGGTCGCGATACCAGACGAGGGAATCAAATGGCGCCAGCAATGCCTGACAGGTGGCGCGGGCCGGAAGACCGGCGTCCTTGTGCCGGTAGAGCGGCCCCAGCCAACCTTCCACCTCGACCGGTTCGACAACGCCTTCTTCCAGAAGGCTGTCGAGGGCTTGTCGCGCATCTTCCGTGGAAAGTCGGAAATAGTCCCTCAGGCATTTCTCCGAACCGATGCCATGGGATCTTGCCGCCATCGCCATCAGCTGACGGTGCGCCTCGTGCGTGTCCAGAGCCGGTTGCCCAAGAATGGCTGCAGGCAGCACGCGTTCGGGCAGATCGTAGTAGCGGGTGAAATTCTGTCGTCCCGCCGCAACGATATGCCCGCACCAGAACAGAAACTCCAGCGCGATCTTGCTGTCATTCCAGCCCCACCACGAGCCCGAGCGACTGCCGCGCCGTTCCAGATCGGACACGCATAGCGGTCCACGTACCCCGATCTCTTCCAGAACGGACGCGATGACGTCCGGGTTTTCTTTTGCGTAACGGGAAAGCTTGCCCCAGACGCCCTGATGCTGCCGGGCCCGCTCCATGCGCCATGCGAGTGCCGGGTAGAGGCTGACGGGCAGCAGTGATGCCTCATGCCCCCAGTATTCGAAATAGCCCTTTTGTGCTCCCGAATTTGAAACCCCGTGCAAATGTCGGTCGACAGTGGCCTTGTCATAGGCACCAAGGCGGGCAAACAGCGTCAGATAGTGGGCGCGATCCAGCACGTTGACCGAGTCGATCTGCAACAGGGAAACCTGTTCGAAAACTCCGTCCAGATGGCGCTTGTCCTCCCGTTTGAGGCTCCGCCTTTGCGGCAGGAACCCCTGTGCCCTGAGGGCGATGCGTCTGGCTTGGGCTTTCGAAAGGCTCTGGTCTGTCATGAAGCTGTTGCGAACCGTCTGGAATGATTGAAGAAAGAGGGATAGCCATCCACGAGATGGAAAATTGGCACCCGAGGTTGCAATGATCTGGTTGTGGAAGCGGGCGGCAACACCCTCGCACAGTCAAAAAGTTGAATAAACCGTAAATTTCGTCCTGCCGTGCGGCTCATGGTCTTGGTCCTGAAAGATTGCTGGGATACTCTGCCAGCAATTGGGTTCCACTTCTGTCACCGACGACATCCGACGGATGCCCAGTGGATCATAGGAAGGAATTGCCACAATGTCATTGCTGAAAAGCTGGTTGATCCCCGGTGCGCTGGCGGTTGCAGCGGTTGCCGGACTTTCCCTTTCCGGCGAAACCACAAAGATCGAAACCGATCTCAACGACCGCGCAGCAGAAATCCTCAGAGCCAAGGATATGGACTGGGCTTCCGTTTCCTTCAACGGCCGCGATGCGACGCTCACCGGCACGGCACCGGAAGAAGGGGTGTCCGAATGGGCGTCCGAGTTGCTGCTGGCCGAGTGGGGGGTCCGTATCGTCAAGGACAAGACAGACCTTCTCGCCGCCCAGAGCCCCTACACCTGGGGACTAAGCCGCAAGGGCAATGCCCTGACGATGATCGGCTATCTGCCCTATGACGTTCTGAAAAAGGCTCCTGCTGACATCGCTGCAACGATGGCGGGCATGGATCTCGACATTGCCAATGTCACCGCAGCGCGCGGCGCACCCAAGGAAATCGACAAGGCGGTTGCGTTGGCAACGGCGTTGTTGGCTGACCTGCCGGAAGGCAAGGCGATGCTGATTGATGGCAAACTGACCATTTCCGGTGCGCTTGAGGCAAGCCCTGAAGGTCTCACCCTGTACAAGACGATGCAGGAAACGCTGGCCACGGCCGAGCTGGGCAGCATCAGCGTTGATTTCCAGATCGCCGAGCCGCAACTTGCGGCCATGGAACCCACGGCGTCTGATGCGAGCGCTGCCACGTCGATAGATGGCTTCGCGATTGCCCGATCCTCTGACGGCGTGGTGCTCAACGGCTCCGTACCCAGTCAGGACATCAAGGATGACATTCTTGCGATGGCGCGCCGCATGTTCGGGTTTGGAGCCGTCGCCGACACCTTGTCAGTGCGCCCTGGCGAAGAGATCGCCGGTCTTGGTGCGGATGACTACAACAGGATCACAGCCGCCGTACTTCAAGCTGTCAGTCGGCTTGATGGCGGCGAGGCTCGATTGTCAAGCGGCGGTCTGACCCTCAGTGGCAGCGCCTTCTACGACGGCGCCCTCGACCAGTTGCAGGCCACACTCAAGGCGGCGCTGCCTGCCTCCATCGCACTCACCTCGCAACTGACCGTCAGTGCGCCTGGTGAGGCGGTCGATGCAGACCGCTGTCAGGCCCTGATGCGCGGAGCGCTTGAACAGAACACCATTCTGTTTGACAGCGGCGAGGCGACCATTTCATCGGATTCCTTCGGTTTGCTTGATGGTTTGATCTTTACCGCCCGCCGATGCCCGGAAAGCCACATAGTGGTTGAAGGCCATACCGACAGTGACGGGGATGACGCTGCCAATCTCACGTTGTCAGAAAAGCGCGCCGGTGCGGTCGTTGCCTATCTGGGCAGTGCAGGCCTCAGCCCGGATCGTCTGGAGGCCAAAGGGTTTGGCGAGAGCCAGCCAGTGGCCGACAACGACACCCCGGAGGGCAAGGCAAAGAACCGTCGTATCGAATTCGTCATTCTGCAGCAATAGACCATCAGGAGTTTGAACATGGGATACCTTATAGCAAATCTCTATCCATTGCTCCTTTTGGGAGTTGTCCTTGGTGCGATCATCGGCTGGTTTGCCTGTGAACCGCAAGACCAAGATAAAGCGAAACACTGAGGGAGGGTGCCATGACCGCATTAATCGGGCAGGAACTGCTGCTCATCATACTGGCCGTCATCATCGGTGCTTTGCTTGGCTGTGCCCTCAGGGCCTTTCTGGCCAGCAAGCAGGGACAGGACCTGACCAACCGGGCCGAAGCTCTCTATGACCCTGCTGCAGCGGCAGCCCGCAAAGCCGCCGAAGAGTTCCCGCTTGACGCGGCTGAAGGGGCAACTGCTGCTGAAGCCGACAGTGCCGCCGTCGCCTCTGTGGCCATGACAGGCGCACCTGTTCCCGGCGGCCGGGAAGAACCGCTGCCTGTCGAGCAGAGCATCGTTCCGGTCGAGGAAACGGCAGCCGCCGCCAGCCCCGAGGGGACAGTGCCTCAAACAAAAGCGCCAGAAACCAAGGCCTATGACACCAGCGTCGACCCGTCCAAGGTTGCCGAAGGCATGGCGGGGGAGGGGCTGCTTGACAAAACCCCGGACGCTCAGCCTCCCGCAGCGTTATCGTCTGGCGCAATCAGCGAAACCGAAGCCAAGGCTGAGGAGCAGAAGCTCGAAAAAGCCCTTGCAGCCCTGCCGAAGGGGGCAACAGCCGAACAGAAGGCCGCGGCTGTCGGCACCAAACCGCTTGCCCTTGACGGGCCTATTGAAGGCAAGGCTGACGATCTCAAGCAGATCAAGGGCATTGGCAAGGTGATCGAAGGCAAGCTCAACGCCATGGGCGTCTACCATTTCAAGCAGATTGCCGACTGGGATCGTGGCGAGGTCAACTATGTTTCGACCTTCCTCAGCTTCAAGGGGCGGATCGATCGAGAAAACTGGGTGGCACAAGCCAAACTGCTGTCCTCCGGCCAGGCAACGGCTTTCTCCATGCGTGTTGCCAAAGGCGAAGTGGAAAGCTCCAGAAGCTGAGCCCCCGGTTTCCCGAGTGGATTGCCCGAACAACGGGAAACCGCAACGGGAACGGCATAGCAAATGGCTATCAGGAAAAGCGCAACATTGGTCTGCGCTTTTTTTGTTGCCAATGAAGAAGGGTAAATATGATGGCCAGAATTGCCGCTACTACGATTGGCAAAAATAACCATGTTTCTGAGATATAAAGAGAAAATGGAACAAATTTCATGTCTTTACCTGCTATTTTAGTATAGGGAGACCAAAATTACCTTGGCTTGCAATGATTGATTTACCCTTGCTCCTTACCCTCGGTTCCCATTGGGATGAGTGCAGAGGGCGGAACCTTGATCGCCGAGATATTCAAAAAGATCTGGGATCTTTATTACATTCGGTCGCGCGAAAACGGGCCTGAAATTGTTCGCGCACAATATGAGGCCTGCTCCAGCCATCTGCCGCTGATCCACGTCATCCTGCTGACCTCGATATGGGGTGTGTCTCTGACCAGCAAGGACTGCGCCCCTGCCTGGCTGACATTCTCCGTGCCGGTTGTCTTCACTGTCTTTGCAGTTATGCGTATCGTCCACTGGACAAGCACCCGATCCCGGTTCATGACAATCGGGCAGGCCAGGAAGGCGATGGCCAGAACCAGACTGCTCGGCGGTTTGCTGCCGGTCGTTGTTTCCTGCTGGGCTCTGGCGCTGTTCGAGGTCGGAGACCATGTCGTTCGCGTCAATATAGCCTATTTCATGGCGATTTCCGGGGTCTGCATCGTGGTCTTCCTGATGCATCTGCGCATTGCCGCCTATCAGATTGCCATCATCGTCTATGTACCGCTCATCGGGCGGTTGCTTCTGACCGGTGACACGGCACTGATGACCATGGGGATCAATCTTGCCGTCGCTTCGGCCATGTTGCTCACGATTGTCTATGTGCAGTCGCGCCATTTCAGGGAAGCAGTCTATTCCAAGGCCGCATTGCAGAAGGCAAGTGAACACAATCAAACCCTTGCCAATCTGGACAGTCTGACAGGATTGCCAAATCGTCGCCTATTCTTCAGCAATCTCGACGATGAAATCGCCTTTGCCCAGAAAAACAGTCGCCGCCTGGCGGTCGGAATCCTCGATCTTGACGGGTTCAAGGCGGTCAACGACCTGCACGGCCACAATATTGGCGACCAGCTGCTGATGCAGGTGGCCGAGCGATTGAACGGGGTTCTGGGCAGCCATGTACTGGTTTCCCGCCTCGGCGGCGATGAGTTTGCCCTGCTCATCAAGTCGCGCAATTCCAATTCGGAACTGTTGCTGACGGGCGAGAAGATCTGCTCCGTGCTCCGCACGCCCTTCTTTGTCGAAGATGTGCGTATCAGCATTTCCGGCTCCATCGGCTATGCCGTCTATCCCGATGTGGCCCGGACCCCGCACGAGCTTTATGAATGCGCAGACTATGCTCTGTATCAGAACAAGCGGGCCAATCGCGGCTATCCGGGTCTGTTCGCCAAGGAACAGGCGCACGAGCTGGAAGCCCGCAGCATGATAGAACAGGCAATCAGGGCTGCGGATCTGGAAAAGGAACTGACCGTTCATTTCCAGCCCATCATCGATATCCGATCCCATCGTGTCGCCGCATTGGAGGCTTTGGCCAGATGGGAGAGCCCGATGGTCGGCACGGTGTCTCCGGCTGTCTTCATCCCCATTGCCGAACGCAGCGGCAAGGTCGGGGAGATCACCCTCATCCTGCTGAAAAAGGCACTTGCCGTTGCCTCGGACTGGCCAAGGGACGTCAACCTGTCCTTTAACCTGTCTGCCCATGATGTCAGCTCGGTGGAGCGGGTTGCCAAGCTGGCTGCGGTGGTCATGCAAAGTCGCGTCGATCCGCGCCGTATCGATTTCGAAATCACGGAAACGGCTGCCATGGGCAACGTGGCACAGACAAGAGCCGCTGTCGCTGCTCTCAAGACACTGGGCTGCGGCATATCGCTCGATGACTTCGGCACCGGCTTTTCAAGTCTCACACAGCTCCATGCCTTCCCTCTGACCACGATCAAGATCGATCGCAGCTTTGTTTCTGAACTGGACAAGAAGCCAGCGAGCTACAAGATCGTCAAATCATTGCTGGCGCTCAGCCGTGACATGGGGGTGGAGTGCATTGTCGAGGGGGTGGAAACAGCCGAGGAACTGGCTGTCGTCACCGGACTTGGCGGTCGGTATGTGCAGGGCTATTACTGGTCGCCACCAGTCCCCGCAAGCGAACTTGGTGCCTTCCTGTCTGCTCGAAAGGCCGATGCTCCGGCACACGATGCCTCGAAGTCTGAGACGATCAAGCCACGCGCCCTGGTTTCATGAAAAGGCCAGCCCCTCGTTGGGTGAGAGAGGCTGGCGCAATGTCTTGTTGCCGGGTCTGATGCAAACCGCGGATCAGCCCTGCAGATAGCGTTCCGCAAGACGCGACCACAGGGCCGCACCGACCGGCAGCATGTCATCGGCGAAGTTGAACTTGGGATTGTGCAGCGCAGCCGAATCGACCCCGTTGCCGACGCGAATGAAGCAACCCGGCTTGTGGGCCAGATAGTGGGCGAAGTCCTCGCTGCCCGAGCTGATCGGGAATTCGGCAATGCCTTCCTCACCAACGAGTTCGATCGCCACTTCCCTTGCAAACTCCATTTCTGCAGTCGAGTTGACGACCACCGGCAGTCCGTGTGGAATATCCACCCTTGCTGTTGCTCCAAAGCCCTCGGCGATTGACTGGGACATTTCGATGATCCGCTTCTTGGCGTGGTCGCGCACTTTCTGGTCAAAGGTGCGAAGAGTCACGCGCATCAGAACCTCTTCGGGGATGACGTTCGGTGCCTTGCCGCCATGGATCGCGCCGATGGTGATCACGGCTGGCTGGAACGGATCGATGTTCCGCGAAACGATGGTCTGCAGACCGATGGCGATGTGGCAGGCGGTGACCACCGGGTCGATGGTCTCCTGCGGACGGGCACCATGGCCCCCCTTGCCACGCACGGTGATGTCGATCATGTCGGCCCCGGCCATGGCTGGTCCGTCACGCAGCATGATCTGCCCGACCGGAGCGCCGGGGTGATTGTGCAGGCCGTAGATGCAGTCGAACGGAAAGCGCTCCAGCAGCCCGTCCTCGATCATCCGTTCCGCCCCGCTCTTCACCGGGCTTTCCTCTGCCGGCTGGAAAATCAGGTTCAGGGTGCCGTTGAACCGTTTGGTACGGGCGAGATACTCCGCCGCGCCCATCAAAACGGCCGTGTGGCCATCGTGACCACAGGCATGCATGACGCCTTCATTCTGGCTGGCATAGTCAAGGCCGGTTTCTTCGGTGATCGGCAGGGCATCCATGTCGGCGCGAATGGCAAGGCTCTTGCTGCCTTCCCCAACCTTGAGACGGGCCACGATGCCATGGCCGCCGACATTCTCGGCTACCTCATAGCCCCAGTCCTTGAGCTTACCGGCAACAAAGGCAGCCGTCTTTGCTTCCTCGTGTGAAAGCTCAGGGTTCTGGTGAATGTGCCGCCGGTTGGCGATCATTTCTTCCTTGGTTTTTTCCAAATCGGCAAGGGAGGCAAAATCGTTGCTCTGATCCATGAAAGGTTCCTTTTTTTATTCTTGTTCAGCACCGTTGCAGCGCTGCAAAATTCAAAAATGGCTGGCCAGGGCTGCCTTGCAGGGGAGGGCGCAAGGCGATAGGGGTTCGGGCTCCACCGCCAGGCCACCTTGCTCTTGGTTATTACTTTCCGGGATCAGAGTCGAGACGGATATGTAATGTTTTTCCCTGATGCGTGCATGAGCCCCAGACACGGCTCCCAAACCATGCGTCAAGACACGGGAGCCAGAAACAAGAATGCCTGCCCCCTGACGGAGACAGGCACCACAATATTCAATGCGGCTCCAGTGCTCAGGCCTTCACCACCAGACGTCCGTCCAGTTTGGCGCCGTTGGCCTGGGTGATTACCTTCTGATCGCGGATGAAGGCGATGACCTCGTTGCGATAGACTAGGCCGGTGTGATCATAGTCGAGTTCTCTGAGATCAAAGCTCTGAATGTCGCCCGCCACCCCGCCGGAGATCGGCTTGCCGTTCCATGTCTCGCCATAGGCGCCAAAGGCGATGTAGCTGTTGATGGCGAGGGTGAATGTCTTGTTCAGAACCTCCTCGATTGGCTGGCCGTTGAGCGTGATATTGACCGCCTTTGCCGACTTGGCGTCGGCACCAAGTGCGATTTCATAACGGATGCCAGAGGAGAAGTGCAGGAAGCCGCGCGAGACAAAGCCGTTGAGGTCCACGCCTTCTGCTTCCTCCGGGCGCAGCAGGCGCACTGCGTTGTTGTTGAGCATGTCGCGCAACTGGGCTCCGGTCATCGTTGCCACATGGATGGCGTCGGCATAGGGCATCACGTCATACCAAGCCTTGAAGGTCAGCGGTCCCTTCTCCACGCCAGCCGACAGGCCTGTGGCGTTGAAAAGGGCAAAGTCGACCTTGCCGCCGGGGAAGGTTTTTGAGCGGGCAACCACGGCATCATTCATGAAATTGCCCAGCGCACTCTCGCCGATATAGCGGCTGGCGATGGTAACGTCGCGACCAAGGGCTTCGGTGTCCACGGTGCCGATGGTCTCGGCGAGCTTGCTGTCGAGCTGTTTGAGAAGAGGGGCCACAACAGCATCTTCAAAGGCTTCGTCCCAGTCGCCTTGTTGCTGCAGGCTAAGGTATTTCGGGTCATCGCTTGTCACGCGCTTGTCACTGGCTTTGATCGGATGCAGGGAAACCGAGTTGTACCAGTCCTTGCGGCCCTGATTGGCGGCGATGGAAATGGCGATATCGCCAAGGAACTGGCCATGCGCCAGAGCCTGGGTGATAAGAACGCCTTCCTTGAGGTTGTTCTCGTCGATGCCGGTTTCATTGAGCTTGGTGTGGGTATGACCTCCAACGACGACCACAGGTTTCTGGCTCAGCTTGGCGGCAATCTCGGCGATGGCAAAGTCGCCGTCCCCGATGGCGCGGGCGGTCGCAGCCTTGCCGGACTTGTGCTGACCAATGCCATAGCCACAATGCGACAGGATGACGACGACGTCGGAGACTTCCGAAACCGCAGGCAAGATGTTGGCAAGGGCTGTCACCGGACGCTCGACGGCAAGCGTCGGATCGTTCGGCTGACCAACACGGGTGTCAATGTTGGTTGTAAGGCCGATGATGCCGACGCGTAGCCCCTTGATATCGGCAATGGCGGCGGCGGTGTAATCCTCATCGCGCTTCATGTAGCCGGACGAGTGGACGTTGGCAGACAGCAGCGGGAAGGTGGCGTCGCTGTCCTTGCCCTTCTTGAGCAGTGCGGCACCGCGGTCGAATTCGTGGTTGCCAAGGGCCGCGATTTCAACCCCGGCAGCGCTGTAGGCGCGATAGCTGGCGTCTGCGACGAACTCTTCCGGGGTCCATCCCATCAGTTCATCAAAGATCGAACCGGTGTGATCGTCACCGGCAGAGACAAACAGCACGGCTTCGTTGTCTGCCGCATTGGTGCGGGCGTCCTTGACCAACTTGACCATCTGGGCAAGGCGATAGGTGTCGCCCTTCTTGCCGTGCAGATCGGTGATGTGATTGTGCATGTCGTTGAAATGCAGCACACGCAGCACCCGACGCTCGCCATCCTTGAGGACTGGAGCCGGAACCGGGCTGCCATCCTCGGCGACAATGGTCTTGATCTGGCCAGCGAGCGGGTCGCCCTTCAGCAGAAACAGCTTGTCGATGACGCCGTTCGGGTTTGGAGTGGCGGGCACCAGCTGCAACTCGCCAGCCATCGGAGTGGCGTTGGCGCGAAAGGTCAGTATGGGAGAAAAGGCGGCGGATGTGGCGATGGCGGCTCCGCCGAGAAGCAGGCTGCGGCGCGACAGGCTCGATGAAGCCTTGGACGGGTGTCTGGTCATTTGAGGTCTCTTGAAACTGGGCAATAGGAAAGAAAGAGACCCAAACCATTCCATCCCGGAGATGGCAGCGAAATTACAGCCAGAACAAACTTTGATGACAGCCCCCGCTGATTGCGCAAAGGCGAGGCGGGGGCATCTTGATGAGAGAAAGCGCCACGAGAAGGCTCAGGCCTTCTGTTTGGCTAGAAGGTCGCGGATTTCCGTGAGAAGGGCGATGTCTGCTGCCGGAGCTTCCGGTTCTGCCGCCTTTTGTTCCTCTTCCTTCTTAAACATGCGTTCCTCTGCTTCTGCCCGCATCTTGTTGACGCCCTTGACCATCAGGAAGATGATCCAGGCCAGAATGAGGAAGTTCAGCACCACCGTCAGGAAGTTGCCATAGGCGAGAACGGCGCCCTGTTCCTTTGCTGCATCCAGCGTTGTGGCGGTGACGCTACTGCTCAGAGGCAGGAAATAGTTGGAAAAATCGAGGCCACCAAAGATCACGCCGACGATCGGCATGATGATGTCGTTGGTCAGCGATGTGACGATCAGACCGAATGCGCCGCCAATGATGACGCCGACAGCCAGATCCATGACATTGCCCTTGGCAATGAATGTCTGAAATTCCTTGAACATGATTTTCCCCTATCAATGACCGCAGTCCGTGCCTCACGGGTGCTCGGTCAGAGTTTGCAAAATGCCAGTGCAACCCCTTGCACCGGCATTCATCCTATAGAGAAATGAAGATGAAGCCTACATGAATGTCTGGCCACTGGGCGCGTTTTTACAAGGGCATGAAGGCGCATGGGCTGTCTCGCCGGGACGTTCGCGACAGAAGGGATCAGGCGGCGGCGCGTTTCAAACGGTCGTTGATGGCTTCGCCAAGGCCCTCGTTGCCGATGGGAGCAACGGCGATACAGCGGACATCTGGGCGATCAAGCGCTCTCAAGGCAGCAAAGAGCTTCTGGGCTGCCTCGAAGCTGTCGCCGCTTTCGGAGAGATTGACGATCTCGACCGCGCGGTCGGCATGGGCGGGCAGCGTCGGGCCAAAGGCCAGAAGGGCCTCGCCGGCTTCGATCATTTCGGCATTGAGCCGCACCGGAACCGACGGTGCATAGTGGCTGGTCATCATGCCCGGCGAACTCGGAGTCTTGTCGTTTGTACCTGCCCGGGCAAGGGGACGGCCGAGCACGGCTTCCAGATCTTCCGCCGAAACGCCTCCCGGGCGCAGCAATGTTACCGGTTCGCCGTCCACACAGAGGATGACACTTGATTCGACGCCGACCCGACACGCACCCATATCGACGATCATGTCGATGCGGTCGGCCAGTTCATCGCTCACATGCGCAGCGGTGGTCGGGCTGACCCGACCCGAGCGGTTGGCCGACGGGGCGGCGAGCGGCTTGCCCGTGGCAAAGGCCAGCGCCCGCATCAAGGGGGCATCGGGCACCCGGATGGCAACGGTGTCAAGGCCTGCGGAGGTCAGATCGGCGATGGAGCTTTCCGATCGCTTGGGCACCACGAGCGTGATCGGCCCCGGCCAGAAGGATTTCGCAAGCTTCAGGGCATCTTCATTGAACAGCCCATGCAGCTCGGCAGCCGCAAGGCTTGGCAAATGCGAAATGAGCGGGTTGAAGCTTGGCCGGTTCTTGGCCTGATAGATACTGGCCACCGCCTCGGCGTTGGTAGCATCCGCCGCCAGCCCGTAGACCGTCTCGGTCGGCACGGCCACCAGTCCACCATCCGCAAGCAGCTTGCTGGCGCTCTGAAACCCCGGATCATCAGCAAGACCAGGGGCGGGGGCGCCGGTTTGCGGGTCGATGTCGGTATGAAGCGGGCGCCACTGAGTTGCTGGTCGGGTCATTTTTTTCATTCTGGCAATGGGCAAGAAACGGACAAGGGGTGCGCTAGGGCTGCGCAGTTGGAAGTCTTTTAGTTGATGGAGCGCCCAAGGTCCAGTGTCCGTTTGCATGGCTGCTGTCGCGAACGGGCGGCGCGGGCACTTCAGGGAAGCGGGCACAAAAGAGCCGCCGAAGGGTAGGCCCGTCGGCGGCTGGCGGTATCTGGCGTCTCGCCTGAACAGCGGCTCAGTGCTGGGGTTCAGTTCAGAGGTTCAGTCGAGGCGCTCAGTTGGTCGCGACCTTGGCTGGTTTCTTGCCGCCATTGTCGTTGGCTGGGGTCGGAACTGCGCTCGGCTGCTGGTCCGGGCTGATCGCTGCGTGCTTGATTTGTTGGCCGACTGTGATGATCAGCAACTTGGATGGATCCAGCAGTCGTTTGGCGACTCGCTTGGCGTCTTCCATCGAGACACCCTCGATATAGCTGTTGCGCTTGTCGAAATAGTCGATCCCGAGGCCTTCTTCCTGAATGCCCACCAACTGACGGGAAATCTTGGAGGAGCTGTCAAAACGCAGCGGATAGTTGCCGATGAGGAATTTCTTGGTGTCGGCCAGTTCTTCCTCGGTCGGGCCCTCGTTGCCGAGGCGCTGGATTTCCTGTTTGACCAGCATCAGCGCCTGATCGGAGTTGCCGGTGCGCGTGGCCATTCCGCCTGCCAGAATCTGGGCGTGGTCATAATCGCTGAGATAGCTGTAGACGCTGTAGGCAAGGCCGCGCTTCTCGCGGATTTCTTCATAGAGGCGCGAGGAGAAGGAGCCGCCGCCAAGAATATGATTGACCAGATAGGCGGCGTAGAAGTCCTTGTCGTTACGTTTGATGCCAGGCATCATGAAGCTGATCGAGGTTTGAGGAGTGGCAAAATCAACATGTTGCTCACCGGTCGTGGCAATGGTCGCGTCTGAAATCGGTGCAAGGGTGCCAGTTTCGGGAAGCGGAGCGAAGACCTGGTCGAGCATGGCCTTGAGACTGTCGGCATCGATGGCGCCCACCACACCGATGAACAGACCGTCACGGGTCATGATATTCTTGTGCATGGCGGTAATGTCGTCCCGCGTGACATTGGCAAGCGA
Organism: uncultured Cohaesibacter sp.; assembly: GCF_963666525.1. Classification (NCBI taxonomy): domain Bacteria; kingdom Pseudomonadati; phylum Pseudomonadota; class Alphaproteobacteria; order Hyphomicrobiales; family Cohaesibacteraceae; genus Cohaesibacter; species uncultured Cohaesibacter sp. The sequence goes on from NZ_OY762905.1 coordinate 4,010,770, forward strand.
GGCTTCGGAGCCGTCGCTGTCAAGGCCGTAGGGGTGATCCGGAAAGGCAGCTTCGCGCATCGCCCGTCCGGCGATGGAGTCAGGGTCGGTCAATTTGCGCTTGGCCGAGACAATCCACTGGGCCCGCATGCGTTCAATCGGCTCGGCATCGAAATGCGGTGATTGCAGCGACTTGCTCAACAGGTCGAAGGCGATCTGTCGGTTCGGCGTCAGTGTGCGCAGCGAACCATAGAAACGGTCGCGGCTCGCGCTGAAGCTGAGCTTGATGGCGTTGTCTTCAAGGGCGGTCTGAAAGGTCGGGCTGTCCATGTCGCCAGCTCCTTCGTCAAGCAGACTGGTCAGCATGGAAACCGTGCCTTCCTTGCCCAGGGTATCCTGGGCAGACCCGCCGGTAAAGGAAAAGTCCACGGCTATGATCGGCACTGTGTGGTCTTCCACCAGCCATGCCTCGATGCCTTTGTCACTGACAACGCGCTGGATTTCCGTGGCGCGTGCCTGACCCCAGCTGAACAGAACAAAAAGGCTGGCAAAAAGCCCCAGCAGAATGACGAGTGCGCGAGCGGTGCCTTCGGTCTGGTTGGCAAGGGCTTGAGCCCGGGCTGGACGATTGTGCATGGTGGCGTCCTTGGCTGTCTGGTGGATCGGTGCGCGACTGGTCTGGATCTGGCGCATGGGCATTGCCTGTCGTCTGGTCATCTCGATCCTCCTTACTGCTTGACTTCAGTGCTTGGTGCTTCAGCCTTGGGTGCTTCAGCATTTGGGGAAGCGGGGGTCTTGGTGGCACCCGTTGCAGGTTTCGGCTTTGGCTGCCCCTGCGGACGGGACTGCGGATTTGGCACTTTCTGCGATACCCTGGGGGCATCCTTGGGTTGGCTCATCTCGCGTGCCTTGGGGATCGGCTGGTTTTCGCCGGGGGCGCATTCGGTGACTTTCCCGGTCGGACCGGCGCTGACGCCAGGCGGGAGCAGGTAGCCGGTGACAGACCTGTTTTCCTGCAGATATTCCGCGGCAACGGCCACCACCTGTTCAGGCGTGACGGCGGCCAGATGTTCTGGCCACTTGCGCAGCGCGTCGAGATCCTGCCCGGTGGCAAGTGGCGTGCCGACGATTCTGGCCAGAGAAGCCTGATTGTCCTGGGCATAGAAGGTCTGGGCCAGAATGGCGCGCTTGGCTCGTGCGACTTCTTCCTCGCTCACCCCTTCCTTGATGATCTTGTCGATTTCGCCCTTGATGCCGGTGAGTACATCATCAACGGACTTGCCGGCCGCCGGAATGCCGTAGAACATCATGTCCGTATCATCAAGCGTGGTGCTCTGGTAATAGGCGCCGGCAGAGGTGGCGATCTTGTTGTCCATCACGAGGCTTTTATAAAGACGCGAGTTTGGCCCCGACCCGAGAATATAGGTGAGCAGGTCGAGCGCCTCGGCCTCGCCGTCCTTGGCGGTGTGATCCGATGGGACCATGTAGGCGCGGCGGACGCTGGGCTGGTTGACCCGTTCGTCGGTGAGTGTCAGTGTGCGGGCAGTGCGCTGCGGCGGCTCCTGGGGGCGAAGCCGTGCCTTCGGTTCGGCCCGGCGCACAACCTTGCCATAGGTTTCCTTGGCCATCGCCCGGACCTCGTCCTCGTTGATGTCCCCGGCGACGATCAGGATGGCATTGTTGGGCGTGTAGAATTCATTATACCAGTCGATGGCGTCCTGACGGTCCAGCTGCTCCATCTCGTGTTCCCAGCCAATCACCGGAATGCCATACGGATGATTTCGGTAGAGCGCCGCATCAAGGGATTCGCTCAGCAGCGAACTTGGATCCGTGTCGATCCGCATGGCGCGTTCTTCCAGAATGACCTTCAGTTCCGGTTTGACCTGTTCGTCCGTGAGCTGAAGATTGGCCATGCGGTCCGCTTCAAGCTCCATCATCAGTTTGAGGTGCTGCTTGGCGACGCGCTGGTAATAGGCGGTGTAGTCCTGAGTGGTGAAAGCATTTTCCTCGCCGCCCAGTGAGGCCACGATCTTGGAAAACTCTCCATCCGGGTGGGCCTTCGTGCCCTTGAACATCAGATGCTCGAGAAAATGGGCAATGCCCGAGACGCCCGGCTTCTCGTCAGCGGCACCAGCCCGGTACCAGACCATGTGGGTGACGACTGGTGCGCGATGATCGGGAATGACCACAACCTGCATGCCGTTCTCGAGATTGAAGGTGGAGAAGTTGGTTCCGAATTGTGGCAACTCCGCAAGACTGGCACCCATCGCCTGCCCAAGAGCGCTCACCTTGGCCGGAGCGCCGGCCACCGGCTGGGCGCGACCTGAGGGCTGGGTGGCACTTTGGCTAGCCAGCGCGGCGGAACCGCCGCCAAGCAGGCTGCCAGCCATCAGCATGATCATCACGGAGCGATGGATCGAGCGGTCAATCGAGAGAACCTGTCTTCGCATTCAAATCTCCAGTCTTTCTATTGGTCTGCAAGCATTCGGTCTGCAGGGCGTTTTGCCAGAACGCCCACTCTTGCCATGAAACTCTTGCCAACTGCTAAATCAAAGTTACGGCAAAGCTGTGGCAGCTATCGGCCGGGCGCCCGAATCTGGCCCTGATCCCAAACCGGGCCAGTACCGTCTGCTTTTGGCTTACACCGGCCAATGCCGCATCGCAGTCAAATTGGATGCATTATAAGTTAGAGGGGAAATATGGCCGTCCCAAATGAAAAGTTGGTAAGGCTCGGAAGCTGCGAGCAAATCGGCGCATGCTGCGCCACAAAAAGTAGTAAGTCTTTTTGATGCCTCTGCGAAGGAGCTGCGACAGGGAGCAGGACAGAATCTCCGGACAAAGAGATTCTTCATCGCCTGTCGGGCCTATCCAATGGGCTCCAAAACAGGGAGAAACACACAGGTTTTTGCGACTTTCGTATTGATACGAATGGGAAAAATCCCGCTCAAAAATACGTGAGGGGGTGAAATATCCGAGATTTCCACGTCGTTTTGCACCCGCGAAGAGCTTTTGCCATGCCTCATTGGGCAAACTAATGGAGGATATTTTGCCCTCATTTGCAATTTCTCTAAGGATTACAGGTATATGACTTAGGGATATGCTGGCTTGACACCCCAACTGGCCCCGATTAAGGTGCGCCCGTCTTCGACAGTTGCAGGGGCTCAAAGGGATGACCGGTGAAAAGAAAGCGGAAACTCCGGAGACCACCAGGCAACGGGGCGGAGAGCCGGAGCTGGACACGCGCCGGGATTCCTTGGACGCTGAACTTGCCCGCATTCGGCAGGATCAGGCGACAAAGGACCGGAAGAGCCAGTCCCGCGATAACAACAATGGTCTTGCAATGGCATGGCGACTTGGGTCCGAATTTGTCGCAGGAGTACTTGTTGGGACAGCCATCGGCTGGCTGATTGATGAATGGCTGGGCGTGAGGCCGTGGGGGATGATCATCTTCCTGCTGCTCGGGTTCATGGCCGGAATGCTGAATTTGCTGCGCTCGGCGGGCAAGTTGCCGCCTCCGGGGGCTTGATTTAAACGAACTGTGACTTGCCATGAGCGATAATCGCGGGTAAGGACGCATTTGAGAATTTAACACCAGTCTGTCGAATACGGTTACGCGCCAAAAGCGCACCGGGGCAGCTCTGGATGACCAGGTTGATTGAGAGGGCAAACGAGTGACCGATCCCGCCGTTGATCCGATTCATCAGTTCCAGATCCATGATATATTCACTCTGGGCGAAGTCGGTGGTGTGAAGTTCGCGATGACGAACTCCGCAATGTTCATGATCGCAATTGTCGTTCTGATTTCCGCGTTCCTGATTCTTTCGACTTCCGGCCGCGGCCTCGTGCCGACCCGCTGGCAGTCCGCAGCCGAATTGATGTATGAGCTGGTTGCCAGCACACTGCGCAATTCTGCCGGAACGGAAGGCATGCGCTTCTTCCCGTTCGTCTTCTCGATTTTCGCTTTCGTTCTGACAGCGAACGTTCTTGGGCTGGTGCCCTATTTCATGACTGTTACCAGTCATCTGGTGATCACCGCGGCGCTGGCGTTGCTCGTCATCTTCACTGTGATCGTCTATGGCCTAATGCGCAACGGACTTGGCTTCTTCAAGCTCTTCCTGCCATCCGGATTGCCTGTGGCAATCGCGCCGTTTATCGCCATTATCGAAGTGCTATCCTTCCTGTCTCGTCCGGTTTCTCTCTCTTTGCGTCTGTTCGGTAACATGCTTGCCGGTCATATCGTGCTGAAAGTGTTCGCCGGCTTTATCGTCACCTTGACGGCGGCAGGTGTAGGGGGCTGGTTTGCTGGCGTTCTTCCGCTCGGTATGACCGTTGCCCTGACTGCACTGGAAACTCTGGTCGCAGTATTGCAGGCCTATGTATTCACGATCCTGACCTGTGTTTATCTGAACGACGCAATTCACCCGTCACACTGATAAGGCTTCGGGCTCGTCTGAATGAGTTCAAACCAACATTAACCCAACTCAAATTCTGATTGAATGAAACAGGAGAATTTACAATGGATGCAGAAGCAGCAAAGCTGATTGGTGCTGGTATCGCTTGTATTGGTATGGCTGGCGCCGGTATCGGTGTTGGTACCATCTTCGGCAACTATCTGACCGGTGCTCTTCGCAACCCGTCTGCAGCAGCCTCTCAGTTCACCAACGCTCTGGTTGGCGCAGCGCTTGCAGAAGGTCTTGGCATCTTCTCTCTCGTCGTTGCCTTCCTGCTGATGTTCGTTGTCTAATACTGATTGTCTGTCCTTGGGGACAGGATCAGGCAACGGATAGTTTCAAGGTCTCAGTTACCGCCTTGAACTCTTCAGTGCATTGGAATTTGAAGCGGGCCGACTGTCGGTCTGCCCCTTCTGCCTTTGAAGAGCAACAACGATCACCCGCGCTTGTCTCAAGCCATGCCGGGCCTCCCTTCTTGTAAAGGGCGGGCTCTGGACGCCGGAGGCAGCGATAGGAATTGGACAGGGCGTTTCTTCGGAGCCCCCTGCTGATACCCTCGGGGCTAACAGGAATGGCCATGCGATGTCGGCCTTTGGCTGGCGCATCGAAAGCCAAGCCGATAGCTAGATCGTCAAGCGGGTCTGACTTTATGATTTGGAGATGACGATGGCGCAACAGCAGATCGATGCGCATACGGAAGTAGCCGGTCACGGCGGAGGAGAAGGCGGGCATTCATCATTCCCTCCTTTTGATCCATCGACTTTTGGGTCTCAGCTTCTGTGGTTGGCCATCACCTTCGGGCTGCTTTATTACATTATGTCCAAGGTGGCTTTGCCTCAGATTGCCAACATTCTGGAAGTGCGCCGTGATCGCATCGCCAGTGACCTTGGCGAGGCAGAGCGCTTGAAGCGGGAGACGGATGAAGCGATTGCTTCCTATGAAGAGTCTCTGGCTGAAGCACGCCAGAAGGCACACGGCATCGCACATACTGCCCGTGAGGAAGCAAAGTCTCATATCGAAGCCGAACTGGCCAAGGTTGAGGCGGACGTGGCCAGCCAGATTGCCGCTGCGGACAAGAAGATTGCAGCCGTCAAGAACGCCGCCATGGGCGAAGTTGACGCGATTGCAACGAGCACCACCTCAGCCATTCTGGAGCACATTCTCGGCTCCAGCGTCACTGAGAAGGAAGTTGCCGCCGCCGTGTCCACGGTCAAGGCAAACTAGAGGGAGAGCCTGATGGGTACGAATACGCTATGGGCCTTTATCGGTCTCCTCATCTTTGTCGGCATCATCCTGAAAATGGGTGTTCCCGCAACGATTGCTGCGGCTCTGGACAAGCGCGCCAAGGCCATTGAAGACGAACTGGATCAGGCACGCCGCCTGCGGGAAGAGGCTCAGGCCCTTCTGGCTGAATATCAGCGCAAGGCGCGTGAAGCCGAGAGTGAAGCGGAAGAAATCGTGATGCTTGCCAAGCGCGAAGCAGAAGCGATGGAGAAAGAGGCTCAGGTCAAGATCACCGACTTCGTGGCTCGCCGCACCAAGCTCGCAGAAGACAAGATTGCCCAGGCCGAAGCCAGTGCCCTCAGCGAAGTCAAGGGTGCTGCCACTGATCTGGCCATCAAGGCTGCCGAGAAGATACTAACCAAGAAGATGGAAGGCAAGGCTGGCAAGGACCTGCTGAAGGCATCCATCGCCGAGGTCGGAACCAAGCTGCACTAGTCTGGTTTACTGGACAGGACACAGGAATTCAGAAGCCGTGGCATCAAATGCTGCGGCTTTTTTGTTGGACAAGACAGCATTATCGTTCGAGAGTCACTTGCCCGCAGACGTCGATTGAGCACCAGACACTTCCCGACCTTAGAGGCCGGTGCCCAGGAGCCATGAGATGCCTGTCTTCAGACCGACACAGCAGACATTGGCAAAGACACCATCAGAGAGCTGAAGGATGTCTCTGTGCAGGTCCTTGTCCTGAAGGCGTTTGCCAAGGGCTGGCGGCTCATCTCTGAGCCAGATGATCAAGGTGGTATCGGGTTCATAGTTCTTCGCGGCCTTGCGCAATACGGCCGCTTCACCTCTCGCTCCACTTCCTGCAGACTGATGCTGAAGGGGCGATAGCTCTCGATAATCACTCCCACTCGCGACAGCTCCCGGTCGTGCCGGACAAGGTCGGCGCCCTGACGTGGGTTCATCGCACGCGTGATTTCCAGATAGCCTTCCCGGTCGGGCGAAATATGGGGTTGGTTGGAGAACAAACGGTACATGGCGTCGAAGCTGCAGCCGTTGGCAGTCTTGGGGTTACCACTGCCGGTCCGTGTGGCGCAGACCTCAAGAGTGGAATCCCAGTGCCGCATGTCGCCGCTGATGTGCTTGCCGAAAAGCAGCAACGGGAGCCACTCATCGACATGCTTGGCTCCCGGTCCGCTATGGGATGATGAAGGATGCTGTTGGACGAAATAGGGCCGTTCGTTGGCCAATGCCCGATCAAAGGTTTGTATTCTGAGGCCTTCCTCCCAGAAAAGCGCCTCAAAATCGCAGATATTGAGCCAGTCGGTCAAGGCAGGGTCAGATGGACTTTCATAAATCATGCGACTTGCTTCCAAGAATCGTTTGATCTTATCCATATTTCATAAATATTGAGCCGAACTGCGGAAGAAAAATCAACTCACTTACGCCGAAAGCGTGCGGGATGCGTGGTGTCACTTTTGGAGATACTTGAAAATACTTCAGTATTGGCCAAACGAATACAACAGCACCTGCGGTGCTTCGTAGGCCGACATAAGCTTGCGGCATTTTCGTGTATTTATGACGACACTGATCCAGTGCCCGCATGGGGAAGTAAAAGAGTGGTTTGCACCAGCAAACTAGGGCGGCGCAAAACCGGTCATGGATGTGTCTCGAAGCGGACCGGACGAAGCCCTTGGAAATCGATCCATTGGCTGGTACATCGTAGCGGTGAATGAAAAATGTCTTTAGTAACAAGGTTGCTATCAAGCGTTGACAAGCATTTTTCAATCATCGATTGTGAATATGACCAACTAGGCACCGACGCCCACCACCGGACCAAAGCAACACGCCATACACCCGGGTGTCGATGTACAGATGCGGCCATGTGAGATGTGTACCTTGAGACAGCAAGGCAAGACCTGGTTGAAATACGATGACCACAAAAAGCAAAAGGCAGACTGAAGGAAAGCGCAGCACACGGGAAATCATTCTCGAAGTGGCTGAGCAGGAGATCGCCCGCAATGGCGTCGAGGGCTTTCGGCTCAAGGATGTCGCTGAGAAGGTTGGTGTCCAGCTGCCATCTCTCTATGCGCATTTTGACAGTCGCAAGGTGCTGCTCGAAGCTCTGACCGATGAGTTTCTGGGAAAATTGCTGGATATCTACAAGGAGCTGTCGGCGCTGCCACCTCGCGAGGCTCTGCTCGCCAGTGCAGACCGTACGATCGATCTCTATCTTGCCAAACGGGGCTATGCCCGCCTGCTGCTCTATGATTTTCCTGCTCCCAACAAGAATTCGATCCTTGCCAGCAGTGAAGACAAGATCAACGAAATTCTTAATCTGATCGAAGCAACCATCAAGAGAGGCGTTGCCCAGAATACGGTTCGCAACATTTCGGCAGAGCTATTCCTCTCCTTCCGGCTTGGTCTGACGCTGTTTCCACTATTCATGCGTCTGGACAGGAATGGAGGGGACATGGTCACGGATCGGGAGATCATCAATTCGATCAAGCGTGAGTCAAACTATCTTCTGGCCCATTTTATCGCGGTCCGCTGAATCGGGCCGACAATGCCCTGATCATTGATCGGAACGGCTGTTGGAACAGGGCTGGCCGCTTTGAAAAGTGCAACATGTTGCTGTTGGCGAGCAATACAAGTCATCCAATTGATACATACCGCATATGCAAATTTGCATGAGAAAAGCTTGAGTACAAGATTTGCGGCTCGAAATGGCGAGATTTGCCTCAAAGTTGTGCAGATTTGACGAAGATTTCCAATATATATGTCGAATATAGTGCATTTAAAGAAATTATATGCTGGTATTTCAAATTTTGAAAAATTATGTTTTTTGTCATTTTTCCGACAAAGGAAATGTGATTTTTGCACATCTCCCGCGCATTTATCGAATGGCTTTGTAGGGGGATATCCAAAAAATCGGGGAAAGATAATCAGGTTTGGACTGAGTCAAACATCTGGAAGATACTTTGGGCTAAGGTCTATTCACCGGAGTGAACTGGCAAATTTGACGAGACATGACCATGCCTGAACAAGCAAAAAAATCTTCTTCGATTGATCTTCTGCAAAAAGAATACCACGAAATCGGTATTCCTTCCGTTGCTGCTGCTTGCTGCGTCAAGAAGCACATCGAAGCCAAGCACAAGGATTACGATCCTGTTCATGACAAGAAATAGGATCTCTTGTTAGAATTGTCGCCGGCGGATCCTGTCAGGATCTGTGGTGCTGCTGCCCTTGGTTCCTGTCTTGGGCCTGCAATTCTGTCAAGGACCCTAGTGACGCGTGATTGAGCCTTGGAGCCTCTGAATGGTCTCCAACCCGCATGGCTCGCTTGCTGGCGCATCCAAGCTTGGTGCGGTTGACAGTGGATCTCGCGCAAAAGCCAACAATGTGGAAGCGCTTCACATCGTGAAGCGCTTTTTGCGTCTGGTGCAGACGCCCGGCCTCAGAAAGCGCTGTGGATCAGAGACCAGGCCAATAGCCACATGACGGTGCCGATGAGGAAATCGAGAATGCGCCAGGCAATGGCCCGTTCGAACAGTGGCGAGAGAATGCGCGCTCCGTAACCAAGGGCAAAGAACCAGACGAAGGACGCGCTGATAGCCCCGGCCCCAAACAGCCACTGCTGCATGCCCGGCCAGCGGGCCGACAGACTGCCCACCAGCATTACCGTATCCAGATAGACATGGGGATTGAGATAGGTGAAGGCGAGTACGGTCAATACCGCGTTTCTGAGACTGACAGCTTCGGCTTTTCCAACATGCATTCCATTGCTTCTGAAAGCCCGGATGAAAGCCTGCAGCCCATAGGTAGCCAGAAATGCAAACCCGCCCCAGGTGATGATAGTCAACAGGGTGTGCGACTGTTTGACGAGCGTTCCCATGCCAGCAACACCGGCCGTTATCAGTAGCGCGTCGGAAAAGGCGCAGATCAGAACGACGGGCAGAACATGTTGCCGCTGCAGTCCGAGACGCAGGACAAAGGCATTCTGCGCCCCAATGGCGATGATAAGGGAAGCCCCCAGCAGAAACCCCTGCAACAGAGGGGCGGTCATGCTTGTAATGGTCATGGTGGTTACTTGGAAAGGGCCACTAGGGCCGGAAGGGAGAAAACCGGGCATCTGGTCGGTGGATGTCCGGTCGCTTGATGGTTCTTTGTCGAGCAGCTCGCCGGGCTGCACCTTCGCTCCGTCACGGTTGCCTGGAAGGGCCGCTTTTCAGTGTGTTTACGGATAGAGCCGGGTCTTTTCCCAGCCACCTTCGACAGCCTTGAAGACAACGCGGTCGTGCAGGCGGAACTGACGGTCGTGCCAGAATTCGATCTCCTCGGGAACCACGCGGAATCCGGACCAGTAGTCGGGGCGCGGGATGCGGCCGATATTGAACTTGGCGGTGTATTCCGCAACGGATTTCTCAAGGGCAAAGCGGCTTTCCAGTGGCCTGGATTGCTTGGAAGCCCATGCGCCGATACGACTGCCGCGAGCGCGGGACTCGAAATAGGCATCAGCTTCTTCCTTGCTGACAACTTCTACGTTGCCCCGGATACGCACTTGGCGCCGGAGGCTTTTCCAATGGAAGAGCAGAGCAGTCTTGTGGCTGGCAAGCAGCTCACGGCCTTTTGCGCTTTCAAAGTTGGTGTAGAAGACAAAGCCCTTTTCGGAATAATCCTTCAACAGCACCATGCGGATATTCGGCATGCCACTTTCGTCGACCGTGGCGACTGCCATGGCGTTGGGATCATTGACTTCACTGGCTTCGGCTTCCGCCAACCAATGAGAAAAGAGCTCCAGAGGCTTATTTACCTCAGTAAAGTTACCACTCATTAACCTTCCTGGCTGAAAATAGTTTTATCAATTCAAAGGTGGGACCTGCATGACGATGCAGGCTCGGCCCTGGAGTTTAAAGGAACCGGACATGTTTGGCCATAGAGTCCCTGCATCTATTTACAGCGTCGCACGCGGCGTCGTAAAGCTGTGCGTGGTGGCCGCCTGTTGTTCCCTCGGGGCCTGTGCTTCTGTCAGTTTTGTAGGCTCCAGTGCCAAGATCGATGAAATCAAGACCGGTTCCACGGGGCTCACCAACAGTCTGCTGGCTGGCATAGATCCATCCGACTGGCAGATTCTTCTCGATCGCATTTCTTCATTCGACAAGGTTGCCATGCAGAGCGGCGACATCAATGCCGACTGGGCCAATCCGGCAACCGGCTCGAAGGGCCGCATCACCCAGGTGCGTAAACTGCCCGATATGATGAACGAAGAATGCCGTTCCTTCAAAAGCTCTATGCATCGGGTGACCGGTGTCGAGAATATCGAAGGCCAGGCCTGTCAGGTTCCCGATGGCAGCTGGCAGATCGTCAGCTTCGCAACCGGTGTTTCCGTCTAGCACTCCATTTCCCGTGATGTCTGCCGCATGATGGCAATCTGTTTGTGCTCGCCATGCGCGCGAAGGATGACTTACCCATTGCGATGTGCGGTTTGTTGGCCCGAGTGAAGGCAATGGTCATTTTTCCGTATGGGTGTCAAAGAACTGTCATCAAACTTGGGTAGTTTGTCTGTAAGACAGATCGAGATTTGAAAATTTATAGTTCAAGGCTTTCAGAACCTAATCCTGTTTCGTTTTTATTTGGCGCCTGTTTACAAATTTTGCCAGCACGAGATCCTGTTATTTTTCTTCTTTTTGAGAAAAGACCCAAGGCCAAAAGGTCTTGGGTCTTTTCTTTGGAACCTTGAAAAACGCAATTCGCTTGCTTCTGAATTCATTGCGTATTTCCGAAAATATAGGCAAGTCGCCGGCATTTGGCCGACGGATCTGACGGTTGGCAAAGCGCGGGGATGAAGTCGCCAGACGCAGCGACCGCAGGCTCCACTTATCCCCCGGCGCGCTTCAGGCTCTGGAAATCCCGACAGGTTGGCCCTATATTACCGATGAAATACGTAATACTGCCCAAGGGCAGGGGACCAGCGGTGCGCTGGTTGTTTTATTACCCTCCTTATGCTCAAAATGAGCATAAGTTGAGTTGCTGGAATGTCGGAGCGCAAAGGGGCGAGGAGGCCCTCTCCGGCGCAACAGCGTCAGCGGCTCTGGCCTGAAGCGGCAATGCTCTGGGCCACGAGGAGGAGGGGAGCTGGTTGGAAACAGGACGCATGAGGGCAATCAGAATAGCCCTTCGCGTTTCAAAGCGTGTCCAGACAGATTGGTCAGAGCACCGCGCTATTTGAAGGAGGCCAGACTCGGATGATGATGCCCGCCCAGACCGCTACCGATTTCGCAAAACGTGCCCCGAGCAAGGCCGCGCAGGAGAGGGGAATCCTGCCGATGCCGGATCTGGCCTATACCGCAGAGGTAGCCGCCGAGACTGATGACATCTACGAAAAGGTCAAGCACATCATTCCCGCTATCGAATGGCCCTTCCATGCGCCCTATGTTGCCGCGATCAACCGGCTGAAAAAGGAGCGCGGCGCCGTTATTCTCGCTCACAATTATCAGACGCCGGAGATTTTTCACGGCGTGTCCGACATCCGTGGTGACAGCCTGCAGCTGGCCATTGAGGCCGCGCGTTCGGATGCGGACCTGATAATCCAGTGCGGTGTGCATTTCATGGCCGAGACATCCAAGATTCTTTGCCCCCAGAAGACCGTGCTCATTCCGGACAGCACGGCAGGCTGCTCACTGGCGTCCTCCATCACGGCAGCAGACGTCCGCGCTCTGCGCGACAAATATCCCGGCGTACCGATCATCACCTATGTGAACACCTCGGCAGCGGTCAAGGCGGAGTGCGACATCTGTTGTACCTCTTCGAATGCGGTGGCGGTAGTCGAAAGCCTGGGCGTGGATCGCGTGCTGCTGGTGCCCGATCAGTATCTGGCGCGCAATGTCGCCGCCCAGACCGATGTCGAAGTGCTGACATTTGCAGGCTCCTGTGAAGTGCATGAGCGCTTCACCGCCGACGAGATCCGGGCCTATCGCCGTTCCATGCCGGATGTGCAGGTCATTGCCCATCCTGAATGCCCGCCAGAGGTGGTCGCCGAAGCCGACTATTCCGGCTCCACCAAGGGCATGATCGACTGGGTGAAGGGCAGGCGTGGCGGCAAGGTGATGATGATCACCGAATGTTCCATGGCCGACAATGTGGCCAGCGAAGCGCCGGAGGTCGAATTCGTCCGGCCCTGCAATCTGTGCCCGCACATGAAGAAGATCACCTTGCCGAAAATCCTCGATAGCCTGCTCTACATGCAGGAAGAGGTCACGGTTGATCCTCTCGTTGCCGACAGGGCCCGTCTGGCTGTCGAGCGGATGATCAATCTGAAATCCTGACATCGAAGGCCCGGAACAACGGCAACAGGCTGACCCGGGCCTTTTCTTTTCTTCCCCATCCTGTGCCGGGGAACGGGCCGCTCCCCTTGCGGAGCGCATGCAGTCCCGGCCAGATTGAAGTTGCGCCCATGATAGTCTCTGCCCCCGACGATTTCCGACCCGAAAGCTGGCAACGCAACGATGAAGTCATCGTTGTTGGCGGCGGTCTGGCCGGTCTCTTCTGTGCCTACAAGCTGGCTCCGCGACCGGTAACGCTCATTTCAGCAGCGCCTATTGGCGAAGGCGCCTCCTCGGTATGGGCGCAGGGTGGCATCGCGGCTGCCGTCTCTGAAGGCGATAGCACGGAGTCGCACTTGAGAGACACCATCGAGGCCGGTGCCGGGATCGTCGACGAGAACATCGCCAGACTGATGACCGAACAGGCCCCGACGCGCATCCTTGACCTTTTGGAAGTGGGCGTGCCCTTTGACAAGGATCTTGAAGGCAAACTGCGCCTCAGCCGTGAGGCGGCGCATTCAGCCAGTCGTGTGGTGCGCGTATCCGGCGACAAGGCTGGCTATGCCATTATGGAGGCTCTGATCCGTCGGGTGGTTGACACGCCGTCCATCCGTATCGTTTCTGGCTATCAGGCCGAACGGCTGCACATGGAGGGGCGCTATGTTAAAGGCATCGTTGCCCGCAACTGTGCCCGACCCGAGGACGAGGAAAGCAGCACGATCTTTTTCCCGGCCCGTGCCGTGGTTCTGGCCTCGGGCGGCTCTGGGAATCTCTATCGGGTAACAACCAATCCCCCCGAATCCAACGGTGACGGTATCGCCATGGCGGCAAGGGCCGGAGCGGTCATCGCCGATCCTGAATTCGTCCAGTTCCACCCCACTGCGCTTGACGTCGGCAAGGATCCGGCGCCACTGGCAACCGAGGCCCTGCGCGGTCATGGTGCCAAATTGATCAACAGGGCTGGTGAGCGCTTCATGCTGGCAGAGCACAAGCTGGCCGAGCTTGCTCCGCGCGATATCGTCGCCCGTGCCATTCACCGTCAGGTGGAGGCGGGCAACGGGGCGTTTCTTGATTGCCGTGAGGCGATTGGTGCTGCCTTCCCGGAGGAATTCCCCACCGTCCATGGCTATGCCAGGGAGGCCGGGCTTGATCCTGTCACAGAACCGCTGCCCATCGCCCCGGCGGCCCATTACCACATGGGCGGCATTCTCACCGATGCCCAGGGGCGCACAACCCTTGACGGACTCTGGGCCGCAGGCGAGGTGACCTCAACCGGCGCCCATGGAGCCAACCGGCTGGCCTCCAACTCGCTGTTGGAGGCGGTGGTGTTCGCTTCGCTTGTTGCTCATGATATCGACCAGCAGCTGAGCGCCCCCAAGCATGAACTCTGGCAACCCATCCGTAACGAAAGGCGCGCCCCGGCGGTCAATCAGCCCCGGCAGGATATCGAAAGGTTGCGCGCCACCATGAGCCGTTATGTTGGCGTCGAACGCGATGGAGAAGGGCTGAAAAAGGCACTGGAGATTATCGCCGAGCTGGAGGCAAGGGCTGTCAACGACAGTTTCCGCAATCATCTCATCGCCAGCAAGCTGATTACCGTCGCAGCCTTTTTGCGAACCGAGAGCCGCGGTGGGCATTATCGCACCGACTACCCAGAGCCGTGCGAGGAATGGCGTCACAGGACCTACATGACATTGAAGGAAGCTGAGGCGCAGATAGCCCGTATTCTCGGCAAAGCAACTGTCGATTGATCTAGAACAGCGCCTTCGGCAGCGCCTTTTGCTAGCTGAAGACGCAAGGATGAAACGCACCAGAAAAGACCAGATCTGAACGAAGACCGAAGGAAACCCCGATCATGAGCGAAGCCAGACCCATTCATGCAGACAAACTCTTTCTGCCTCAGCCGATCATCGACGAGGCAGTCCTTGCGGCCTTGAAGGAAGATCTGGGCCGCGCCGGCGATATCACCACGCTCGCCACCATCCCGGAAGCTGCCCACGCCAAGGCTGTCATCGCTGCGCGTCACCAGGGCATTATCTCGGGGATTCCGCTTGCCGAAAGCGCCTTCCGCCAGATCGGCAAATGGAACGGCGAAGCGGTCGAGTTCTCTCCCAAAATGTGCGATGGCACTGAGGTGAAGAAGGGCGACGTGGTTGCCGAAATCCATGGTCCGGCTCGTCTGGTGCTGTCCGCCGAACGCATCGCACTCAACTTCCTCTGCCACATGTCCGGTGTGGCCACTGCCACCCATGAGATGGTCAAGCTGACAGAAGGCACTAGGGCCAGGGTGACCTGCACCCGCAAGACCTTGCCGGGGCTGAGGGCCTTCGAGAAATATGCGGTCAAGTGCGGCGGCGGCTCCAACCATCGCTTCGGCCTTGATGACGCGATTCTCATCAAGGACAATCACATCGCCGTGGCCGGGTCGATCACCGAGGCCATCCGTCGCTCACGCGATTTCGTCGGCCATCTGGTCCGGGTCGAGGTGGAAGTGGACACCATCGAGCAGCTCAAGGAAGCGATTGCTGCCAAGCCGGACGTCATCATGCTCGACAACATGGGACCGGAAAAGCTGACCGAGGCGCTGGTTCTGCTGGATGGCACCGGCATCATTTCCGAAGCATCGGGCGGTGTCAGTCCGGCCACGATCCGCGCCATCGCCCAGACCGGCGTTGACTACATCTCCGCAGGCTACATCACCCATTCGGCACCGAACTTCGATCTCGGCCTCGACATTTCCGTCAGCTGAGCGAGCGGCTTGCCCTGAAATGATAAAAGCCCCCGCAGGGAAACGACCTGCGGGGGCTTTTGTTTTTGATCTGCGGTTGGCGGCAGAGCCAGCTAATGTTTGCCGAGCCGTTGCTGGGTAGTCTGGAAGCCTCTGAAGCCGGGATTGTTGCCGGCGCCGCGCCGTCCAAAACCGGTGCTTTTCTGCCCTCCGACAGTTGGAACGCTGGTTCTGGGTTTTGCCTGTCCGGATGCGCCGCCCGTGGCTCGATCAGGCAACAGTCGGGCCAGCTCCTCATCGCTGAAGGGTCTGAGCGCTTGGTCACTCCGCTGCGTTGATGCATCCAGTGTATCGCCCATGGAGCCTCCGGAGAAGGGATCGTCACCATATTTGTTCGGGCCATTCGTTCCGCGTTTCAGGAGCAGATAGAAGAAGTACAGATTGAGGAGGGGGAACAGCGAGATCAGCCACCACCAGCCGCTTTTGCCAACGTCGTGAAGCCTGCGGACCATCACAGAAAAATTGGGAAGGACTGCGACTAGGGAAAAGACCAATATCAAGGGATTGGCAACCAGTGTGCTAACAACCGAAGCTCGGCCGAACAGGACTGGCCCAAGCAGACCGATCATGAAGCTGCAGAGCATGATGAAAAGCCCCCAGTACCAGTATTCCGATCGGGGTGCACGGCCTGTGAAGTTGAAAGAATGTCTTAGACAGGAAGAAACGGCGGCGAAAAACGTCATGGCAAAACCTGCAATCTATGATGGCAATGATCCAACTATGGATTGCGTTTGTTAACTGATGCCTAATGTATGGTTGTGACGATTGGCTTTCCCTGCGCAAACAGGGAAATGCGTTAATCGCCAGTTAAAATGTGTATGGTGCGTGACGAAGAATTGGAAATTTCAACGCAATAGCAAACACTTGATGAAAATGTGTTGCTTACTCAGCAGGTGAGGGAGCGGACGCCGGAACACTGTTGTAGATCGTCTTTGCCGCTTGAGCCTCGCGCTTGGCCAGTGCAGCCAGATCGAGTGGATTGGCGCCAAAGCGGTTGAAGCCTTGCTGTCCCTTGCGCGCCAGCATTGCAACCATGGGGAACAGGCCGAAGAGTGGCACGAGATAAACCAGCCCCCACCAGCCCTTGTGCCCCCGGTCATGCAGGCGCCGCACCGTTATGGCGATCATGGCCGGGCTGAGCAGAATCAGATGCAACCAGACAAACGGTTCCCTGCCTCCCACCAACAGGGAGAGCAAGAGCGGGAAGCCGCTTGGTTGCTGTTGCCGGAAATAGGTGACGTCCGCGCCCAGTGCGGCAAAGAACATCAGGGCATAGAACAGCAGAAACAGCCAGAATTCCATGCGTGCGGTGCGGCCTGAATAGGAAAAGGATGCTCTCAGAATTGAAAAGAGTTTGCCATAGAGTGAAAACATTGCCTTCTCCTTCGCAAGCCGTCGCTTGTCGATAAGAAGAGACTACGGAAGAGCTTATGGTTAATCAATCGTAAATATTGATTTTCGCTGCGCATGGTTAATGCCGCAAGGCGAAGCTTGCACGCCTTTGTGGAGGCTTGATCTCGGCGAAGGTTGGTCTTTGTGGAAGAAGCCGGGGTTGTCAGGCAAAAGGTAGCTTGCGCGGTGGGAAGGCATGGCCGAAGCGATTCTCGCCCGCCGGCCCGGGAACAAACCCGACCACGAAATAGAGCACCATGACCAGCGCCACCGGGATCCAGAGCATTTGCGCCATCAGATCCGGGGCAATCGTGGCAACTGCGAAGGTCATCAGGATGCCCACCGGTATGATCAGGAACCATTTGCCTGACAGATCCATGTCGTGCAACCGACGGACTGTTAGCGAAACGCCGAACAGGAAGGAGATGGCAAACCACGCTTTCCAGATTTCTGACAGCAGTGGGGCATTGAGGCCAATGAAATAGAAGCCCGCCGTCATCAACAATGAAAAGCCGATCCAGAGCCAGAATTCCGCCCGCCCGGCGCGGCCCTTGAAATCGAGGCAATGGAAGAGACTGTGTTCGATGAGCGTGACTGGGGACATGGGTGCAACCTTGCGATGATCGGGCCGGCTTTTCAGCATGGGACACTCTTTCCCATACCGCAAGCCTTTGATAGTACCCAGTAACAAATCTGTCCGGTCTGGGCAAATGCCGTACCGGGATGCTTCTGCGCCTGTGATTTCTTTGACAACTCAACGAATTGCCCAGCGGATAAAAGCCCCTTCTGCCTCGAATGTTGCATTGACGGAAGCCCTCTAAACGTTGGATGCATATAGCGGATAGTACGGATATCAGAGTTTGTCCGGGCAGGGGTCCGGCAGAGGGATCCCGTGTAGGAGCTGCCAGAGCGTGTCAACGGTTTACATTACGCATCCGAGTTTCATGAATCACAAGACGCCCGAGGGTCATCCCGAGCGCCCTGATCGGATGCGTGCGGTCAACATCGCGCTGGAGCATGAGAAGTTCATCTTCATGCCGCGCGAAGAAGCCCAGCTCGGACGCTATGATGACATTCTGCTATGCCACCCGCAAAGCGTGATCGATCATCTGGAACGCATGGTGCCGACGGAAGGCCTCATCTCGCTTGATGGCGATACTACGGTATCGCCCGACACTTTGACCGCGGCGCTCTATGCCGTTGGCGCCTCCACCCAGGCGGTAGATGAAGTGATGCAGGGCAAGACCAACAACGTCTTCTGCGGCATTCGCCCGCCGGGGCACCACGCTGAGCGTGACCGGTCCATGGGATTCTGCTTTTTCAACAACGCGGCGATTGCAGCCCGCTATGCTCAGAAACAGTATGGCGCCGAGCGCGTCGCTGTCATCGATTTCGATCTGCATCATGGCAACGGCACTCAGGACATCTTCTGGGATGATCCGAGTGTGATGTATTGCTCGACCCATCAGATGCCGCTCTATCCCGGAACCGGCGACTGGCATGAAACCGGCAAGGATGACGAAGGCAATATCGTCAATGCCCCACTCAGCGCCGGCAATGGGTCCGAGCAGATGCGCGATGCCTTTGAGTCGCGGCTGTTGCCAGCGCTTTACAATTTCAACCCCGACCTGGTGATCATTTCCGCCGGGTTCGATGCCCATATCCGCGATCCACTGGGCGATCTGACCTGTACCGAGGCGGATTTTTCCTGGTTGACCGGCAAACTGATGGATGTTGCGGACAAATGTTGTGACAACCGGCTGGTTTCCCTGCTGGAAGGGGGCTATGACCTGACGGCGCTTGCCCGTTCGGTTGCTGTTCACGTGGACCGGCTAATGCACGGGTGATACCGCGCCTGATCCCGGAGTTTTCGGTCCACCCGAAGGGAGGGTCCAATGTTGCCAGGCATTGGACCCTTTCCTCATTTTGACAGGCTGTCCTTTGCAACAGCCCTTTGCATGGCCAGTCAGGGCTCCCTCTTACGACAAGGCTTTTGCATGGGGACATTTCCATGGTAAAGGAAATGAGCGACTCGACAGTCGCTTTCGCTCACTCGATTCCAAGCCATGCCAGAGGAAATCAATTCGCCATGTCCGACCTGTCCGAGCTCACCTTTGAAGCAGCCCTTGCCGAACTGGAACAGATCGTTCAGCGTCTGGAACGCGGTGATGTCGCTCTGGAAAAATCCATCGAGGAATATGAGCGCGGCGAAGCACTGAAACGCCACTGCGATGCTCTGCTGCGCAAGGCTGAGGAAAAGGTCGAGAAGATTCGTCTTTCCGCAGAAGGTCAGCCGGTTGGCACCGAGCCACTCGACGTCGACTGAGACTCAGGGCCTCAGCATATCCGTTTTCCAGAAATGCATTTGTTGTGGCCGGCCGATCAGCGGAAGCCTGTGACAGAATGCCGTCTGCCTGACGCCGATCCGGCTTTACTCGGAATGGGATGCTGATGGGCCGCCAGGACCATCAGAGCCATCGGTCTTGTTCTGGGCTGAGGCTTTCTTTGCCGGCATGAACAGCACCACAACAATCCCGGCACCGCAACTGACCACGCTCAGCACAAACCAGACAAAGCCGGAGCGCCCCTTGGCCTTGGCTGTGATCGCGCCGATCACGCCCGCCAGAAACAGCACCTGCACCACGACCATCTCATAGCTGCCGATTTGTATCAGGCTCGGTAAATTGGACATGCAGGCTCCTCCGGCTGTCAGCTTGGGTGAATTGTCCTGCTTTAACAAGTTTGCCGCCGCAAGGCTATTGCCTATGCGCAGAAAGCTTTCATAAATACGACTAATCCGAAACCAGCGTTCGCGAAGCAAAGGGAACATCATGGTCACACTGAACAATCCTGCTGACAACAAGCCTTGCCCATGCGGTAGCGGCAAGGCCTATGCAGACTGCTGCGCCCCCTATCATCAGGACCGTGTCTTGCCGCAGAGCGCCGAAGCATTGATGCGCTCGCGCTATTCCGCCTTTGCCCTTCAGAAAATCGACTATCTGAAGAATACGCTCTGGCCGAAATACCAACCGGGGTTTGATCATTTCTCCACGGCCAGATGGGCCACCGAGAATCATTGGGTCGGGCTGAAGGTGCTGGCCACAGAAGAGGGAGAAGCCGGGGATCGGCAGGGGACGGTACTGTTCGAGGCGCGCTACCTGGCGGGAGGGCGTCTCAATACCCATCGCGAACTCAGTCTCTTCCGCAAGAAATCCGGCCGCTGGTACTATGTTGAGGCACTGCCCGAGGCCTGAGAGCGCCAGTGCCGGAATGAGGTGCACGGGGTGTTAATCGGGTAAAATTCGAAAATTAGCAACTAGGGTCTAGACGATCGGTCTAATTTCACCTATATGCAACGTCATGAACAAGAAAACGGAAAAAACGCGCGAGCATATCCTCTCTGTGGGGCGACAGCTGATGGCAGAGTTGGGCTTCAGTGCGCTGGGTCTTGGGCTGTTGCTGCGCGAAGCTGATGTCCCAAAAGGGTCCTTCTATCATTATTTCTCTTCGAAGGAAGAATTTGCCTGCGAGTTGCTTGAGCAATATGTCGGCTACTATCACGGCAGGCTCGATGAGCTGTTTTCAAAGGAAGGTCGCACCAGCCGCGATCAGTTGATGGACTATTGGGATCAATGGGTGGTCAGCCAATGCCCTGCCGACCATAGGAATACCTGCCTGATCGTCAAGCTCGGCGCTGAAGTCTCAGATTTGTCCGAGAACATGCGAAACATTCTGGCTGAGGGGGCTTCAGGTGTAACGGAGCGCCTGAGCCGGCAGATCCAGAAGGGCAAAGCCGACGGTTCTCTGGACGCCGGGATCAACGCTGAAATGACAGCTGCATTGCTCTATCAGATGTGGCTTGGTGCCAGCCTTCTGGCCAAGGTGCAGCATTCCTCCAGTCCGTTGATACAGGCACGCACCAACAGCGAGGCTTTGCTTCCTGCAGGCTGACGCCAACCAAACGATCAAGCTGAAAAGACCACCGAGCAAGGCTCTTGAAAAGGCGAGTGAAAGTTCTCACTTAAAAAATAGACGACCGGTCTAATATTTACTCGACTTATACCCTCGGGCGTCCAAAATCAGGTCGCCCAAACAGCCAATCTACATGCAAGGAAATGCCTGACATGACACAGACTGCAACGGCCAACCGCCAGTTCCTTCTCAACGAGCGCCCCGTCGGGGCTCCGGATGAAAACACACTGAAGCTGGTAGCAGCTTCCATTCCTGAACCGGCTGATGGCCAGATGCTGCTGCGTACGGTCTATCTGTCCCTCGATCCCTACATGCGCGGACGCATGAGCGCGGCCAAGTCTTACGCCCAGCCAGTGGAGATTGGCGACCCGATGGTCGGCGGCACCGTGGCGCGGGTGGTCAAGTCCAATCTGCAAGGTTTTGCAGAAGGTGATTGGGTGCTCTCCTACAACGGCTGGCAGGACTATGCCCTGTCCGATGGCACCATGGCGACCAACATGGGCAAGACCCCCGAAGCCCCGTCATGGGCCTTGGGCGTGCTGGGGATGCCGGGCATGACGGCCTATACCGGTCTGTTGCAGATTGGAGATCCGAAGCCGGGCGAAACCGTGGTTGTTGCTGCCGCGACCGGAGGTGTGGGGGCAAACGTCGGCCAGATCGCAAAAATCAAGGGGGCTCGCGCTGTCGGCATCGCCGGCGGCAAGGACAAATGCGACTACGCAGTCAACGAGCTGGGGTTTGATGCCTGTGTCGACCGCAACGCGCCTGATTTCGCCGAGCAGCTGGCGGCAGCCTGTCCCGATGGCATCGACGTCTATTTCGAGAATGTCGGTGGCGATGTGTTCAAGGCCGTCTTGCCGCTCCTCAATTCAGGCGCTCGCATTCCGCTGTGCGGCGTCATCGCCCAGTACAACAGCACGGAGCTGCCTGAAGGACCGGATATGTCCGGTGCCATGATGGCGTCCTTCCTCAAGAGCCGGGTCACTGTTCGCGGTTTCATCGTCTTCCAGGACTTCGGCCACCTCTATCCGGAGTTCGCAGCCGACATGACCCGATGGGTCAAGGAAGGCCGGATCAAGTATCGCGAGCATCTGGTGGAAGGTCTCGAAAATGCTCCTGCAGCCTTCCTCGATCTGCTCGAAGGCCGAAACTTCGGCAAGATGGTCATCAAGGTCGGTGAGTACGATCTCTGACCCTTGAATCGCGGCATTGGTCTGCAAAACCCGGTGGGAAAAGCCTCACCGGGTTTTTTGTCCATCACGCAACTGTGACCTCAAATAGATCTAAAGTGTGAGGGAAATTTGCGCGATTGCCCGCTGGCAAGGCAAATTCTCGTCAGGATATCCAAGGCATGTCCGGATATTTCGACATATTTGTGGGGATCCTGCTTTCCACTCTAGCCACGGCAAATCTGTCATGAAACAGTTGCCGTGGCTGGTTAATGTTGCCTGCGCTTTGGAGGGCCCCGGTTTGCCGGAGAAAGGCCCACAGAAAAGCTCCCCGGAAGCAAGCCACCATTCCTGTCATGGCTCACACTATTTCACGGACAGGAATGGATCTGGATTTCGATACCGAAGTGGGACGAGATCCGTTCGGGGAGATCAATCATGTTTTGGAGGTTTCTCTCATATGAAAAATCTACTCACCGGTGTTGCTGCCCTTGCCATGACCGCTGGCCTTGGCGGCGCTGCGCATGCAGACTACACCCTCAACATTCTTCATCTTAACGATGCTCATTCCCGCATCGAGTCGATCAGCAAGTATGACAATACCTGCGATGCCAAGGGCGAAGAAGAAGGCAAGTGCTTTGGCGGTGTTGCTCGCGTCAAGAGCGAAGTAGAGAAGCTCCGTGCTGAATTCGCCAAGGATGGCGCCAACTCCCTGCTGCTGCATGCCGGCGACGAATTCCAGGGCTCGCTGTTCTATTCCACCTACAAGGGTTCAGCTGCTGCCGAATTCGCCAACGCCATCGGCTACGATGTGATGGCTGTCGGCAACCACGAGTTCGATGACGGTCCGAAAGGCCTTTCCGACTTCATCGACAAGGTGACCTTCCCGATCATCTCCGGCAACATCGACGTCTCCAGCGAGCCTTTGCTCAAGGGTAAGATCAAGCCATATGTCATCAAGGAAGTCGGTGGCGAGAAGATCGGCATCATTTCCACTCT
Source organism: uncultured Cohaesibacter sp. (assembly GCF_963666525.1). Lineage (NCBI taxonomy): Bacteria > Pseudomonadati > Pseudomonadota > Alphaproteobacteria > Hyphomicrobiales > Cohaesibacteraceae > Cohaesibacter > uncultured Cohaesibacter sp. The sequence goes on from NZ_OY762905.1 coordinate 4,034,066, forward strand.
GGCCGTTGATACCGCAGAGACCTCCTCTCCGGGCGAAAAAGTCATCTTTACCTCTTCCGAGGACTACCTCAAGCAGGCGGTTCAGGAACTGACCGAGCAGGGCGTCAACAAGATCATTGCGCTCACCCATGAAGGCATCACCAAGGACATGGATCTGGCTGCCAAGGTTGCCGGGATCGACGTCATTGTTGGTGGTCACTCCCACACCTTGCTGTCCAACACCGACGAGAAGGCCACAGGCCCTTATCCTACCCTGGTGAAAAATCCGGATGGCAAGGACGTGCCGATCGTGACCGCCTATGCCTACACCAAATATCTTGGTGATCTGCAGGTCACCTTCGATGATGCCGGCAACGTCGTTTCTGCCAAGGGTGACCCGATCCTTCTGGATGCTTCGGTCACGCCGGACGCAACCGTGCTGGCTCGCATCAAGGAACTGGGCGCTCCGATTGCCGAACTCAAGGCCAAGGTCATCGGCTCTCTGGGGGCTGACGTTGACGGCTCGCGCGAAACCTGCCGTCAGAAAGAATGCGCGATGGGCGTACTCGTTTCCGACGCCATGCTGGAACGCGTTAAAGACCAGGGCATATCAATCGCCATCCAGAACGGTGGTGGTCTGCGTGCCTCCATCAAGGGCGGTGAGGTCACCATGGGGGACGTGCTGACTGTTCTGCCGTTCCAGAACACGGTTGCCACCTTCCAGCTGACCGGTGCCGACGTCATTGCTGCACTGGAGAACGGCCTGTCACAGGTTGAAGAAGGCGCTGGCCGCTTCCCGCAGGTCGCTGGCCTCAAATACAGCTGGTCGCGTGCCAAGCCTGCCGGTGAACGCGTTGTCTCTGTCGAAGTCATGAAAGACGGCGCATGGGCTCCAATCGACAAGGAAGCCGTCTACGGCGTTGTCTCCAACAACTACATGCGCTCCGGCGGTGATGGCTACAAGATCTTCAAGACCAACGGCCAGAATGCCTATGACTACGGCCCGAACCTTGAAGACGTGGTGGCAAGCTATATCTCCGAGCATCCGGACTTCACGGTCACGCTTCCGGGCAACATCACTGAAGTCGAATAAGCCATTTGTCCGGCTCATGAATTGAAACCGAAAGGGCCCGGCGGGATATCTCCTGTCGGGCCTTTTGTTCATGGCTTTTGAACCGCACCGCAGCTGTTCGGCTTGCGAACCCGACGCAAGTCGACTTGTCGCAGGCGCACGGAGTTGAGATAATTAAAACCGGTCCCAATCTTGTGCAGGAGGCGTGTCATGACTGTCGTATACGGACTTATCGTCATTCTCATCACTTTCTTGATGGCCCATGCGCTTTACAAGGTGGTTGAGCGCTTCAAGAAATAGCGCCAGCACTCTCTCCCGGAGGGGAGAGGCGGGCTTCTTGATGTGAAAGGGAATCGTCTTTGCTCGGAGGCACCTGAAAATCCTGCATCCCTATTCGCTATCCTCGCCTTTTCCGTCCCCAATTTCATCGACTACGGTAGCCAGACAGGACGGCAATCCGTTCTGCTTTGTGGACAAGCTGTCGATTGCACAAAAGTCGGTGAAGATCTGCTTTAAATCTGCATCAACAGGCTATGACGCGCTTGATTATTTCATTCCTTTGTCATAATCCTACCGCCACCAACGGAGTGTAGCTCAGCCTGGTAGAGCACTGCCTTCGGGAGGCAGGGGCCGGAGGTTCGAATCCTCTCACTCCGACCAACCTTTTCAATAGGTTAGGTCTTTCCCCTTTGGGTGAAAATCGAAAAACTCACCAAAAACTCACCAAAAGTATTTCACGTAAAAAAGCCGCATCTATGTGCAGCATGTTTTATGTGGAAAATAGTGTGCACGTAAGTCTGCAAGCTCGCGAAGCAAGCCTGCAGACGCTCACGGCCGCTGATTAGTGCGCCAGCATTTCCTTGACGATTTCATCTCCACTCAGGTCAGAAAAGCGGTCTGAGACGCAACCGACCCTGTCCAACATTCTGGAGAGGCGCTCTCGATCATCCGCCTGCCTGTAACAGTTCGGGTCTCTCGGCATTCTCCTTGCCAATCCGCTTCGTGGAGCAGATTCCGCTAAGGATGGGAAAATAATAGGGAATTGTTGCTCGGTTTCCCTTTTTTGCTGCAAGAATGGCAAGCCCTTTCGCTCAAAATGCGTAGAGTGGCGTAAAAGCCCGTTCCATTGGAGGTCCGATTCCATGAAAGCTATTCTGTTTGAAAAATTCGAGGAAGCCCCAAAGCTGGTGACCTTGCCAGACCCGATGCCGGAGCCACATGGTGTTGTCATCAAGGTCGAGGCAACGGGTGTCTGTCGCAGCGACTGGCACGGCTGGATGGGGCATGACCCCGATATCGAATTGCCCCATGTGCCTGGGCATGAGCTGGCGGGGATCATCGAGGCAGTTGGCAAGGACGTCCGCAACTGGAAGGTCGGCGACCGGGTTACTGTGCCGTTTGTCTGCGGTTGCGGCTCCTGCCCGGAATGTCACGCCGGACACCAGCAGGTCTGCGCGCATCAGGAACAGCCCGGCTTCACCCACTGGGGATCATTTGCCGAATATGTTGCCATCCATCAGGCCGATCTTAATGTCGTGGCCTTGCCTGAAACCATGGATTTTGCCACCGCCGCCAGCCTTGGCTGCCGGTTTGCCACCTCTTTCCGTGGAGTGGTCGATCAGGGGCGGGTATCGGCTGGTGAGTGGGTTGCCGTGCATGGCTGCGGTGGGGTTGGCCTGTCAGCCGTGATGATTGCCAACGCCATAGGTGCCAATGTCATCGCCATCGACATTGATGAAAGAAAGCTGGCCTTGGCAAAAGAACTCGGCGCTGTCGCCACCATCAATGGTCGCACCGTTGCCAATGTGGCCGAGGCCGTCATGGATATCAGCCGGGGAGGCGCGCATGTTTCGCTCGATGCACTGGGCAATCCCGTCACCTGCTTCAATTCCATCCAGAACCTGAGACGACGTGGCCGGCATGTGCAGATTGGCCTGATGCTTGCTGACCATGCCACCCCCAGCATTCCGATGGCCAAGGTGATCGGGCACGAGTTGGAAATTCTCGGCTCCCACGGCATGCAGGCCCATCGCTATGGTGCCATGCTCGATATGGTGCAGTCTGGCAAACTGGACCCGGCCCGTCTGGTCGGTGACCGGATCAGCCTTGCCGAGGCCCCGGCTGCCCTTATGAGCATGGACAGCTTCCAGTCTGTTGGCGCAACGGTCATCACGCGCTTCTGACGGCTGGTGCTCCCGCATCATATGGTATCGACATCCGCTTGGAGTGGGTTGCTTCATGCGGATGTCGGTCAGCCTTGTGATGGTGCCAATGTCTAGCCAGCAAGGCAGACATCAAGCGCTTCAAGCAGACGCGCCATGTCTTCCTCGTCCGTCCACAGGTGAGGGGCCAGCCGCAATTTTCCATTGCGCATGCTGAGATAGATCTGCTGCACAGCAAGGCGATCATTGAGATCTTGTGGCGCGTTGACCGGTGGGAGGGCGCCAAAATAATGCCGGCTGCGCAAGTGATCCGGCGGCACGTCAAAGCCACGGTCGGCGAGAGCGCTGGCCAGAAGGGCTGTCTTCTGGCCAATGGTTGCCTCTATGCGGTCGACCCCCAGACCGTTGACCAGTTGCAGGGAAGCCAAAAGCATTGGCATTAGCTGGAAATTCACTTTCTCGCCCATGTCAAAGCGTCGTGCTCCATCGGCGAACGGTGGTGTTCCGCCACTGAAGGATACTGCAGGGCCCTTCCTGTCCATATGGCTCTCCTCAAGCGGAACGCCATCCCAGTTGCGTGGAGCGACATAAAGCCCACCAAGGCTGTAGGGGCCTAGCAGCCATTTGTAGCTGGGGGCAACGGCATAATCGGGATCGATGGCTGCGACGTCGAATGGCACTGCCCCGAGGCTTTGCGTGAGATCCAGCACAAGCGCTGCCCCAACGTCCCTGACGCGCTTTGCAACTGCCATCAGGTCGATAGGCGTGCCGTCCGTCCAGTGGACGCCACCGATCGAGACAACCGCTGTCGCGCTGTCAATCGCCTCAAGCAAAGGCGCAGTGATCGCGCCTTTCTCCGGTCCCGAGGCAATCCTCTGGGCGACCACCAGCGACGCCCCGCTTTCTGTGCATCGCCGCTCCCAGACCAGACGGTTGGAGGGAAACTGCTCTTCGACAACCACTACCTTGCTGGACGGGCCAAGTACAATGTTGTTGGCGGCAGTCGCAATGCCGTAGGAGCAGGCTGGAATGATGGCGATTGCGTCGGCCATTGCGTTGAACAGCTTGGCAAATTCGCCGCGAACCGCCTCGATTTCCGGCACGAAATGGATCGGAGCGGCTTCCCACGGTCGGGCTTTGCGCATGACCGCTTCCTGTCCGGCCGCAGCAACACTCCGGTGCATCGGCGACATCTGGGCGCAATTCATCCAGACAACATCTCTGGGGATCTGGAATTCCTCGCGCATGGAGGGAATGAGGGTAGGGCTATCCGGGAAAAGAAAATCGGCCATGGTGGTTCTGGCTTTCAGATAAGCTGTCCAGACATGGTGGGATATGCGTCTGGGAGCCATGTGTCTGGGAAAAGGGAAGGGGCATTTGCAATGCCCTCAAGCCTATGCCGAAAGCGGCGCGACAACAATTCCTGATTGCGCCTGATCAAGAGGAAAGTGCGTCGCACCCACCACATCCACCTTCCTGACGGTCCCGCAGGTGCAATCTCGAGCATCCCCCATCCCTGCCCAACACTGCAAGCAGTTGCGCACGCATCTGTGCTGCACCCGGTGATCATTTCTCGGGGTGACGCAAGAAATACGGGCGACCTACAAAGAACTGTTACATTGCGTCCTTAAAAGCGGACTCGTGCTAACGGCTTTGTCGCCGAGAATCGGATTATTGAACAGGAAATTTCCATGAGACCGACATTCATTTTTGCTATGGCCCTGACTGCATCGACTGCGGCGACCGCCCAGGGGCTGCCTGACTTGCAGGCAAAGAGCGACTGGTTCACTGCGGGTGAAACCACCATTCAGGAACTCATCGCGCGCGAAAAGAACACTGGACGCGCCAAGAACGTGATCCTCATGATCGCTGATGGTAACGGCATCGGCACCAACTATGCCACTCGCCTCTATGTCGGTCAGCAGCTCGGCAAGCTCGGTGAAGAACATGTCCTGCCTTACGAAACCAACGGTTTCTACAACGGTATCGTCAAGACCTACAACATCAACGCCCAGACTCCGGATTCCGCTCCAACCGCTGGCGCGATGAACACCGGCGTCAAGCAGCGCTTCAACATGATCAACATCGGCGGCACCGGCATTCACAATGATTGTTCGACCGTTGCTGGCAACGAACTCACCACCTTCGGCGAAATCGTCGCAGCCGAGGGCAAGTCGGTTGGTATCGTCACCACCGCCCGCCTGACGCATGCAACGCCGGCTGCTGTCTTCTCCAAGACCGCAAACCGCAATTGGGAAGACGAGCTGCCTGAAGGCTGCACCGCCCAGAAGGACATCGCAGCCCAGTTGGTTGATGGCTTGAAGTCTGGCTTCATCGACATCGCGCTTGGCGGTGGTTCGCGTTACTTCGTGCCAAAGGGCACCGCTACCCCGAACGGTGGCAAGGGTCACCGCAAGGATGGTGTTGATCTGCTCGCCGACGTCAAGTCCGCTGGCATCCAGTATGCCTCCAACAAGACCGAATTCGATGCTCTCGACATGTCTAAGCCGATCTTTGGTATGTGGACCGACAGCCACACCTCCTATGAGGCTGACCGTCCGGATACAGAACCGTCTCTGGTTGACATGACCAGAAAGGCCATCGAGTTCCTCAGTCAGAATGAAGAAGGCTACTATCTGGAAATCGAGGCTGGCCGCGTTGACCACGCCAACCACGCAGGCAACTTCGCCCGTACTGCCAAGGACGGCATGATCTGGACCGAAGCCGTTGCACTGGCCGACGAAATGACCGACGACAAGGACACCCTGATCATCGTCACCGCCGACCACGAACATGCCATTGCCTTCAACGGCTACTGCGGTCGCGGCACCCCGATCCAGGGCCTGTGCTACGATGTTGCCAAGACCGGCGAAATGCATTCTGACAAGCTGGCGCTGGCCGCCGATGGCAAGCCTTATTCCGTCATTTCCTATGCCAACGGTTCCGGCTCGATTCTGAAGAAGGGTGAGGGCGCAAACGACTACTCCGGGTCCCGTCCGGAAGTCACCCAGGAAGAAGCCATGGATCTGGACTATCTCCAGCAGGCGCTGATCCCGATGGAATCGGAAACCCATTCCGGTGAAGACGTTGCCGTCTATGCCAAGGGCCCTTGGGCACATCTGGTCGATGGCACCATCGAACAGAATGTCATCTTCCATGTCATGAACTATGCTGCCCATTCCGGCAAGTAGTCTGACCCTGCGAGACACGCAAGGGGCCATGCATCGTCATGGCCCCTTGTTCCGCTTTTTGCGGCCCTCGAATTTCCCGGTCCATTGACCGGCCTGACTGACATTGATGGAGAAGCCCCTTGTTGACGCGCCGCACCTTCCTGACCGCATCCCTCGCTGCCCCCATGCTGGCGCGACCGGCCCTTTCCGCCGAGGGGCCGATCAAGCTGCGTTATCTCTATGACCGCAAAGCCATTTCCGATCTGGCGAAGGCCAGTGTCGGCAAACGGATTGCCGTAGATGGCTACATGGCACCACCCCTCAAGGCCGAGAGCAATTTCTTCGTGCTCACCCGTCGCCCGATGTCGGTCTGTCCTTTCTGCGAAAGCGAAGCGGAGTGGCCGAACGACATTCTTGCCGTCTACACCAAGCGCATCGTCGATGTGGTGCCCTACAATGTGAAGATCGTAACCTCCGGCGTTCTGGAACTCGGAGCTTACGAGGACCCTGAAACCGGCTTCGTCAGCCTCGTCAGACTGATGAACGCAAGCTACGAGTGACTGATGGGCCTTCCTCTAACAATTTCCGGCCTTTCCGTTTCCAGCAAACGCGGTCGTCTGTTGCTGTCGGTGCCCGAACTGGATATGCCTGCCGGCTCCCTCGTCGGCATCGAAGGGGCGTCCGGCGCAGGAAAATCGACGCTTCTCTATGCGCTGGCCGGGTTGCAGGAGGCCAAGGGCAGTATTCGCTGGGGCGATCAGGACCTTCTTGCGCTCAACGCCGGCGAGCGGGCCCGTTTCCGTGCCAACCGGATCGGCATGATCTTTCAGGACTTTCTGTTGTTCGAAGAGCTGGATGCAGGAGAAAACGCCGCCCTGACCGCGCTTTTCCGACCTCGCCGCGAGCGGGCAACCCTCCGGGCCAAGGCCGCCGAAAGGCTCGATTTTCTGGGGCTGGGCGGAGAAACACGAGACCGCAACGTCGTCAGCCTTTCCGGCGGCGAACGCCAGCGCGTCGCCATTGCCCGAGCCATGGCCGCCGAAGCTCCGGTTCTGCTTGCCGATGAGCCAACCGCCAGCCTTGACAGGGCCGCAGCCGACCGGTTGATCGAGGATCTTGTCAATCTGACGCGCAGCAGCGGCACCACGCTGATCGCCGTCAGCCATGACCAGACCCTCATTTCGCGCATGGACCGTGTTCTGACCATCAGGGACGGTGCCATTGTCGCAGACCGAAAGGCAGTCCGATGATCGCCCTCTGGGACAATCTGCCCGCGTTCACGCAAGATATCCTGTTCACGCTGCTGTTGCTCGCGCCATCTTTTGTCGTTGGCGTCTTCGTGCTGCATGGCTATGCACCCTGGCCGCTGGTCCGCGCCATTCTCTGGCGCTTCAGGGGATCCTCCATCCTGTTCGTGCTGCTGATCGCGATTTCGGTCGGCATGGGCATCGGCCTTCTGGCGCAGGAGAGGGGCCTCAGGCGGGGGACGGCACATGCTGCCGACAAATTCGATCTGGTGGTCTCTGCACCCGGCAGTGAAATGACCGTCATGATGGCCAGCGTTTTCCTGCAACCCTCGGACATGCCGCTGCTGGATGGCGAAACCTACAACGCAATTGCCAATCATGAGAATGTCTCGATTGCCGCCCCGCTGGCCTTTGGCGACAGTTATGGCTCTGCGTCGGTCATCGGCACCACGGCGCAATTTGCCCGCTATCTGGCCGACGACCAAATCGAGGGCCGCATGTGGCAGAGCGCCAATGAAGCCCTTGCAGGAGCCCTGGTTCCACTCGCGGTCGGGGACAGCTTCACACCGGCTCATGGCCACGGCGACAGCGCCGAGGAGGAGGCCCACGAGGGCGCCGATCTGGTGGTTGTCGGACGTCTCGCTCCGACGGGCACACCTTGGGATCGAGCCATCCTTGTTCCGGTCGAAATGGTCTGGACGGTGCACGGGCTCGGCACGGGCCATGATCTGCAGCATCACGACCAGATCGGGCCACCGTTTGATCCGCAAATCTTTCCCGGCACACCAGCCGTCGTCGTCCGCTCTGAAGCGCTCTGGGCCAACTATGCCCTGCGCTCGGAATTCACTCGCGACCGCGAAACCATGGCCTTCTTCCCCGGTGCCGTGCTGGCCCAGCTCTATCATGTGCTCGGCGATGTCCGGCAGGTCATGTCGATCATGGCTGTGGTGACGCAGGTACTGGTCGCTGCAGCCGTACTGTTGGGGCTGTTCATCATCTCGCGCCTGTTCCATCGCCAGATCGCGTTGTTGCGCGCCCTTGGGGCTCCGGCCCGTTTTGTCTTTTCGGTTGTCTGGTCTTTCGGCGCGACGCTGCTTGTTGCGGGCTCGGCCCTTGGCCTGCTGGTTGGCTTTGGAGCTGCTGCAGTGCTGTCAAAGGTCGTGACCGCCCGTACCGACATTCTCGTAACGGCACCGTTGGGCATGAGCGAGCTTCACCTGCTGGCGGGCTTCGTCTCCATCACCTTGCTGCTATCCTTGTTGCCAGCGGCCATCGTGCTGCGCCAGCCTGTTGTGCCCGGCCTCAGGGCCTGAGCTGAGAGGAAACTCCGATGATGAGAATTCTGGCTTTTGTCTTTGCCCTGTTCACAGCCTTTGCTGCCGCCGCACAGGAGCAACACGTCCATGATCATGATGACCATGTTTCCGATCTTGCTGGCTTCAGGGCGGTTCATGCCTGGACTCGCGCCACCGGCTCTGATACGGCGCTGATCTTCATGGAGCTGGAGAATGGCAGTGCTGCCCCTGTCGTGATCTCCGGCGGCAACAGCGCCGTTGCATCATCGGCAAGGCTTGTGGGCTTTGCTCTCAAGAACGGCCAGGAAGTCTGGCAGGATATTCCCGCGGTTCCGATCAAGCCCGGTCACGCGCTCCATCTGGAACCCCATGGTCTTGCCCTGCTGCTGAACGGGGTGTCCACTCCGCTCAAGGAGGGCGATGAGTTCAAGGCCAGACTGTACACGAGCCTTGGCGATCTGGATCTCCATGTTGAGATCGCGGGAGCGAATGCCACGCATCATAGCCATGCCGGGCACAGTCATTGACCCTTTGGCTGGATACTCCGCCTTTATATGGGCTCCGTTGCTTCGAGCCGGTGATGCCTGAAAGTGCGGAAATGCATTTGAGGGGCGACCAAAAATAGAGCTATGCATTTAACGCATGACAATCCTGTATTCTTGTATCTTTCTAAGTCGGCGCGATCGGCGCATAGTCCATTACACAAGAAGAAAAATCAAACAGACAGAATAAAGGAATTGAATTATGAACTTCTTTAACCGCGCATTTGAAAAAGTTATCTCTGCTCGTGAAGAACAGGCTCAGCGTTATGTAAACGAATACATGTCTGCTCATGGTCTTGAAGCTTCCGTAGACCTGACCGTCGATCCTCGTGGCTAATCGCCGCGAGGCTTCTCGGACGTTAGACAGGTGAAATACTGTCTGGTCGAGAGAGAAGATCGAAAGACGGGTGGAGAAAAACCGTCTCAAACCGAACTCCTCAAAAACAAGCGGGCTCAAGCCCGCTTTTTTTGTATTCTGCCGAGGCCGTGAACACGGACGTTATGAGAGACATGTTTGGCAGACTGGCAGCGTACCGGCGCCACGTTATGGTGTTTGTACCCAGACCATGACAGCTCGACTGTCCTGAAGCTCCACACCACAACAAAAAGTTGACCGCTGCAATTGCCAAGCGCCTCTACTATTGTAGACTGATAACACGTGGACGTTCGTCCAACGACCATCACGCCAATTTAAAAAAGATCGAGCAGGAAGCTATGTCTAGAACAGTTTGGGTTACCGGCGCCGGGTCCGGGATTGGTGCCGCCATGGCACGGGGATTTGCAAATGCAGGCGACCGGGTCGCCCTGACGGCCCGCAGCCGTGACGCTCTGGAGGAAGTGGCCGCTTCTCTGCCGGAAGGCGCTGAGTATCTCATCCTGCCCGGCGATATCACCGATCGTGAAGGCATGGCCGAGGCCGCCCGAACCATTGCCGACTGGGGCAACGGACTGCATGTTCTGTGCAACAATGCTGGCATGAATGTCACCAAGCGCAGCTGGGCGGACCTCGATTGGCCAAGCTGGGACCGGGTGTTGGAAGTCAACATCACCGGAGCTCTCAACGTCATCGCCGCCTGTCTGCCGATCATGCGTGCCCAGAAGGATGGCGTGATGATCCAGACATCGAGTTGGGCTGGCCGACATCACTATTCTGTCGGCGGAGTAGCCTATGGAGCATCAAAGCACGCGCTCTCCGATATCTCCGCCAGCCTCAATGATGAGGAAGGCAAGAATGGCATCCGCTCGACAGCTCTTTGCCCTGCCGAAGTGGCAACGCCGCTGCTGGCCAAACGGCCTCATTTCGACGAGAGCCTGCTGGCAACCATGATCCAGCCCGAAGACATGGCTCAGACCGCGCTCTATGTTGCCAACATGCCGAAAACCGTTGCCGTGCATGAAATCGTGCTGGCTCCTGTCCGCCGCTAGGCAAACCGTCGCACCATGGGCAATTGCCCGTGTACCAAGGCCTGCCGAAACAATACTCCCATGGCGGGGCAAAAGAATTTGCCAACGCCATGAGACTTTTGCACACTGCAGCCGATCTACAGGAGTGGGCACGATTCTGCCCGATTGTCACAGATGGGGCCGGGGATGACGCTTACCATTGACGAAGCCCTTGCAGAGGCAAGGCTGGCGCAGCAGAACGGGCAGCTGCAGGAGGCGGAACGGCTTTTCTCTCAGGTACTGAAAGTCCACCCTGACCACCCTGAAGCCAATCATTGCATGGGGGCGCTGGCAATTGCCGTGGCCAAACCGGCTGAGGCACTGCCATTCTTCGGTGCAGCCCTCAAGGCCGATCCGCAAAACGCCAGCCACTGGCTGAGCTATGTCGATATCCTGCTACAGCTCGACATGATCGACGAGGCGCGCCGTGTCATGGATACCGCGGCACGATTTGGCATCGATGCCAAGCAGTTCGCTCCTTTCGAGACACGTCTTCCAAGCTCGACCAAAATGACTGCCGAGGGGCGAGGCGCGTTCCAGGGAGAAGGCCTGTCGAAGAAGCCGACTGAGGGGCGCGCCCTCAACAATGCGCAACTGAACCGACAGTTGAGACAGGCCAGCAAGAAAGCCAAAAGCGGTGCCCACCAGGAAGCCATCAGCATCTATTCCGGTATCCTCGCCATCTATCCGAAGAACAAACGGGCGCTGGACGGGCTGGCCCAACTTGGCGTTACGGTCAACGCCAACGCGGTCGGGAAGGTTGATCCCCCCGCAGAGAGTCTCACCGCATTGACTGCGCTCATTGAAAACGGCCAGTTCAACGAGGCTCAGCAGGCTGCAGCGACCCTGCGACAGAGCTTTCCGAAATCGATCATTCTCATCAACATTGAGGGAACCGCCTTCGCCCGGCTCAATCGCCATGACGAGGCCATAGAGTGTTTCCGCGCAGCACTCGCAATCAATCCGGAATCTGCCCGGGTGCATTATTATCTGGGTGCTGCGCTTGAGGATGCCGGCGACCTGGCAGCAGCCTGCAATAGCTTCACAGAGGCACTCCGGCTTGATCCGGGGGATGTTGGCACCCATTGCCAACTGGCCGCGATCAAGCGCTTCAGGGAAGGGGACCCGCAAATCGTTGCGATGGAAACCCTGCTGGCAGACAAGGCTCTGCCGGACAAACTCCGCAGCCGCCTGTCATTTGCCCTCGCCAAGGCCTGTGAGGATGTCGGGACGTTGGACAAATCATTCCTTCACCTAAAGACAGCCAATGCCCTCCGCTCCCGGTTGCTCGGTTATGACGCTGCACAGGACAGGGAGCTGTTTGCCAATATCTACAAATATCACGAGCTGTTGGAGGCAACCCCGGCCGAGGTGCCTGCCTCCGACAGAAGTCCTGCCGGTGAGCCTGTTTCCATCTTCATCGTCGGCATGCCACGATCAGGTACGACGCTGGTCGAGCAGATCCTGTCCGCGCACTCGCGTGTCGGGGCGGCCGGCGAAGTGGAACTGATGAGCCAACTCGGTACAGCCATCGTGCGCGAACAGAGTCACCTCTCCAGCCAGACCATCCGCGACTTCCGGGCAATGTACAAATCGACCCTGCTTGACCGGGCCGGCGGCGGCGCGTTCATCACCGACAAGCTGCCGCAGAATTTCCGCTACATCAACCTGATTGCAAGGATCTTCCCAGAAGCCCGGATCATCCACGTGGAGCGGGATCCGTTCGCCACTTGCTGGTCCAACTACAAGCAGAATTTCGTTACCAACGATCTGGGCTATTGCTACGATCTTGCCGACACCGTTGCCTATTATACCCTTTACAGGGAGCTGATGGATTTCTGGTTCGGTCAGTATCCAGACAGGATCTACCGTCTGGATTACGAGAGGCTGGTCAGCGATCAGGAAACGGAGACCAGAAAGCTGGCAGCCCATGTGGAGCTCGACTGGCAAGACGCCATGCTGGCACCTCAGGACAACCGACGCATTGCACGCACCGCATCCCAGCAGCAGATTCGCCAGGGCGTCTACAAGGGCAGCTCCGCCCAGTGGCGCAAATTCGAATCTTTTCTCGCGGGAGCCTTTGAACCGCTCGGGCAATACTCTTCGGGAAATTGCGACTCAGAACACAGTTAGACCTGTTGGCAGTGCATGCTCTCCTCGGCTGCATGAAAAGCGGTAGTCGAGCCATCAGGCAGATCCAAATGTCTCAATGTGGATGCTCTCGAATTGCGAACACGAAGAGCATTTGTACTACCTTGTAGATATCTCTGGATGGGCACCTGCTATTCACATTTGTGCGTTGAAGTTTGATTAAAAATTATGCATCATGTGCTTAAGTTGAAGGCAGTTTTTCAGTGCAGGCTTTATTCCTGCGATGACAAGTGCCATCAGCTGTTCCCCTCTGGAAGGTGATTGCACTGCGCCTTTGCGCAGTCTGTACTTAATAGCCGAACTTTTGTTCGGCTATTTTTTTGTCTGCAATCCGGTGACTGGACCAGCCAGCGAAAGCGACGGGCTCCGGTTGAATGGGACGGAGTTGTGCTCGCCGAAGAGGTCTTCCATTCGACGGCAAGCTGCCGATCGGCTTCTCGATGGGTCAGGTTCGGCGCGCATCCTGTCATTTGTTCCCATCCTTCCACATCTAATATCGGGAATCACCGCAAAGGCGGGCACAAGTGATGCGTCTCCATTACCATGTCCTTACGCTCAAGAATGGCAGGTTATGTCTGCGCATGGATCGGTTATGTCCGGTCTTTTGAAAAGTATGTCTGATCATATTGAACAGTATTGTGACTCTCTGCCGGACAAGTGAGGTAACACGCTTGGCTCGCCCCGCAATCTGTGGCTTTTCAATCGAGCGACTCATGTCGGAACCGACATGGAGACGCTTGAGAGTCTGAAAATCCGTCCTTAGTATGAAGCCTCCGATGCCATGAGAAGCCCCTTCGGGAAACAGGGCTTCATCGCCGCATCCTGCCGAAATTTGCAAGGTCGATCGGGTTTGTTCAGACCCGGTTGAAGGAGACGCCGATGACTGATGCTGCCACCCCTCCGTTCTTTAGACGCTTTTCGCTCGCAGGGCGGAAGGCCCTTGTCACCGGCGCCAGCCGCGGTATCGGTCAGGCGCTCGCAGTCGGGTTGGCCGAGGCTGGTGCGGATCTGGTGATCACCGCACGACAGCAGGCAAGCCTTAAGGAAACGGCGGACAGGATTGCGGCCACGGGGCGCTCTGTCCAGTGCATCGCCTGCGACCAAAGGGACGTGGAGCAGATCCGTGAGACCATCGGTGCCATTGGCCCGGTCGATATTCTGGTCAACAACGCCGGTGTCGAGGATGTCTGCCCTGCCAAGGACATTGAGGAAGCGCTCTGGGACAAGATCATCGATACCAACCTCAAGGGCGCCTTCTTTACCTCCCAGGCTGTGGCAAGGACCATGGCAAAGGGGGGCGTGATCATCAATCTGGCCTCGCTGACCACCTTCGTTGGCGTGCCGACGGCGGTGCCCTACGGCTCCTCCAAGTCGGGTATTGCGGGCCTGACGCGCGCTCTGGCAACCGAATGGGCTGGTGAGGGGATCCGGGTCAATGCCATTGCTCCGGGTTACTTCCGCACTGACATGACGGAAGTCTTCTATGAGAATGAAGAGTGGGTCGAAGCAATGCAGTCGAAGATCCCTCTGGGACGCTTCGGTGAGCTTGATGATCTGATCGGCTCGGTGATCTTTCTGGCCTCGGATGCCTCAAAATACGTCACAGGACAAATTTTGGGCATCGACGGTGGCTATTTGGCCGCAATTTGAGCATTCCGAAGCCGTGCGGCAATTTCGAAAGGCTTGAAAAACATATATACATATTGGGCATAGGTCGCCACATAATGGGTGGCAATCAGGAATTGCAATCAGGAAAAAGGTATGTTTATGAGTGATTTGCAGCTGGATAGCGCTTCCCGGTCTGAACGCTCCGTAGCGGTCAGCGTCCGTGGTGTGACCATGGATTTCGGGTCGGGCAGTCCGGCGGTGAAGGATGCGTCATTCGATGTCGAGACCGGTTCATTCCTGACCATCCTCGGCCCTTCCGGTTCCGGCAAGACGACACTGTTGCGCATGATTGCCGGGTTCCAGAAGCCGACGCACGGCACCATTACCATTGCCGGAAAGCCGGTTGATGCCGATCCGCCCAACCGTCGTTCCATCGGCATGGTGTTCCAGAAACTTGCCCTGTTTCCCCACATGACAGCAGCCGAGAATGTTGCCTTCCCGCTCAAGATGCGCCGAACCAACCCGGCCGAGATTCCGGGCAAGGTCGAAAAGTTCCTCAGTCTGGTGAAGCTCGATGGCTATGCCGAACGGCGTCCACACGAGTTGTCCGGTGGTCAGCAACAGCGTGTCGCCATTGCCCGCGCCCTGGTGTTCGAGCCGGAGCTGCTGCTGCTTGACGAGCCTCTGGCTGCCCTTGATCGCAAATTGCGCGAGGAAATGCAGCTTGAATTCCGCCGGATCCAGAAGGAGCTGGGGGTGACCACCATCAACGTCACCCATGACCAGCGCGAGGCCCTGGTGGTCTCGGACGACATCATCGTCATGGATCAGGGCCTGATCCAGCAGCACGACAGGCCGGTTGGTCTTTACCGTGCTCCCAACAACCTCTTTGTCGCCAGCTTCATTGGCGTCTCCACCTTCATCGACGGGATTATGACCGCTGATGGCCTGAAGGCCGGTGATTTGCTGTTGCCGGGTTCGGCCACACCGGAGGCAACCGTCGGTGCTCCGGCCCGTGGTGCCGTGCGTGCAGAACAGTTGCGCATCGGTACCGGGCCCGAAGCATTGGCCGGCTGCGAGATCGAGATGGACGGGAAAGTAGAGGACGTGATCTTCGAGGGCGAGCGGCTGATCTATGTTGTCGGCTGTGAACGCGCGCCCGATATCAAGTTCCAGATCTACCATCACGATCCCCATGGCTTTGACATTTTCGAAATCGGTTCGCCGGTCAGGATCGGCTGGCACGCCAAGGATCTGAAGATTTTCAATCACGACGCCCGACAATAGCAAGAAACAGGGGCACCCATTTATCATTTCCATAGGAGAAGGGAACATGGCGAATTTCAAGAATGGACTTTCACGGCGCTCGGTGTTGCGCGCCGGTGTCGCAGGGGGTGGCGCGGCTCTTCTGAGCACGTTGCCGGGAACACGGCTGTTGGCCGCCGAGCCGGACAAGCCGGCCGAGATCATCGTTCGCGCCTGGGGTGGCGAATGGGTGGACGCTCTGAAGGCCGGTGTCTCCGATCCGTTCACCAAGATGACCGGCATTGCAGTGCGTCACGACCTGACCGAAGACAATGAGATCCAGCCAAAACTCTGGGCTGCCGTTGCCCAGAAGCGTGTGCCGCCGATCCATGTGAACTGGGACACCACCACCAACGCAACGAAGTCTGCGCTGCGCGGTGTCACCGAGGATCTGTCCGATCTCTCCAACCTCAAGAACACGCTGGATCTGGCCAAGCCGGTTGGTCTCGATGGCTATCCGATCGTCAACACCTATGGCTATGTCTATGTGCTGGCCTACCGTCCGGAAGCTTTCCCTGATGGGGCTCCCACATCGTGGAAGGCGCTGCTCGATCCCAAGTTCAAGGGTCGCATCGCCCTCTATAACGACGGCATCGGCTTCCATTTCCCGGCACAGGTCGCCGGTGGCGGCAAGCTGGAAGACATTCCGGGCAACATGGATGCCTGCTGGAAATTCATTCAGGAGGTCAAGGCGCAGGAGCCTCTGCTCGGCGAAGACCCGGACTTCACCAACTGGTTCCAGAACAACGAGATTGATCTGGCCTGCACCATCTCCACCAATGCGCTCGCTGCCAAGAAAAACGGCGTGAACATTGCCTGGACCGTGCCGGAAGAAGGCTGCAAGTTCGATACCGACGGTCTCTGGGTTCCCAAGGGGCTGCCGGAAAACGAGCTGTATTGGGCCAAGCAGTATGTCAACTTCGCCATCACCAAGGATGCCCAGCAGATCTGGTGCAACGGCCTTGGCCTGCCGGGCGTCGTGCCGGGTCTGACGCCTCCTGCCGACCTCGTTGGGGATCCGTCCTATCCGGTCAAGCCGGAAGATTTCGAGCATTTGATCCGCATCTCCAACAAGGTTCAGGTCGAGAACGAAAGCGAATGGTTCGCCAAGTTCAAGGAAATCATGCAGGGCTAACAGTCCTGAGGCTGCGCTTCGGTGCAGCCTCGGCAATCGCCTGCAAACATCTGGCCCGGACGACAAGCCCGGGCCCTGGGCAGGCTGGAAAGTCGAAGGAAGAAGCGCGCCGATGAACAATCCCACGGTCGACCGTACCCGGTTCCGCTATCCCCTGCGCTGGCGGGTCATGGACAGTCTTGAGGAAGGTGCCAGCCTCATCTGGCCCCGGTCGCTGAGCCGTCATACCGGCTGGCTGCTGCTGGCACCGGCCTTGCTGCTGGTTGGCATTCTGGTGCTCGGCCTTGTCCAGATCGCCGAAAGCTCATTGCATACGCTCGACACCTCAACCTATCTGCCCTCGGAAAACTATACCGGCGAGAACTATCTGACGATTGTTGAAAGCGCCACCTATCTGCGCATCCTCTGGCGTTCCCTGCTGGGTGCCGCGCTGACCGTCGTCTTCACGCTGCTGCTCGCCTTTCCCTATGCCTATATTCTGGTGCGGACGTCGAGCGCCCTTGTGCGCAAGGGGCTGCTGGTCATCCTGTTTCTGCCTTTCTTCATCGGCCAGGTGGTGCGCGCCTATGGCTGGCTGATCATTCTTGGCAATTCCGGTGCCGTCAACGAGGTGCTGGGGCTGGTGGGGGTGGAACCGATCCGCCTGCTGTTCAATTATCCGGCCGTCATCTTCGGCCTCGTGCAATATATGCTGCCCTTTGCGGTGCTGCTGCTGGCACCGGCCCTGACGGCCATTCCGCAGGAAATCGAAACCGCCGCAGGTTCGCTCGGGGCCAACTGGCTGCAGTCCCTGTGGTATGTGGTGTTGCCCATGGCCAAGCCGGGCCTCATCGGCGCAGGGCTGGTGGTCGCCACCCTGTCGCTCACCGACTTTGCCATGCCAGCCATGCTGGGGGGCGGCTCTCAGGATTTCATCGCCAATGCCATCTATGACCAGTTCTTCCGAACGGCCAATCAGGGGCTGGGTTCGGCACTGGCACTGGTTCTGGTGGCTATTGGCTCGCTGATTGTGGGGCTGGTCTTCATGATCTTCGGGGCTGGCACCCTTGGCATGGGGGCTAAGAAATGACCAGTTCATCGCAGAAGCTCATTTTCTGGACGCTCGTTGGCATCAGCATCATCACCCTGTCGATGCCGACCATCATCGTGCTTGGTGCCTCGGTCACCTCGGGCAACATCATCGCCTTTCCGCCCGATGGCTTCTCGCTCAAATGGTATGAGAAGATCGCCATGGCGCGCGAGCTGCGACTGGCGCTCTGGCGCTCGCTCATTGTCTCCACAGTCTGTGTCATTGTCTCTCTGCCCATCGGCACGGTCGCCGGGATTGCACTGACGCGTTACAGGCTGAAGTTCGTTAATCTCATCAATATCTATCTGCTGCTGCCCTTCACCGTACCGCTGATCGGGTCGGGCATCGGCATGATGCTGGTATTTGGTGAATGGGGCATTCTGGGCAATGTCTGGCCGGTCGGGGTTGCCTGCGCCGTCATCAACCTGCCTTTCGTCATCTGGTCGGTGTCCTCGTCGGCGGCGGCGCTTGACCGCGATCTGGAACTGGCTGCGGAAAACTGCGGGGCAGGGCGCATGGAGACCTTCTGGTACGTGACCCTGCCAGCCGTCATGCCCGGCGTTATCACCGGCGGACTGTTGATGTTTGTGCTGGCGATGACCGAGTTTCTGGTGTCCCTGCTGCTGACCGACGCGCGCACAGTGACGCTACCGGTGCAGATATACAACAACATCCGTTCCATCATCACGCCGGATCTGGCTGCCATTTCGGTGGTCTTCGTGCTGATCGCGCTCATCGCGGTCTGGCTGCTTGACCGGTTGGTGGGGCTGGAAATCTTTCTCAAATCAAAATGATCAGAGGGGCGGTGAGGCGCTTCACTGCCCATGAAAGGAAAGTCGAATGACTGACGTGACCTACAAGGTTCTGGCCGATCTGTCGCCAGAACAGCGCGCTGATCTGGTAAAGCGCTCTGAAACGGACCTGTCCTTCTTCATCGAGAAGGTTGGCCCGATCATCGAGGCCGTGAAGACCGAGGGCGATGCCGCTCTGGTGCGCTTTGGTACCGAGCTCGACAAGGCCAAGGGCCTGACGCTCGACAATCTCAAGGCCTCCGAGGAAGAGTTCGAGGAAGCTTTCACGCTGGTTGAGGAAGAGGTGATCGAGGCGATCCGCTTCGGCATTGCCAACATCCGCACCTTCCATGAAGAACAGGCTCCCGAGCCGATGTGGCTGAAGGAAGTGATCCCCGGCGCCTTTGCCGGTGACCGCTTCACGCCGATCGATTCTGTCGCCCTCTATGTGCCGCGCGGCAAGGGCTCTTTCCCCTCTGTCACCATGATGACCACCGGCCCTGCGGTCGTTGCCAAGGTGCCGAACCTGGCCATCTTCACCCCTCCGGGACCGGATGGCAAGGTCGATGCCGCAACGCTGGTTGCCGCCCGTCTTGCTGGAGTCAGCACCGTCTACAAGGTCGGTGGCGCTCAGGCTGTCGCCGCAGCGGCCTTCGGCACTGAAACCGTCAAACCGGCCCAGAAGATCGTCGGTCCCGGCAGTCCGTGGGTGGTTGCCGCCAAACGCCTGCTTTCCGGCGTGAT
This sequence comes from uncultured Cohaesibacter sp., assembly GCF_963666525.1. Lineage (NCBI taxonomy): Bacteria > Pseudomonadati > Pseudomonadota > Alphaproteobacteria > Hyphomicrobiales > Cohaesibacteraceae > Cohaesibacter > uncultured Cohaesibacter sp. Next base: position 4,053,779 of record NZ_OY762905.1, read on the forward strand.
CGATCCGGGCCTGCCAGCCGGGCCATCCGAAGTGATGATCCTTGCCGATGACACCGTCAGCGGTGGCTTGGCTGCCATGGATCTGCTGATCGAGGCCGAGCATGGGCCAGACAGTTCCGCCTGGCTGGTGACCTCTTCCGAGCGTGTGGCCAAAGAGGCGCTTGAAGCTCTTCCGGGGCACTGGGCCAACATGACCGAACAGCGCGTCGAATTCTCCCGCACCGTGCTCACCGGCAAGTCCGGCGGCATCGTGGTCGCCCGCGACATGGATGACGCCTGCGCCTTCGTCAACGAATATGCGCCCGAGCATCTGGAGATCCTCTCCACCAAGGCCTTCGAATATCTTGGCTCCATCACCAATGCCGCAGAAATCCTTCTTGGCACCCATACGCCGGTTTCTATTGCCAACTTTGCCCTTGGGCCGAACGCTGTACTGCCGACCTCGGCCGGGGCCAAGACGTGGGGGCCGCTGTCGGTACAGGACTTCATGCGCCGCAGTTCGATCGGCTATGTCACGCCGAAGGGCTATCCCGACCTTGCCAGAAACGCCAAGATTCTGGCCGACTACGAGGGCTTCTCGTCGCATGCCAATGCGGTGAGCGAGCTGCGCAAACAATATCTGGAAGACTAGAGAAAAGGGCGAAGCGATGAAGTCGGTACGACTCTATGGTGTCAAGGATTTGCGGGTAGAGGATATCGCGCTTCCCGCTTCGCCGAATGCTGGCGAAGTGACCCTCAAGGTCAGCTTTGCAGGCATCTGTGGCTCTGACCTGCACAATTTCCGCACCGGGGAGTGGATCACCCGCGCCCCGTCGGTGGCCGGGCATGAATTTGCTGGCACCATCACAGCCATTGGCGCAGGCGTCAGCCATGTTGCCATTGGTGACCGGGTGATTGTCGACAGCCGCCACATCTGCGGCACCTGTCGCAATTGCCGCGATGGCCTTGGACAGGTCTGCGAAAACCTCGGCTTTCTCGGCGAGGTGATTGATGGCGGCTTTGCTGAAGCCGTCACCATCCCGGCCCGCAACGCGCTCAAGGCACCCGATGGTGTGCCGGACGAGCATCTGGCGTTGGCCGAGCCGCTGGCCGTGGCACTGCATGTGCTCAACAAGCTGAGGGCTCCGGACGGGGCCGAGATCGTGGTTACCGGCTGTGGCCCGATCGGTGGCCTTGTGGCTTTGCTGGCCGCCCAGAAGGGCCATCCGTTGATTGTGGTGGACCGCAACCGTGCCCGAGCCGAAGGCGTGGCTGCCATGACAGGAGCCCGCATTCAGGCTCTGGATGGAGACTGGGGCAGTGAGCCGCCGCGTTATGGTGTCGATGCCACCGGCGCACCCCAGGTGATCGCCAGCCTCGTTGGCAAACTCGCCCCCGGCGGTGCGCTGGCGATGGTTGGCATCGGCCATGGTGATCTGTCGGTCAATCCGGTGACGCTGGTGGAGAAGGAAATCGCGATGGTCGGCGTCCATTGTTTTGGCGACAGTGAGCTTGGCAGCATCGCCGCCATGCTGCCCGCCCTGACCCCGGTGCTCGATCAGGCCATCGCAGCCATCGTGTCGCTTGATGACGTGCCCGCCGCCTATGAGCGCAATCTGGCTGGTGAAGTCTCTGGTCTCAAGACCCTTATCCGCTGTCAGGAGCAATGACCCCGACATGACTGTTTCTCCTTCCGCTTCCCGCACAGCCATGATCCGTGCTCTGGCGCTTGAGGACATCAAGGCGGCAGAGGGCCAACTCTCGAGCCTGCTCCATGAGCTGTTTTCCCTGCCCATCGAGATGCTCAGGATCAATCTCGACAAATATTCCCTCAATTCCCTCAATGGCTTCTTTTCCTCCGAGGGGAAGGACTATTTCTTCAAGTTCCATCAGGAAGAGGGGGAAGAGGCGATGCGTGGCGAATATTATCGCGCCGACATTCTGGCTCATGCCGGGTTGCCGGTGGATCAGCCTGTGCATATGTCGACCCTGCCCGGCGAGCAGGTTCTGGTCTATGCCCGCCGCTCGGATCCACGCTTCTCGGACCTGCTCTATGAGCTGGATTTTGCCGATGACCCGGTCGCAGTTGCGCGGGCGGTTGAAGCCGAAGCGGATCTCAACGACCATCTGCTCGCAGTGGCCACCAACAGCCTGCACCCGATAACGCCGGCCCAATCGCGGGCAGAGCCCATCCATCGTCTGTTTCATGAACGGCTGATCGATCCTGAAACTGGTGCCTTCCCTGGTGGGCGCTACAAGCGCTTCTATGTCGGAAAACGCTTTCTGCTGCCCGGTGGGCTGACCCTGACGTGGGACGAGATTGCCCATGCCCGGCCGGTTATCAATGGGCTTGCCTATCAGCGCACCCTTGAGGACATGTTCGCGCTGGCCCATCAGCGCTATCAGCCCGAAGCGTTGGCCGATGCCGGCGGCGTCGTGGCTCATGGCGACGCGCACAATGCCAATGTCTGGTATGAACGAGGCCGCGACAAGGACCGCCTCTGTTTCTTCGATCCGGCCTTTGCGGGCAGCGACGTGCCCTCGCTGCTGGCCGAGGTCAAGCCGACCTTTCACAACATCTTTGCCCATCCGCTCTGGCTCTACAGTGCCTCCATCGTCTCGGAGCGCTATACGGCCTCCGCCCGGCATGAAGATGGCAAGCTGGTTATCGACATGGACTGGCAGCCATCAAGTCTTAGAAAGGCACTGCTGAAGGCCAAGGCCGAGCATTTCTGGAAGCCATGGCTACGGCATCTCAAGAGCAAGGGCATGTTGCCCGATGACTGGGAAGACGTGGTGCGTATCGGCCTGTTCCTGTCGCCGACGCTGGTGATGAATCTCAACGCTGGCGAAGGGGCCGATCTGCACAATCCGGTGTCGTCAGCCATAGGCCTGGCGGTCGCCCTCACTGCAGCATCGCGACCACTTGAAGGATCAGATCTGATCTCGGACTTCTTCGACCGCATCCGGCCCGACGGCGCGTCCTCCTAGCAGAGGGCGCAAGCGGGTTAGCGCAGCAAGGCCTCTTTGAGGGAAAGAGAGTCTGTGGAGCGCAAATCGAGGTCGGCTTCGATGTGATCTATATGGTGCAGGGTAAGCTCGGTGGCGCGCAGGATGTCCCCGGCTTCCAATGCATCCAGAATGTCGGAATGATCGTCATTGCCACAGCTGGAGGTGCCGGTGCGGCCATAAAGGGCGATCACCAGAGAGGATCGTGCAACCAGCTCGTCCATGAATTTTTTCAGGATCTTGTTGCCAGCCACATCGGCCAGCATCAGGTGAAAGTCACCGGACGCCTTGATCTCCTCACGACGCGCCTGCGCGCCGCGGTTTGCCTTCAGCAGGGATTCCTTTTCGAGCTGCTCCCGGAACGCGACGAAATCCTCTGCCGTCATCCGCTCGGCTGCCGTCTGGATGATGCCGGTTTCGATGAGGCGGCGGGAGGTGAAGATCTGACGGGCTTCCTCCGGCGAGGGATTGGATACAAAAGCCCCCTTGTTGCGCTCACTCGTCACCAACCCTTCGAAGGTCAGCATCTGCAAGGCAGAGCGGGCCACGGTTCGGCTGACATCATAAAGCGCGCCGACTTCCGCCTCGGACAGCTTGGCACCCGGGGATAGCCTGCGATCAACGATCGCGTCGCGCAGGGAATCGCGAATGACCTTGGCCCGGTCCTCCTGATCCGCATGCTGGTTAGAAGTCTTGAGGTTTTTCATAGCCACATTCTATTCTGCATTTTCTCGTTTATGCCGCCAATCCGCACGCCATGCAATAGAGTGCTTTATGATTGTTATAGTGCTATTTTTGATAGGATGCAAATTGGCAATATGATTGTATACAATGATAGTTCATATTGAATTCAATCGCATTATTTTTGTGCATTCACTTGCGCGAAATTTAAGCATACGCAAAATTACGATTTTGGCCAAATTCCTCATAGGATCGAAAAGTGGAATGATTTCATTCCGTTAACTTTTTTCCTGATTTTGGCACGGCAATTGCTACCTCTTATGGGAGTTCATAAAAGGGAGTGGCCATGAGCAACGCAGCTGAAATCGAACTTGCGTCTGTGACCAAACAGTACGGCACCACCGTTGCGGTTGACCGGATCAGCCTCAAGATTGCCGCCGGAACCTATTCCTGCCTGCTCGGTCCTTCCGGCTGTGGCAAGTCGACCACCCTGCGCATGATTGCCGGGCACGAGGCCATCAGTGATGGTGACATCGTGTTTGCCAACAAGGTGGTCAATGACCTGCCCCCGGCCAAGCGCGGAACGGCCATGATGTTCCAGTCCTATGCCCTGTTCCCTCATCTCGATCTGGTCGACAATGTTGCCTTCAGCCTCAAGATGAAGGGCGTGGACAAGGCCAAGCGCCGCACCGAGGCATTGGAAATGCTCTCGCGCATGCAGCTTGAAGCCTATGCGGATCGTCGGCCGGAGCAACTATCCGGTGGCCAGCAGCAACGCGTGGCTTTGGCACGCGCACTGATCACCAAGCCTCAGGCGCTGTTGCTGGACGAGCCGCTCTCGGCGCTCGACCCGTTCCTCAAGATCCAGATGCGTGCCGAGCTCAAGAGTCTGCAGGCGTCCCTTGGCATGACCTTTGTCCATGTCACCCACTCTCAGGAAGAAGCCATGGCTCTGGCCGATCTGATCGTGGTGATGAATGATGGCCGGATCGAACAGGCCGCCTCGCCACGTCAGATTTTCGAGAAGCCGGCGACGCCATTCGTCGCCCGCTTCATGGGCAATCACAATGTGATCTCCGGTCGTATCTCCGCCCGCGAAGGCAACCGCATCACGCTGGAAACGGCGGGCGGCAGCCATTTCGTCGGGATTGGAGACAAGGCTGCTGCGGTGGAAACCGCCTCCATCGCCATCCGCACCGATCATGTGCGGCTGGCTGACGAAGCAACCCCCGGCTTCGGTTTTTCCGGCTTTGTGACCAATGTCGAAGACCTTGGCGCAACGGTCAAGCTTTCGGTGCAGGGCGCCGGAATCGAGACCTTCACCATCGTCCTCAGGGACGCAGACTATTTCGCAAAGCCGGTCAGGACCGGTGATGCGGTTCATCTTTCGTGGGCGGAAACTGACACAGTCGTCCTCGGCGAAGTCAATGCATCATAAACAAGCACCTCACAGGGATCTAAACGGGAGTTACACCATGTCTGAGAAGACCACCAAACCATCCGGCATCAGCCGCCGCAGCCTTCTGAAAACCGGCGCAGCTGCCGCTGGTGCAGCCCTCGGTTCGGGCGCCATCACCGGCTTCCCGACCATCTGGGCGCAGAACCCGATCACGCTTCGCCAGATCGGCACCGGCGTTTCCAACATCAACGCCATCGCTCAGAAATGTAAGGAAGATCTCGGCATCACGCTGGAAATGACGGCACTGGATTCCGACTCCGCCGCCCAGCGCGCCGTGACCCAGCCCAATTCCTACGATATTGCCGACATCGAATACTGGATCCTGAAGAAGGTCTTCCCGGCTGGCGTCATCCAGCCGATGGATACCAAGAAGCTGACCTACTATGACAAGATCGTGCCGCTGTTCAAGACCGGCAAGCTGACCCCCGACAGCGTCATTGCTCAGGGCACCGCTCCGCATACCGTCGGCTATGTCGAAGGCAAGGATTCCAAGACCTTTGCCAAGAGCGAGACCGAATGGTTCACCATGGTCCCGACCATCTACAACGCCGACACGCTGGGCATTCGCCCGGACCTCGTCGGCCGTGACATCACCACCTGGGCCGACATTCTCGACCCCGCCTTCAAGGGCAAGACCTCCATCCTCAACATCCCGTCCATCGGCATCATGGATGCTGCGATGATCATGGAAGCCGCTGGCGAGATCAAATATGCCGATAAGGGCAACATGACCAAGGCAGAGATCGACAAGACCATCGACTTCATGATCAAGGTCAAGCAGGACGGCCAGTTCCGTGCCTTCTGGAAGAGCTTCGATGAATCGGTCAACCTGATGGCATCCGGCGAAGTGGTCATCCAGTCGATGTGGTCTCCGGCCGTGGCTGCCGTGCGCTCCAAGGGTATCGCCTGCAAATATCAGCCACTGAAGGAAGGCTATCGTTCCTGGGGTGGCGGTCTCGGTCTTGCTGCTCACCTCAGCGGTGCGCAACTTGATGCCGCCTACGAATATATCAACTGGTACACCTCCGGCTGGGTTGGCGGCTACCTCAACCGTCAGGGCTACTACTCCGCCTGCATGGACACTGCCAAGCAGTACATGTCCGAAGACGAGTGGGGCTACTGGATCGAGGGCAAGGCCGCTCAGGGCGACATTCTCTCGCCGGAAGGCAAGGTCATGGAGAAAGCCGGTGCAATCCGTGATGGCGGTTCGTTCCTCGAGCGCATGGGTCATGTTGCCTGCTGGAACTCCGTGATGGACGAAGACCGCTACATGGTACGCCGCTGGAACGAATTCATCGCTTCCTGATAAGCGGGATTGATGGCCGAAAATCCCTCAACGGCCCAATAGGCCTCTTCCCGGTCCCGCACCGGGGGGAGGTTGGTGACAGAACGAGACGCAGCACAGGAAGCCGGCACAGATGAGTGACGCAAAAGCCAACGCACCCAAAGCCCTTTTCTCCGCCCGATCCTTTTCGATCGCTTCCTTGTCTGCCTATTTGCAGGCGCTGCCGCTGGCGATCATTCTGGGAGCCTTTCTGCTGCTGCCGATCATGATGATCGTGGTGGTCAGCTTCTGGGATTATGACTTTGCCAGCATGTATCCCGATTTTGTCACCTTCAACTATGGCGAAACGCTTGGTTCCTGGGTGACCTGGAAGACCTATCTCAACACCCTGAAATATGCCGTCATCGTCTGGGCGATCACGCTGGTGATTGGCTTCTGGGTGGCCTATTTCCTGGCGTTCCATATCAGGACGGCCACCATGCAGACCCTGATGTTTCTTGTTTGCACGGTGCCTTTCCTTACATCCAACATCATCCGGATGATTTCATGGATCCCGGTGCTCGGGCGCAACGGGCTGGTCAACACGGCGCTGGTCAACATGGGCATCGTGCCTGCGCCGATCGAGTGGCTGCTCTATTCCGATTTTGCGGTGGTTCTGGCCATGGTCCATCTCTATAGCCTGTTCATGGTGACCCCGATCTTCAACACGCTGATGCGCATCGACCGCTCGCTGGTGGAAGCGGCGCGGGATGCTGGCGCTTCGGGCTGGCAGATCCTGACCAATGTCATCATTCCACTGGCCAAGCCCGGCATGGCCATAGGCACGATTTTTGTCGTGACCCTCGTCATGGCAGATTTCATCACCGTGCAGGTGATGTCTGGCGGCCAGAGCGCCTCGGTGGCGCTGATGATGAAGAACGAAATGTCGCTGCTGCAATATCCCGCCGCGGCTGCCAATGCCGTCATTCTGTTGACGCTGGTCCTGATCATGGTCGCAGGCATCCTGCGCATTGTCGACATTCGCAAGGAGCTCTGAGATGGTAAGCGAAAAAAGCGGTCGCGAGTTCTACATTCTGGCAGCCTTCTTCTGCCTGTTCGTGCTGTTCCTTTACGGGCCCCTATCGGCGGTCTTCATCCTGTCCTTTCAGGGGCCGAACGGTGGCCTGACCTTCCCGCTCAACGGGGTGTCGCTGCACTGGTTTGCCAACCTGTTCGAAACCCAGGCCGTGGGTGACTTCGGAGGATCATTCTTCCGCTCCTTCACGCTGGGGCTGATGGTGATGGTTGTCACCGTTGTCGTTTCGCTTCTGGCTGGGCTTGCCTTCCGCCGCAAGTTCCGTGGCGCAACGGCGCTGTTCTACCTTGCCATTGCCAGCCTTGTGGTGCCCTCGATCATCATTTCCCTCGGCATCGGTGTGCTGTTCCAGCAGCTCGGCTTCCAGCCCGCCTGGTACAGCTCGGCCTTTGGCGCTCATCTGACCTGGACCCTTCCGTTCGGCGTACTGATCATGTTTGCGGTCTTCAACCGCTTCTCGCCCTCTTATGAAGAGGCGGCGCGGGATCTGGGCGCCAGTGCCTGGCAGAGCTTTGTGCACGTGCTGCTGCCAATGATCGCGCCAAGTCTGATCGGTGTCGGGCTGTTCGGCTTCACCCTGTCCTATGACGAGTTTGCCCGCACGCTGATGACCTCCGGCACCTACAACACCCTGCCGCTCGAGATTTTCGGCATGACCACCAACGTGACCACACCGGTGCTGTACGCGCTGGGTACAGTCACCACGCTGTTCTCGCTGCTGATCATCGGCACGTCGATCGGCTTCATTCTCTCCATGAACCGCCGTCGCAGGCGCAAGTAGGACCCGGATCGATGAAGATTTGCGTGATCAACCCCAACACGACCAGTTCCATGACGGCCACCATTGCCGATGCCGCCAGAGGCGTTGCAGCACCGGCAACGGAAATAGTCGCTGCCACGGCCTCCACCGGGCCGGTCTCTATCGAAGGCTATTATGACGAGGCACTGGCGGTGCCCGGGCTGCTGATGGAGCTGGCCAGGGCTGAGAAACAGGGGGCAGAGGCCGCTATCATCGCCTGCTTCGACGACACGGGCCTTGATGCTGCGCGGGCGCTGGCGAACATCCCGGTGCTCGGCATCTGTCAGGCGGCCCTTGCTTCGGCTGCCTTCATCGCCCAACGCTACACGGTGATCACCACCATGGAGCGATCTCGCATTCCCATCACCGAGCTGGTGCGGCGCTATGGTCATGCCGAGCGCTGCAACGTGCGGGCGGCGGACATTTCCGTCCTGTCGCTGGAAGATCCGAACTCAAATGCACGGGACAGGCTGCGCAGCGAAATCGCCACCTCGTTGCTCGAAGATCGCACGGAAGCGATCATCCTTGGTTGTGCCGGCATGGCCGAACTGGCATCCAGCCTCAGGGCCGAATTCGGGTTGCCGGTCATCGATGGGGTTGCCGCTGCCGTCAAGCAGGCGGAAGGGCTTGTCGCGCTCGGGCTTTCCACCTCAAAGCAGGGGGCCTATGCCGCTCCCGTCACCAAACCCTTCACCGGCATGCTATCGAGCTTTTCACCCGCAACCCTTGCCGGATCCTGAACCTTTCAATGGAAAGCCGCTTTTGCTCTATTGGTCGAGATGCTCTCTGAGAACCTCGACCACCAGCGCGTGGTCATCGAGCTGCGGCAGGCCCGACACGGTTATGGTACCAATCACGACCCCGCTCTTCAGTCGGAGCGGAAAGGCGCCGCCGTGCGCTGCATACTGATGCGGTGGCAGAATATAACGTTCCTCAAGACTGCGGCCAGATATCCTGCATGATACCCCCATGTAGAGGGAGCTGTGGTGGAAGCGGTTGACGACCCGGTTCTTGCGGGCGATCCATTCGGCATTGTCGGGCGTTGCGCCCTCTGTTGCCATGTGGAACAGGCAATGTCCGGCGCAGGTGATGTCGACAGCAATGGGCAACGAGCGCTCTGCTGCCAGCTGCACCAGCCGGTTCCCCAGCTTGTGCGCGATGGCAATAGAAAATTCGTCAAATCGAAGGCTGTCCTCATGCGCGGAAATGGCGGCCAGCAGTTCGGTGTCGTTCAGTTCAGTCAATTTGTTCAAGTGTTTGCCCCTCAAAAGAAAATGCGGCACAGCAATCGAATTGCAGGCCAGCTTCTTGAACCTCATGATAGAAACGCAACCTGCCGGTTTCAAGCACATTCAACCCTATCGCGCTCATTTGGCGGGGAAAGAAAATGGCCGGAAGCAAGGCTTCCAGCCATCAAAAATGCACGTCGTCAGAGGCCTCCGACCTAGCCGGGCAACATGGCCTTGAGCGACAGGCTCATCTGTTCGGCCATGTCCTCTGGCGTGCGATAGGCACCGCCCTTGGCATACATCCACGAGCCTCCAACCGACAGGACAATGGGAATGGCCGCATAACCGGGCAGGGTGTCAAAAGTGATGCCGCCAGACGGCATCAGTGTGATGTCCGGAAAAATGTGCCCGAAATCCTTGAGGGTCTTTGCTCCACCAGCCGCTTCGGACGGATAGAATTTCAAAAGCTTGAACCCGTCGAGCCGGGCCTGAATGATCTCGGACGGGGTCACAATTCCCGGCACATGCACCAGCGACCGTCCTCTGGCCCGTTCCTCGACCTGCAGGCACCGCCCCGGCGCGATGGTGAAGTCGGCACCCAGCGCTTCTGCCTGGTCATAGCGTTCCACGTCCATCACGCTGCCTGCACCGATAACGATATCCGGATGGGCCTTGCGACAGGCTTCCAGCGCCTTGGGGGCGATGGCCGAACGTAGCGTGATCTCGATGGCGATCGCGCCGCCTGCGACAAGCGCGTCGGTGGCCGCCAGACACGCCTCGACGGATGGCGGATTGATCACGGGAACGACGGGGCCGGTCTTCAGTTTGGCAATCAGGGTTTGCTCATCCATGATAGGTTTCCTTCATCAGCTTGATGGTTTCTTCGCGTCCGGGCGCGCCCAGACGGCCACCGAACACGGTGCATTTGAGGGCTGCTGCGGCGCTGGCAAAGCGGATGGCGTCTTCCATCGGCTGCCCCTCGCATAGGGCTTGCGCAATGGTGCCGTGGAAGACATCGCCAGCGGCGAGGGTGTCGACCACCTTGACCTTGGGACCGGGGACATGGCGCACCGCTCCCCCTTCTGCTGGGCACCAATAGGTGCCGTCGCCGCCTGCCGTGACGCAGACGACAACACCATATTTGTCATTGAGCGCGGTGACGGCTTCCTTTGGCGTGATCGGCCGATCGCACAGGATCGAGGCACCGGGTTCGGACGCGATGAGATGTGTGGCGCGTCCGGCCAGATCCAGCAGCACGTCCCTTGGGGCCACGTCGGCATCAAGAATGGCCATGGCACCTGCCGCACGGGCTGCATCAAGCGCCAGCGCTGCTGCGCCGGGCCAGCGCACATCGCACATCACCGCCTGGAATTTGGAGAAATCGCCTGTTGGCAGGCCTGATGGTGGGGACTGGGTCACCGGGTCATAGTCGACGACAATCCAGCGCTCGCCGGTTTCATCAACGATGATGATCGCTCGTGCACTCTTGCCCCCTTCCACTGTTCGGACAAAACCGCAGTCGACCCCTTCCGCCTGAAGGTCCCGGATCAGCTCTTTGCCGGCGGCATCATCGCCAACGCTTGCCCAGAGGGCGGTCCTGCCTCCGACGCGAGCGGCTGCCGTTGCAGCACTGGAGGCCATGCCGGCAGCATTGCGTGTGGCAACCTCGGCCAGAAACTTGCCCGACCCGCGGGCAAAGCCGCTCACTCGGAAAATGCTGTCTTCGGTCAGGGCGCCGACGAAGAGGATGGGCTTTTGAGAATTGGGCGTCATGCGGGGGCTCCGGCAAATCTAAAAGGATGCCGCGATCGGGTGGATGCCAAGAGAGGATGGACCCGACCGGGGGAAAAAACAATTGCCGGAACGCCAAATGAGGCGCTCCGGCAATCATCTCGCGGGGATTAGTGGCTGTGGCGAGGAACCTTGGTATTGCCAATGTTCCGATAGCTGTCTGCACCTTCCATGATCATGCCCTCGGAGAAGGGGCGAACATGTTGACGGAACAGCGCCTGCCACGGGGTCTGGCTCTCCGGCACGACCGGGCCGCCACTGGCAAGCAACGCTTCGCGACGCTTGGCGATTTCTTCGTCGGAAACCTGAAGCATGACCGTTCGCGTGTTGAGATCAACGCGTAGGCGATCACCGTCCTTGATAATGGCAAGGTTGCCACCGGCTGCCGCTTCCGGCGAAACGTTGAGGATCGAGGCGGATCCGGAGGTGCCCGACTGTCTGCCGTCACCGATGCACGGCATGGCGTGGACGTCCTGTTTGATCAGATAGGACGGTGGGCGCATGTTGACCACTTCGGCACCTCCTGGGTAGCCGATCGGGCCGGCGCCGCGCATGATCAGGATGCTGTGGGCGGTAATGCCGAGTTCGGGGTCGTCGATCCGCTTGTGGAAGTCTTCCGGACCGTCAAACACAAAGGCCGGACCTTCAAAGGCGTTCGGATCATCCGGGTTGGACAGATAGCGGTTGCGGAATTCGTCATCGATCACCGAGGTCTTCATGATGGCGGTATCGAACAGGTTGCCGCTCAGATTGAGGAACCCTGCCTTGGCGGTGAGTGGTTCGCTGACCGGACGGATGACTTCCTGTTCCTCGATCTGGCAATCCTGATAAAGCTCCCTGAAGGGCTTGCCAGTGACGGTGATGACGTCAGGATGCGGGATGAGACCTGCACGCAACAGCTCGCCGATCACTGCAGGCAGGCCGCCTGCGCGGTAGAAGTCCTCGCTGAGATATTCCCCGGCAGGCTGCACATTGGACAGCAGCGGAATATCATAACCGATGCTGTCCCAGTCCTCGTTGGCCAGTTCGACGCCAAGATGGCGGGCGATGGCGTTGAGGTGGATGGGCGCGTTGGTAGAACCGCCGATGGCCGAGTTGATCACGATGGCGTTCTCAAAGGCCTCGCGGGTCATGATGTCAGCCGGTTTGAGATCCTCGAACACCATGTCAACGATGCGTTCGCCCACTTCATAGGAGATTTGCGAACGCTCCCGGTATGGCGCCGGAATGGAGGCCGAGCCGGGCAATTGCATGCCAAGGGCTTCGGCCAGGCTGTTCATGGTCGAGGCAGTGCCCATGGTGTTGCAGTAGCCGACGGAAGGAGCCGAGGAGGCCGCCATCTGCAGGAATTGTTTGGCGTCGATGGCCCCCGCAGCGAATTGCTGGCGGGCTTCCCAGATGATCGAGCCGGAACCGGACCGCTCTCCCTTGTACCAGCCGTTCAGCATCGGGCCGACGGAAAGGGCGATGGCGGGAATATTCACCGTTGCCGCTGCCATCAGCAGGGCAGGGGTGGTCTTGTCGCAGCCGATGTTCAGCACTACGGCGTCGATCGGATAACCGTGAAGGGCCTCGACCAGCCCGAGATAGGCTAGGTTGCGGTCGAGCATGGCCGTGGGGCGCTTGCCGGTCTCCTGGATCGGATGCACCGGGATTTCCATCGGGATGCCGCCTGCGGTGCGGATGCCGTCGCGCACCCGCTTGGTCAGTTCCAGATGATGCCGGTTGCAGGGCGAAAGGTCCGAGCCGGTCTGGGCGATGCCGATAATCGGCTTGCCCGACTGCAGTTCCTCAAGGGTCATGCCATAGTTGAGGTAGCGTTCGATATAAATCGCCGTCATCTCGGGGTTGGAGAGGTCGTTGAACCAGAGCTCCGAGCGGAGCGGGCGGCGTTTGTTGTTGCTGGACATAGCGATTTCCTTATTGGCTCTTCATCTGTCTAGCGGCCAGTGATGCCGGGGAAGATAAGCAAGGTAGCGACTGCCAGAATCTGGAGGCAGATGAACGGGAAGAGCGATTTGAAGATTTCACCCAGAGAGATATCCGGTGGTGTCACGGATTTCAAATAGAATGCGGCCGGACCGAATGGCGGAGACAGGAAGCTGACCTGCATGTTCATGGCAAAGACCACACCGAACCAGACCGGATCATAGCCAAGGCTTTTTACGATCGGTACGAAAATCGGCATACACAGCAGGGCGATGCCAACCCAGTCAAGAAACATGCCGAGCAGGAACAGGATGCCCATCATGAACAGGATGATTACCATCGGTTCGTTGGAAACGCCCTGAATCAGCTGCGATACGAAGCGTGTACCGCCCATCAGGTTGAAGACGCCCACCAGAGCCGAGGCACCGATGCCAATCCAGACGATCATGCCGACCGTTGACAGTGTCTGCCGGATGGCTCCGAGCAGAAGTTCCTTGTTGAACTCGCCGCGTATGACGGTGGATAACAACACGCCGACCACGCCAACTGCCGAGGCTTCTGTCACCGAGGCGATGCCGCCATAGATTGAACCAAGCACGAAGATGACGACCATGACCGGAAGGAACAGGGCCTTCAGCAAGCGTACTTTCTCCTCGCGGGTCATGTCTTCAGGTTCGGCGATGGGGGCAAGTGCCGGATTGGTGTAGGCCCGGAAGAGCACATACACCGCATAGAAGCTGGCCAGCATGAAGCCGGGAACAAAGGAGGCCGTGAAAAGGTCGCCGATAGAGACGTTGGCCGTCAGACCATAGATGATCAACACGATGGATGGCGGCACCATGGTGCCCAGCGCGCCACCGGCACAGCAGACGCCGATTGCCAGCTTGCGGTCATAGCCAAGGCGCAGCATCTGCGGCAGGGCCAGCATGCCAAGCAGGATGACCTCGCCGCCGACGATACCCGACATGGCAGCCAGAATGACGGCAACCAGCAGGGTCTGCAGGGCAACGCCACCACGGATACGACCGGCCAGCAGTTTCATGGCATCGAACAGATCCCTCGCTATGCCCGATCGGTCCAGAATGGCGGCCATCAGCACGAACATCGGCACCGAGACAAAGACGAAGGAGTTGACGAAGCTGAAAATGCGGCTTGAAATCAGGGGCAGGACCATCGGACCCATCCAGCCGAGCGCGAAGATCAGCGCGACGAGCAGGGTGACGAAGGCCAGCGGCATGCCGGTCAACAACAGACCCACAAGAGTGACGAACATGGCGAATGTGGCACCCTCGATGCCCAACGCCTTCAAATTCATTAGGAAGTCCATCATTTAGCTCCCGCTTTCTGGGCAAACTTGATCGTGTAGATCAGAAACTGGATGGTCAGCGCGATCATGATGACAAACAGGAAAACCTTGAGAGTGCCCGGGAAGGGCGGGTTCCAGGCTGAGCCGCTGGTTTCGAGGTGAAATTCACCCTGTGGGGTCCAGATGGCCCGCTGAATGCTTGACCATGACGCAAAGGCAAAGAAGCCGGTCGATACCATGCAGACGAAGGAAATGGCTGCGTCGAGATAGCGGCGAGGGCCTTCCGGGATCATGCTGTAGAGAAGCACGACGCGAATGTGCTTGTTGTGGGCGGCGACATAGAGGCCGCCAAAGATGAAGGCGCACGCGTTGAGAAACACCACTGTTTCATGAGCCCAGGTCGTCGGGCTGTTGAAGATGTAACGCATGCAGACTTCGAGAAAGAGAATGCCCGCCGAGATCAGGATCGCGACAGAAAAGACAATTCCTGCCTTGTTTATGATCCTGCCGAACAGTCCTGCTTCAGCGCAGGCCTGGGGCGGTTTCTTGTGCTCAGCAATGCTGGCGTGGTCGTTGGATTTTTCTGCTCCGGACATTTGACACCTGTGGGTTGCCAGTGGGGGGAGTGGTTCCGGCCGCATGGGCCGGAACCTGTCTCATCAGACGAGACATAACGATCGGAGCGTCCTGTGCGCCGGGGTGGCGCACATCAAGATGACGTCAGGGTAACGCATCTCTCGGCAGGAAAGGACTTCCCGCCCGGCGCTTCTAGTCGGCTCCCATGAGGCCCTTGCTTTCCAGATAGGCAATCAGGGTGTCATAGACCTTCTGAGAGTATGGAGAGGCTTTGGCAGCCTCTGCCCACTGCTTTTTGGCGATGGAGCGGAATTTGGCGCGTTCTTCTGCAGACCAGTTATGGATGACCAGATCCGCCGGAGCGTTGGCGACGGCTTCCTTGTCACGCTCATTCAGTTTGCCAATCTGATACTGGGCGAATTCCTTGGTTGCTTCGGTGACCTGTTCCTGCAGATCGGCTGGCATGGAATCCCATGTTCCCTTGTTGATGCTGACCTCGATCAGCGGCAGGGAGTGGAAGCCCGGATAGACAGGATGCTTGGCGATGTCATGCAGCCCCTGCGACTGGTTGGTCGAGAAGGTGTTGTAGTCGGCAGCATCGATCACGCCCTTGTCGAGCGAAGTGAAGACTTCCGAGCCGGGCAGGTTCACCGGAGCGGCGCCTGCTGCTGCAAAGACCTTCTGTACCATGCCTTCCGGCGCACGCAGCTTCAGGCCCTTGAGGTCGGCGACGCCATCCAGCGGCACCTTGGAAACGAAAGCTTCCAGACCCGGAGTGGTTGGGCCGATGAAGTGCAGGCCATATGGCTCGAGGATCTCGTTCATGAGCTCCTTGCCGCCGCCGTTATAGACGAAATCAAGCATCTGTTGCGGATCGGACCATGCACCAACCGGGTTGGCAATCAGGCCAAGAGCTGGTTCCTTGCCGGCGAAGTAGGATGTGTCGGTGAAATGACCGTCGATGATGCCACCGGCAACCGCATCCTGGGTTTCACTGTGCGCAACGATGGTTTCAACCGGCATCATTTCGATGGTAACCCGGCCACCGGTCTTTTCGGCGACCATTTTGGTCCAGTCCTGTTGCAGTCCGAAGTTGGGGTTGCCTGCCGGGTCTGATGACTGGAAGCGCAAGGCATAGTCCTGAGCGAATGCGCCCGAGGCCAATGCCACGATGGAGACGGCGCCGAGGGCCAGCGCGCGGATATTGACAAGCTTCATAGTATGATTTCCTCCCGTGAATCCATAACTAGGCTTTCCCATCGATGATGGGTGGACAGATCCTCCCCCTCCTCCAAAGGTGGGCGGTACTGCCGTGCCTATAGTGATAAATGATTGCGCAATCATTCGTCAATAAGCTAAATGACTATAGACAGAGAAATTTTATAAGTTATTATACGGCATGGCAAAACGTCGATCATCATCATCCCGTAAGCCCACGCTTGTTGATGTGGCAAAAGCGGCAAATGTTAGTGCAATCACGGTTTCGCGAACCATCCGTTCGCCGGAGCTTGTGTCGCCACAGATGCGCATCAGGGTCGAGGAGGCAATCAGGAAGCTGGGGTATAGCCCGGACCCGGCGGCGTCTGCCCTTGCCTCCAAGGTGACCTACAACATCGGATTGCTGCTGCCGTCTCTGACTAACACCGTGTTCGAGGATGTTCTGGAAGGGATCTATCAGGGTAGCGAGGACACTCGCTTCTTCATCCAGATCGGCGACACTCGCTATAGCGCCCTCAAGGAGGAAGCCCTGATCGGCACTTTCCTCAGGCAGAAACCTGCCGGCTTGATCGTGACGGGCTTTGAACAGACGGAAAAGGCACGGGAGATGCTGGCCGCTGCCCATTGTCCCATCGTCCAGATCATGGATTTTGGCGAGCCTCCCATCGACATGGCTGTAGGGTTTGACCATGAAGCCGCTGGCTACGCCGCTGCGCGCCATTTGATCGAGTGCGGCTATCGAACCCCGGGAGCTGTAGGAGCACGGCTTGATTCCCGATCCCGGCGCCGTTTGGACGGCTTCCGAAAAGCCTGTCAGGAAGCCGGTCTGTGGGATGAACGCCGGATGGTGATAACGCCCCAGTCCTCCTCGGTCGGTCTAGGACGGCATCTGCTGGAGGATCTGCTGTCTCGTGATCAGAACGTGGATGCCGTCTTCTGCAACAACGATGACCTCGGCATCGGGGCCTTGATGGAGGCCCAGCGCCGCCTCATTTCCGTACCCGAACAGCTCGGAATCTGCAGTTTTCACGATATGGAGATGACGCAGCATATGCATCCGGCCCTCACGGCCATCGCCACCCCGCGTTTCCAGATCGGCAAGATGGCGATTGATATGCTCCTGTCAGAAATCGAAGAGCCCCATAGCGTCAAGCGTCGCAATATCGACACCGGCTTCAAACTCGTCGTACGTGCCTCGACGGGCAAACAGGCCTGATCGCCAAGGCCGCGGACGGGCTCGTCGCTCACACCCGTGAGTCTAGACCGAGGGGGCCAGCAGCGCGTCGACGGCCCTCTTCAGGCTTTCCTCGAATAGAGCCAGTGGTCCCGATGTTTTTTCCTTCGCCAACCGTACCAGATGATAGGACACCTCGATTGCCGGTTCGAGGGTCAGAATTCTGGCCTGGACCGATGACGTTCGCGCGGCGAGCGGGTCGGTGATCGCAACGCCGAGGCCAGATGCTGCCAGCGTGCAGCCATTGGCCAGCGATGCTTCGATCGGGTTGTTGATGGCGAGATTGACTGCGGTGATCTCCTTGTCGAGAGACAGGCGCAGGGGAGAGGTTCTGCCCGGCAGGATGAGGCGCTGTCCCGCCAATTGCTCGAGACGGACGCTTTGCTGATCGGCCAGCGGGTGGTTGGTGGCAACCACCGCAACGGCATTGCCGCGCCCGAGCAGAACGCTGTCGAGGCTTGTGGGGTCATACTCACTGCAGATCAGACCAAAATCATAGTGCCTGAGGCTGACCAGATCGAGCACGCGCTCGGTGCTTTCGGTGTCGAAGATGATGCTGAGTCGCGGATGGGCGGCCAGAACCTCGGGAACCACTGTTGCCGCGCAGACCTTGTTGAGCGAACTGACCGTTCCCAACCGGATGAACCCTTCCGTGGCGGCATTGATGTCCTGTGCAACGCGGGAGATGTGATCGAGGCCGACGAAAACCCGCTCCACTTCGTGGAACAGTTGCGACGCCTGTACTCGCGGGGCGAGGCGGCCCCGCACCCGATCAAACAGAGCAAAACCGATTTCGGTCTCCAGATCCCGGATCAGTCGGCTGACAGCAGGCTGGGTGATGTTGAGGTTGGCGGCCGCAGCACTGATCGAACCGGCAATCATGACGGCCCGAAAGGCTTCGATCTGGCGTTGTTGAAGGTGATGCATAGAAAGTAGAATATAACATTTTGGCATAGGTCGGCAAGAAAATTTGAATTGTGTTCTGATCTTTCACAGCGCTACGCTGTTGCTACCTGGAAACTGAGACGCGCATCAAACAAGACCAGAACTGGGAGGAAATCTTATGATATCGAAATCATCCGTCGCGATGACGCTTGCCGCTGGCCTGCTGTCAACCTGTCTTGCCGCCCCCGCAGCCTTTGCAGCCGATCTGAAAATCGGTATTGCCGGCTCTCCGACGTCAATGGACCCGCAATTCTATGTGATCGGCACCAACAGTGCCATGGCCCGCAATATCTTTGATGGACTGGTCAATCAGGACGACCGCCAGCAGTTGCAGCCTGCGCTGGCAACCGAATGGAAGGCCGTCGACGATACCACCTGGCAGTTCAAACTGCGCGAAGGTGTTAAGTTCCACGATGGTTCTGATCTGGACTCGGCAGACGTCGTCTCCTCCATCGAACGCGTGAAGCTGGCTTCTGAAAACAGCCCCAGCTCCTTCATGCCTTATGTCAAGGGCATCAGCTCGGTTACGGCCATCGACCCGATGACGGTTGAGTTCAAGACCGAAACCGCCATGCCGTTGCTGCCCAACAACCTGTCACGCATCGCCATCCTGCCATCGGAAGAGGGCACGACCCCGAGCTCCGAACTGAACGCTGGCAAGGGCGTCATTGGCACCGGGCCATATAAATTCGTCAGCTGGATTCCGGACAGCACCATCGAGCTGAGCCGCAATGATGGCTACTGGGGCAAGGCTCCTGAATGGGACAATGTCACCTTCAAGGTCTTTGCAGACAGCTCTGCCCGTGTTGCATCCCTGCTTTCGGGCGATGTCGACATGATCGAGCAGGTTCCTCCGGCGAACATCGGTACACTGGAAACCAACAAGGGTACGGCCATCGTCACCAACAGCTCGAACCGCGTCATGTATCTGCACATGGACCAGGATCGTGACGAGTCGCCATTCGCCAAGGGCCCCAATGGTGAAAACCCGCTCAAGGACGTTCGCGTTCGCCACGGTCTTTCCCTTGCCATCAACCGTCAGGCAATCATCGATCGCATCATGGACAAGCAGGGGGTTCCTGCCGGTCAGCTGGTGCCGGATGGCTATGCCGGTTATGTCGAAAGCCTGAAGCCGGATCCGTATGATCCCAAGAAGGCCAAGGAACTGTTTGCCGAAGCTGGCTATCCGAACGGCTTCGACCTGACCTTCCATGCATCCAACGACCGTTATCCGAATGACAGCCTTGTGGCTCAGGCCATCGGCCAGATGTTCACCCGCGCCGGTATCAACACCAAGATCGTCACCCTGCCAAAGAGTGTCTATTTCTCCCGCGCCTCCAAGCTGGAATTCAGCTTCATCATGGGCGGCGCAGCGGTCGAAACCGGTGAAGCCTCCGGTGTGCTTGGTCCACTTCTGGAAACCTACAGCCCCAATTCCGGCGCCGGTAACCGTGGTCGTTACAGCTCTGCAGCCTTTGACGAAGCGCTCCAGCGCGGTCGCTCGCTTCTGGATGCAGATGCCCGCAACAAGGCGCTTCAGGAAGCGATGAAAATCGCCATGGATGACATGGGTGTGATCCCGGTCTTCTTCCTGGCCCATACCTGGGGTCTGAAAGACAGCCTCAGCTATAATGGTCGGACCGACGGATACACGTTGGCCGAAAACGTTCACGCCGCTAAGTAGCAGCGCACAAGCAAGACCCCGCAGACCACTATCAAGAGCCAAAGGGCGAAGCGATGACTCCCAGTCACCGCTTCGCCTTAACAGAAAGATTGTGCCATGACCGCAGCGGTTTCCCCGACCAATCCCAAATCTGTCATCATCGATTGCGATCCTGGTGTAGACGACACACTGGCCATCCTCTTCGCGCTTGGTTCTCCTGAACTGGACGTCAAGGCGATCACCACCGTTTGTGGCAATGTTCCGCTGGAAGTCTGTACGAAGAATGCGCTCAAGGTGCTGGAGCTGGCTGGTCGCACCGACGTGCCGGTCCATCCCGGCTGTGACCGCCCGATGATCGGCGAACCGATCTTTGGCAAGTTTCACGGTGCCGGAGGGCTGGGCAAGCTCGTGCTGCCCGAGCCTGTCACCAAACCGCAGTCGCTGCATGCCGTCGAGAAAATGGCAGAGCTGCTCCGGGCGGCAAAAGCCGACCAGACGACACTGACCATCTGCACCCTTGGGCCGATGACCAATCTGGCCGTGCTGATCAAGCTCTATCCGGATCTGCTGTCGGCCATTGACCGGGTTGTCTCCATGGGCGGAGCCTACCGGATTGCCGGCAACCGCACCCTGACATCCGAATTCAACATGCTGGCAGACCCGCACGCTGCCAGTATCGTCTATTCCGCCGGTCTCAACTATGTGGCCCTGCCGCTGGATGCGACCCATCAGGCGATGACATCCCCTGAACGCATTGCGTGGTTCGAAGGTGGCAAGCCCGGCTCTCCGCTGGCCGCTACCCATGAACTGCTGAGTGGCTGGGCACGCAACGATCCCAAACGCTACGGCTCGGACGGTGGCCCCATGCACGATCCGCTGGTGACCGTCTATCTGGTCGCGCCACAGCTGTTCCAGAGCGAGCTGGCCCGCGTGTTTGTCGAATGCGACAGCAAACTGTGCTATGGCCAGACTGTGGCCGACTGGTACGAACAGTCCGGTGAGGTGCCCAATGCACAGATTGTGCAGAAGGTTTACGCAGACGGCGTCTTTTCGATTTTGAGTGAGCGGATTCGCTCGCTATCCCAATCAGGGTGACGTGATGAGCAAACGGATATTTCTCTCTTGCGACCCCGGCATCGACGACATGGCCGCCATTCTTTTTGCGCTGGCAGACAGGGATGTCGAACTGCTGGGCGTTGGTGCCGTTGCAGGCAACGTGTCCGTCGAAACAGCCTGGACAAATGCCCGCTTTGCCTGCGATCTGGCAGGCGCTGCGGCAACACCATGTTATGCCGGTTCAAGCGGGCCGCTGTTGCGCGATCAAATCTTTGGTGCTCACAAGGCGCTAGGGGTGTTCCGGGATCATCTGTCTGATCTGGAAGATAGCCTTCCCGAGGCCCGGTTGATCGCCATTGCTCCGGCACAGACTGCGGCGGTCGCCATGGCCCATGCCATTACCGACGCAGCGGTAACGAAGCGACCGCTGACCCTTGTTGCCACCGGCCCGCTGACCGACGTGGCTTTGGCAATCCGGCTTGCCGGGTCAGAGGCTTGCGCAGACGGGATCGCCACCATTGTTGCCATGGGCGGTGCCTTCAGAGCACTGGGTAACCGGGCCCCCTATGCTGAAATGAACATGTTGAGCGATCCACACGCAGCCCGCATGGTGGCCGAAAGCGGCTTGCCGCTGGTGCTGTTCCCGCTGGACGTGACGTGGCAATGCCGCCTCACCGGGCAGGATCTTGATCGCATCGAGTGCGAAGCGGGCCTCATCGGCCAGATCTTCGCACGGCTGTTCCGTGCCAGTGACCGGGAAAATCCGGTGCTTTACGGTGGCCCCGGCGGCCCGGTGCACGATCTGTTGACCGTCATCTGGCTGGTTGCTCCGGAGCTGTTCATTCTGCGACGTGCGCGGATATCCGTCTCCACCGGGCACGAGCTTGCCGGCCATACCAGTCGCCAGTTGCCCAAGGCGAAGGAGCGCGACAATGCGGGTTGCAAGCTGCCCCATTGCATCGCTGACGGCGTGGAAAGCGATGCCGTCCGTGCGCTATTCCTTGACCGTCTGAAAACCTTCTCCCGGGCGAGTGACAGCAACAATTCCGACCAAACCCGGATAACAACAAACAGGGAGGAAGACCCGCAATGACTGCCTATCTTCTTCGCCGTGGAGGACAGACCATCCTCACCTTGCTGGTGATGTCGATCCTGGTCTTCGTTGGCGTCTATCTGGTTGGCAACCCGGTTGATGTGATGATCTCTGCCACTGCAACGCCGCAGGAACGAGCTGATCTGATCATGCGACTGGGGCTCGATCAGCCGGTCTGGGTCCAGTATTGGCACTTCCTCAAGGGAGCACTGTCCGGCGATCTGGGGAACTCCTTCCTCTATAACCGTCCGGCGCTGGGGCTTATCTTCGAACGCATGCCCGCAACGCTGGAACTGGCCTTCAGTGCCCTGTTCATGGGGCTGGTCGTCGGCATTCCCCTTGGCGTGGTTGCAGGTCTGAGACCTTCCCGGCCGGAATCCCGCGGCATCATGGCCTTCTCGATCCTCGGCTTCTCGCTGCCCACCTTCTGGGTCGGCCTGATGATGATCCTTCTGTTTGCCGTCAAGCTCGACATCCTGCCTGCCTCGGGCAGGGGGGAAACCGTTGATGTGTTGGGTGTGCCGGTGAGCTTCCTCACCCTTGACGGCCTGTCCCACATCTTCCTGCCAGCACTCAATCTGGCGCTGTTCAAGATTTCACTGGTCATCCGCCTGACCCGCGCAGGTGTCTCCGAAGCGCTGCAGTCCGAATATGTTCGCTTTGCCCGCGCCAAGGGCGTCAGCGAATGGCGCGTCGTCTTCCTGCATGTGCTGAAAAACACCCTGATCCCGCTGATCACCGTGGTCGGCCTGGAACTCGGGGCGCTTATCGCCTTTGCCGTGGTCACCGAAACCATCTTCTCCTGGCCGGGCATGGGCAAGCTGATCATTGATGCCATCACGACGCTCGACCGTCCTGTTATCCTCGCCTATCTGATGATCACGGTGCTGATGTTTACAGTGATCAACCTGATCGTGGATCTGGCTTACACGCTTGTTGACCCACGCGTCAAAATCGACGGGGGATCCGAATGACCGACCTGACCACCGAAATGAACAAAGGCACCATTCCGCCCGAACTCGCAGCCGAGATTGCTGCTGCCAACAGCTTTCCGCCAGAGCCGCCAGCGCGTCCCGTTCGCCGAGCCATCAGGCGCGTGATGACCGATCCGCTGGGTCTCGTCGGCGCACTGATCGTCGTGCTGTTGCTGCTTGCGGCCCTGTTCGCCCACTGGATCGCACCGCAGAACCCCTATGATCTCGCCGTGCTCGACATCATGGACAACCGGTTGTCCCCGGGATCGGAGAGCTTCTCCGGCATGACCTACTGGCTGGGCACCGACGATCAGGGACGCGATCTTTTCAGCGCCATTCTCTATGGTCTCAGAACCAGTATCTTCGTCGGCATCGCCTCGGCGGGCATCGCGCTGGTCATCGGTTCTGTGATGGGGCTTGTCAGCGCCTATTTCGGTGGCCGCATCGACACGCTGGTGATGCGTCTGGTTGATATCCAGCTGAGCTTCCCGCCCATTCTGGTTGCTCTCATCCTGCTGGCCATTCTGGGTCAGGGCGTTGACAAGATCATCGTCGCGCTGGTTGTCACCCAATGGGCTTACTACGCTCGAACCGTGCGTGGGGCCGCTCTGGTGGAACGCGGCCGAACCTATGTGGATGCAGCCCGCTGTCTGGCACTGCCCTCCCGCATGGTGACCCTCAACCACATCCTGCCAAACTGCCTGCCGCCGCTGATCGTTGTGGCCACCATGCGCGTCGCCTATGCCGTCAGTCTGGAAGCGACGCTATCCTTCCTTGGCATCGGCCTGCCGGTGACCGAGCCGTCCCTCGGGCTGCTGATTTCGAACGGCAACAAATACATGCTGTCCGGCGACTGGTGGATTTCGGTATTCCCCGGCGTTGCCCTGCTCTTGCTGATCGTTGGCATCAACCTCGTCGGCGACCGTCTGCGCGATGTGCTCAATCCGAAGTTCAAGGACTAGACCCATGATGACAAGCATGACTGGCAGATCAGACTATACCCTTGAATTGCGCGGTCTGGAGACCGTGTTTGATGGCGACAAGGGCGCCATTGCCGCTGTCCGCAATGTCAATCTGGCGATCAAGCCGGGTGAAATCGTAGGTTTGGTGGGCGAATCCGGCTCCGGCAAATCGGTGACAGGCCTGTCCATCATGGGCCTCATCGATCGGCCGGGCCGGGTCTCGAAAGGTGAGATCCTGCTCAATGGCGAGGATCTGCGCAAGGTGCCCGCCAAGCGCCTCAGGGCACTGCGCGGTGACCGCATGGCGATGATCTTTCAGGATCCCATGATGACCCTCAATCCGGTTCTGCGCATCGACACGCAGATGATGGAGGCCATCACCGCCCACGATCCCAAGATCGACAAGACCATTGCCCGCAACCGCTGTCGCGACGCCCTCGGCATGGTCGGCATCCCCGACCCCGAAGAAAGGCTCTATGCCTATCCGCACCAGTTCTCCGGCGGCATGCGCCAGCGCGTGGCCATTGCCATTGCAATGCTCAACAACCCGGACCTGATCATCGCCGACGAGCCGACCACAGCGCTCGATGTGACCATTCAGGCCCAGATCATTGCCGAGATGCAGAAACTCTGCAAGGAACGCGGCACGGCGCTCATCTGGATCACCCACGACCTCACCGTGGTTGCCGAGCTGACCCAGCGTGTCTATGTGATGTATGCCGGCTCAGTCGTTGAAGAGGGGCCGCTGGATGACGTTCTGGACCGGCCGCTGCATCCTTATACGCAGGGGCTCATCCGCTCCATTCCGTCGGACAATACACCCGGTGCCCGTCTGTTCCAGATTCCGGGAATGACGCCCCCCATCGACCGCATGCCGAAGGGATGCCGGTTCCATCCTCGCTGCCCCTATGTCCAGCTCGATTGTCTCAATGACGTTGAACTGGTCGGGCAGGGCACTGGACGTCATGTCCGTTGTGTGCATCCGATCAGTCAGGGAGAACAAACCTCATGATCTCCAATCCCCAGACCGAACTGGCAACCGCAGACGATCAGCGGGCTCCCTTGCTGGAAATCGACCATGTCACCCGGCGCTTCGAGCGCAAGCCCGACTTCGCCGCCAAACTGGCCGCCCGACTTGGTGCGCCAATCAATCGCCGCACCGTGCATGCGGTTGATGACGCATCCTTTGCCATCCATCGCCGTGAAGTGGTGGGGCTTGTGGGCGAATCCGGTTGTGGCAAGTCCACTCTTGGCCGGATCGTTGCCGGTATCGACAACCCGACCGAGGGCCGCATTCTCTACAATGGAGATGATGTCGCTCATGTCTCGTCGGAAGAGGCAAGACGGTTTCAGCTCAAGATCCAGATGATCTTTCAGGATCCGCTGGATTCTCTCAATCCGCGCTATCGTATCGGCAAGGCAGTATCGGAAGCGGCTCGCTATCACAAGGTCGTCCCGGAAGCGGAGATGACCGCACACATCGAGAAGGTGCTGCTGCAGTGCGGTGTCGATCCGACCACCCAGAACCGCTTCCCGCACCAGTTCTCCGGTGGTCAGCGCCAGCGTATCGGTATCGCCCGTGCCCTTGCCGTGCGGCCCGAGCTGGTTGTCTGCGATGAGGCCGTGGCCTCGCTCGATGTCTCCATTCAGGCGCAGATCATCAACCTGTTCATGGACTTGCGCGATGAATATGATCTGGCCTACCTGTTTGTCAGCCATGACATCGGCGTGGTTCGCCACATCTCCGACCGGGTCGTGGTGATGTATCTGGGCCGGATTGTCGAGCAGGGCACAACGGCAGACCTGTTTGCCAGGCCCAACCATCCCTACACCCAGGCGCTGCTGGGGCAGGTGCCGAGTCTCAAGCGGCGGCACTCTTCGTTCCACACCATCAAGGGTGAAATTCCCTCACCACTGAAGCCGCCCTCCGGATGTCATTTCCATCCCCGCTGCCCGCATGCTATGGACATATGCAAGCAGGCAAGGCCACCGCTCAAGGAGGTCGCGTCCGGGCACATGTCCGCCTGCCATCTCAATGACAAGGGCTGACGCGGAAAAAAGGGAGCAGCACAGATGATTACGGTTTTCGGATCCATAAATCTCGACATGGTGATCCGGGTTGCGGATTTCCCGCGCCCCGGCGAGACCATTCCCACCAAGGGCTTTGCCATGTCTGCCGGAGGCAAGGGCGCCAATCAGGCCCTTGCCGTGCGGCGCGCCGGAGGGGATGTGCGCATGGTTGGTCTTACGGGCGGCGACAGCCACGCCGATCTGGCGCTGGCGCTTCTGAAGGACGCCGGGGTGGATCTCTCCCGCACCGGGGTTTGCAGCGAAAGCACCGGCCTTGCCTTCATTCAGGTCGAGGATAGCGGCGAAAATACCATCGCCATCGTCAAGGGAGCCAATGGCGAGGTTTCTGTTGCAACCGCCGAAGCGACGCTGGCCGATCTGTCCGAAGCCGATATCCTTTTGCTGCAGCAGGAAATTCCACTTGCGGCCATCGACAAGGCCATTGATCTTGCCAAAAGAGCCGGGGCGAAAAGCGTGCTCAATACCGCGCCGTTCCAGACCGACTATATCGCCCTCGCCAGCAAGGTGGATGTCGTCATCTCAAACGAAACCGAGTTTGACGCCTTGATGCCGGGTTCGAGCCCAAGGGCGGAGAGAGCCAGAGCCTTTGCCGATGAGAAGAACCGTCTGCTGATCGTCACCCTCGGAGCCGACGGAGCCATGGTGGTCGAGCCGGGCAGGGAGCCTGTGGTCGTGCCGTCGCCAAAACTGGAAACGGTTGTCGACACCACTGGTGCAGGCGACACCTTCTGCGGCTATTTCTGCAAGATGCTGGCCGATGGTGCCGATCCTGTCGCTGCGACCAAAATGGCGGTGAAGGCAGCAAGTCTGGCCTGCTGCAAGAATGGCGCCCAGCCGTCCATCCCGCTTGCATCGGAAATTGAATAACAGAGGAGGCGGACCAGATCTGCGCATTTGGTCCGGGCATGCCTTTTAAGAGGAATTCGATCATGTCTTTTCGCGGTGTCTTTCCCTATCTCGTCTCACCGGTCACCCCTGACGGCGTGGTAATGAAGGGTGTTTTGACCGATCTGGTGGATCATCTCATTGATGCCGGGGTGCACGGGTTGACCCCGCTCGGCAGCACCGGTGAATTCGCCTATCTCTCGCAGGATCAGCGCAACGCAGTGGTTGATACCGTCATCAAGGCGGCAGGGGGCAGGGTGCCCGTCATCGCCGGGGTCGCCTCGACCTCGACGGCAGACGCCGTTGCCCAGACCCGCCACATGATCAATGCCGGAGCGGACGGCATTCTTGCCATTCTGGAAGCCTATTTCCCGGTGAATGAAGCGGGCGTCGAGAGCTATTTCACCGAAATCGCCAAGGCCGCCGAGGGCAGGCCGGTGGTGCTCTACACCAACCCGCAGTTCCAGCGCTCCGATCTGACGCTGCCGGTCATCGAACGGCTGAGCCATATCAAGAATATCCGCTACATCAAGGACGCCTCCACCAACACCGGTCGGTTGCTCTCCATCATCGAGCGCACCCGTGGCCGCATGGAGGTCTTTTCTGCCTCGGCCCATATTCCTGCCTGCGTCATGATGATTGGCGGTGTCGGCTGGATGGCCGGCCCGGCCTGCATCGTGCCAAAGCAGAGCATCGCCCTTTATGAGGCCGCCCAGAAGGGCGACTGGGAAAAGGCCATGGACCTGCAGCGACCACTCTGGCGGATCAACGAGATCTTCGCCAAATACTCCATTGCCGGCTGCATCAAGGCTGCGCTCGATCTGCAGGGCTTCAAGGTGGGCAACCCGGTTGCCCCGCAGATGCCTCTGGGCGAAAGTGCCCGTGCGGAAATCGCCGCCGTGTTGCGCGAGGTTGGCGCGCTCTGAACGGAGCGCCTCTCGCCGATTTGCTACGTCTGGCAAGGCCTGCAACCGATGAGCAAGCCGGTCTTCCGCTGGCCGCTTCCTGCAATCCGGCCATGCGGCATATCCCGTGACTGAAAGGCTGGAGCCCGGCAGCAGAATGGTCTATGCTCCCACCCGATCAAATTGACTTGAATGCCTTCCTTGCTGGCGTGTCTTCCTGCCTCTGCGGGTCTTTCTGCCGGTTCGCTTCCCTTCTGGAGCGTACCCGCGCTCAGACCCGGATCACCGGATGTTCGATCATTGTCGTGAAGCCAATCCGCGGATCGGCCACAAGGCTACGCTCATGGGAGATGTTCATTTGCCCTTGCCCGCCCCTTCGGACGAGTGGATCAGAATGAAGAGAAAGACATGAACAGGAATAAACTGGTTGTTGTTGGCGTCGGTCACGTAGGGTCCTACGTGCTGGCAGATGCCATGAAGACGGGATTGTTTGCCGAAATCGGCGTCATCGATATTTTGCAGAACGTCGCCTACGGCGAGGCATTGGATCAGGCTCAGGCGACGGCCCTGACCTATATGAACAATGTCGACGTCAAAGCTGGCGGCTATGAACAGTGCGCTGATGCAGACGTGATCGTCATCGCCGCTGGCGGCAGCGTTCTGCCCGACCCGGACAACCCCAAGGCCGAACCTGACCGTACCCTGCTGACCAAGTCAAACTGCGAGGTCATCCGGCAGGTGATGACTGGGATTACCGAATATACCAAAGAGGCCATCGTCATCCTCATCACCAACCCGCTCGACACCATGGTCTATATCGCCGAAAACGAGTTCGGCTACCCCAAGGGGCGGGTGTTTGGCACGGGCACCATGCTGGACTCTGCACGGCTGCGCAAGCTGATCGCAGATACCTATGCCATCGACCCCAAATCGGTTTCCGGCTACATGATGGGCGAGCACGGCAGTACGGCCTTTCCGGTGCTCAGCCACGTCAGCATTGGTGGCATTCCGTTTGCTGAAGTGGATGACTATCTTTCTGCCAGCAAGGACATCTCCAGCCCGGAACTGGTAAAGACCAGCATTGTCTCTGCAGCCTACGAGGTTCTGAACGGCAAGGGTTGGACCAACGCCGGTGTCGCTCAGGCCGCCATCACCATGGCCAAGGCGGTTTTGCTTGACGAGCGCAGCATCTATCCGGCCTGCACCACCCTGCGCGGCCAATATGGCCACGACGGTGACGTTGCGCTGAGCATGCCGTGCATCATCGGTCGGGAAGGCATCATCAAGCAGGTGCCGGTTTCGCTCAATGAATGGGAAAGCACGAAGCTTGATGAGTCGATAGCCTTCATCAAGGCAACCATGGTTGACGCCGGAACAGGCCCGCACAAGGCAAAGTGAGCCTCGGGACCCTTCGGTTTTCATGGAGAAACAATGCGGGCTGACGGTCGTCGGTCCGCATTTTCTATGCCTGATGAGGGCTGATGTTCACGATAAGACCATGCGTCCGCGTATCCAGCGTATTCTGCCAACCCGACGAAGCCGGCAAAGCTAGTTGCTGGTGGCTTTGGAAGCCAGGTCCGTATGCTCTGCCAGTTCCTTACGCCAGCGCCCGGCTTCGAAGGCCTTCTCTGCCAGATGGGCCTTGCGTCGATGCTGATAGGAACGGGCGGCCTGACGGGTCAGGTAATAGAACAGCAGGGAAACGGCGACGCCTACAGGGACGGCACCAACTGCCATGATCTTGATGGTCGGCAGAATCGCGGAAAGCGACTGCGACAGCAGACCGTGCTTCAGGGCATGGATCTGGTGATGCAGGATCGGTTGGCCGAGGATCATGCACCCCGTGGAATAGGTGGCACTCCAGATGAAGGGGAACGAAAGCGGATTGCCCACAGCCGTTCCGACTGCCGCAGCGAGCATGTTGCCGCCGATTGCAAAGGCAATGGCCCAGGCGATGATGAAGTGAAATCCGAGAAACGGCGTGAAAGAGGCAAACACCCCTGAGGCCACCCCGGCCGCGATGGCATAGGGAGAACCGGTCAGGCGCAGAACGCGCTTGATATAATACACACCCGATCGCTTCCAACTTCGACGTGGCCACAGGAAAACACGGACACGTTCAGCAAGTTTGGGTTTGTTCTTCCGACCAAAAATCACGGTTTCACGTCTCTTTCTTCTTGTTTACAAAACCGAAGTGC
Source organism: uncultured Cohaesibacter sp. (assembly GCF_963666525.1). Lineage (NCBI taxonomy): Bacteria > Pseudomonadati > Pseudomonadota > Alphaproteobacteria > Hyphomicrobiales > Cohaesibacteraceae > Cohaesibacter > uncultured Cohaesibacter sp. Next base: position 4,084,121 of record NZ_OY762905.1, read on the forward strand.
CACTGGCGATGGGAGCTGCTCCTCACGATCCGTGAGGCACGTCTCTGCATAGCACAGAAAGTCACTATTTTCTTTTAAAAGACAAAAAATAATTTTGTTTTTTATGTCTCGGTTCCAAGAAGGGACACACTATATCAAACGATATAGGACCTGTTGTCTCTCCAGAAAAGGGCCTTTTCAAGGCCATCACCTTGGAAGTTCCTCCGCCTTAGGGTTTAAGCCCCATTTGGAATGCTTGCAATCTCTTTTACGGTAGTCTGCGCCAAATGGTGAATATTTCTGGATTGCTTCTGATATCACCGGCCAGAAAGGCGGAAAAGTAGGTAATCGAAGCATGAGATTTCAGTTTCTGTTATAAGTGACGACATACAAGATCAGGTGAAAACAGTTTGGATTATTTCAATAAAGGAGAGGGTGAGAAGCAGGCCGCTTTTGCGGCGAAAAGAGATCTGCTCTTCCGCCCATTCGTGCGCTTTCTTGCCGCCAAAGGTGTGACTCCGACGATGCTCAGTTTCGTTGGCGGCCTGTTCGCGATCTTCGCCGTCGCCATGCCCGCCGATTATTGGAATCTCGCTGCTGCGGGATTTGTGCTCTACGTCCTCATGGATGGACTGGATGGGCCGCTGGCCCGTCTGACCCGTGAAGACAGTGCGGGAGGATCGTTGGTTGACATTTTTACCGACCAGTTTGGCGTGGTGCTGGTCGCCCTCGGGGCCATCTTCTGGCTTGATGCCGACATACTGGCCAACATCCTGTTTGCCTTCTTCTACGGCCACACCGTCTATCTGATGGTCATCTGCAATCTCATCGGGGCTCAGATGCCCTTTATCCTGCGGGTCAAGTATCTCTATTTCATCATCTATATCGTGGCGCTCTACGTTCAGAGCAGCCTGCTGATCAACGTCTTCGCCGTGCTGTTTCTGGCCTACTATCTGTTCTATTTCTTTGCCCTTTTCCGGCGGGTCTTCAAAGGCATGCGATGACAAGGGACCGGGGCACCACTGCGTGCCGCGCGAAAAGTCTGGTATCTGGCGAGCGCTTTTGCTAGAATTGTTCAACGAAGCAGGCAGACAGGCAGGTCGCCGCTGTACGACCGAGCAGCCACATGGCCGTGCTGGCCGAACAGTATGCTTCCTGCAAGACCGTCACCGCATCAAGGGCATGCATGAGGAGAGGAGCCGCCTTGAATGGGCGTATATGAGCCAGACAGCCCGGTCGTTATCGACACGCATTTTCATGCCAATGTCTTTCGGCGCAATCATGCACGGCGCAGACGGATCGCTTCCCATCTTGCTCAGCGTGTGAGGCATCTTCACGGCCTGTGCTCGACCGAACATGCCTACAAGAAGCCGCTGGAGGCCTATGATTTCCTGTGCGACATGGCCCGTCATCACGGCCTGTCGCTGCATGTGGTGCCGGGTGTCGAGAATATTTCGCGGGAAGGGGTCGAGGTGATCCAGTTGTGTCCGAGCCGTCAGGCGCTCGTGCATGCTCTGGAAGAATTCCCGGCTTTCTCGTGGTCCATCCATGACGCGATCACCATGCAGTCCGACGAGTGCATCACCATTCTTCCGCATCCCTTCTCGCCAAGCACCACGGGCATTGTCACCGGTCTGGGTCTGGAAAAGGCCTGCGCGCTGTTGCCCCATTTCGACTATATCGAAATGTCGAACGGCTCATTTCTTGAAGTGCCCCTCGACGCGCTGCCCAGAACGAAGTTCAAGGATCAGCTTGAAAAGACAGCCCGCTTCCCGGAAGCGCTGGTGCCTGCCGGAGTGGGGCGCAGTTTCGGCTCCGATGCCCACCGTCCTCGCGACATCAATCTCTTCAGTGCCATACAGAAGAGCCAAGACGAGAGCTTCTTCGATGCGCTGACAAGGCGCCAGACCCTGAGACCGATCATGCGCACCATCGCCGACTTCAGGGCCGTCGGAAAAATTTCACGCGGACTGCTGACCTCAAGCATCGAGTATATGCAGAAGCAGGACTACAAGCTGCTGTATCCGCAAAGTCAAAACCCCGACAGGCTCAAGTCGCTGACCCGAAGCGCAAGAATGCTTTTTATTGATTGAACCTGTCTGCCCGCGAACAGGTCACTTGAATGCAAAAGGCCCGGCAGGATCACTGCCGGGCCTTTTCTGTTACTTTGTCGCATCAGGGGAAAGACTCCCCGGCGCCAGACTATTTTTTCAGGTCTTCCAGAATTTCGGCCATGCCGTCATGGATTTCAACGGCGGCCTCTTCTGCACTCATTTCGCCGTAAGCGAACATTTCAAGCGCATCGCCATAGACTTCGATGATCTTCGGATGATCGAAGAAAGCGGAAATGGCCGGACCGGTGGAGTCCAGAACAAGCTGGTGAGCCTTCAGCAGAACCGGTTCGATGGCACCCTTTTCCATCAGATAGTTGAGCGCAACCTTGGAGGCTGGAATGCCGCGGGTCGTGCCAAGGATCTCGGCAGCGCCGGTATCGTTGAGCAGGCAGTTCATGACTTCAGCGGCAGCCTGCGGGTTCTTCGAGTGCTTGGAGATCGAGAACAGCATGGAAGGTTTGCGGAACACACCGTCGTTGGTCGCATCGGCATTCTTCAGGATCGGGGTCGGAACCAGGTTCTGACCTTCCTTCAGAGGATCTGCGATCTTGTGATAGGTGGTATCCCACTGATAGGTGCCGGCGATATGGCCGTCAGCCCACTTCGGGTTTTCGTGCAGCGGCATGTTCCCGCCGGCTGCAGCAACGGTCTTCCACGGAACGATCACGCCATTGTCAGCAAAGCGGCCATACATTTCGAGGCCCGCCTTGAAATCCTCGACCGAATAGTTGAGATCGAGAGTGTCCGGGTCGATCATGGTCTTGCCGGTCTTTTGCGTCAGATAGGCCATGATCAGGCCACGCGCATCAAGGCCCTTGGACTCAAGTCCCGTTGCTTCATAAGGATAGTAGTCGTCGCCGAGTTTTTCCTTGAAAACTTTCGCTGCTGCTTCCAGTTCATCCCAGCTTGTCGGCAGGGCAACTCCGGCCTTTTCGAAGGTGGTCGTGTTGAACCATGGCACGCGACCGGTAATGGAAAGCGGCAGACCCTGAAGCTTGCCAGCAACAGTGGTGGAGGCCAGTTCGGTGTCAGACCACTGGGTGAGGTCGATGACGTCCTTGAAAGTGTTCAGATCGGCAAAGCCGTTGCCGTCCTTGGAGAACAGCGGCAGCCATGGCCAGTTGATCTGCATGATGTCGGCTTCGGTGCCACCAGCCAACTGGGTGGTCACCTTGGTCAGATGTCCGTTCCATGATGTGAATTCCGGCGCGATGGTGTGGCCAAGCTTGTCACCGCAGTAGGTCAGGGCCTTCTGGGTTGCTTCGTGGCGGCTGTTGCCACCCCACCAGGACATGCGCAGATCTGCAGCATTGGCAACCGAAAGACTGGTGGCGGCCATCAGCGCGGCCAAAATCGTCTTCTTGAATTTCACAGGACCCTCCCTTGGGTAAACAGTCATATGTGTTTGGTGCGCCTGCAAGCTGTCAGACCGGACGGGCTAATGCCGGCGCGAACGAATTGAAATTCTTTGTCTTATGGATGACGTGAAACCGCCAGTCATGCCCTATCCTCCTGATAGGCAACCCGACTGCCTCTCCTCAAGAGCATGCCCGGAAGTGACCGAAACCCTGTCACCTGACATGCTATACCCGCCATTCATTTCCTCGGACCGGCTGTGAGACCAGGCTCCAGCCCTTATTCAAATTCTTGAAAATATTATACAAAAGATACGGCTGATGAACATGGATGAACCTGTAATTTCGGAGCCGTGAAATTCTACGATTCTGTCCATGACTATCAGGTCGATCCGCTCAAAAATACCCTCGACAGGGCAATGAGCACTCAAGGGAAGCCCTTACCTTCGCTTTTCTGCAATGGCTACGCTGGGGTAGATCAAGCCATATTCCAACGGCTCTGCTGCCGCAAATATGGAGTATTGCGTGAGAGGCGTGTTTCGCACCTCTTGAGAATAGATAAAAAAAAGCGTCACTGTGAACAGCGACGCTTCAAGTTGTCAGTAGCACCGAGCTACATGAAAATTGTGAAAGCCTGGGGACGTTGGCATTCAGTTTTATTTATTTCAAAAACCTATGCTTTTGTTGTTGAAGCCATTATGGAAAAGGCGATGACCTCTTCACATCGTTGCTGGCTCTTTTGTTGCTTTTACTGAGCTGTCCTCAGGTTATTGTCTGTATATGTGGGCCGCCGGACAGGATTTGCGTGATCTGGATGGCCGTAAAAGGCTTCCTGCAATTGTCTCTGTCTCATGCCCTTTCTTCGTGTTTGCGTTTTCGACCGGGTTTCAATCAGTCATTCGGATTGGAAAATCTGTGGTTAAACGGATGTTCCGGTATCAAGCAGCAAGATCTATCGGGTCCGGATGGCGGCCGTTTTTGTGATAAAGCGTAGATGAGATGCCAAGCTTGGATTGCATCCGGCTCAACACAGCATCGGAGACCTCGAACATGCCGCAGCAGACCGGGCGTTTTCCGTAGCCATCCGCGCGGCCCAATTCATGGACATCAACGCCGGCACGGCGATAGATCAGCTTCATCTGCGGCTCGTAGTTGGAAATCATGGTGTGAATGCCATGATCGAGCGCACATTCGCACAGAGCCAGGAACATCAGACTGAAGGCCCGGCCCGGGTCGACGCTGGGATAGTCGCGAGCCAGAGCATCCTGATCGATACACATCCGGGTGCCTTCCCAGATGCCTGGTGCGGACAGGGAAAGCTCAACGGGGAACGTCCGGCGGAAGACATCATAAAGCAGGGTCGGGCCGGTTGTTGGCATCAGACGCATCGAGCCATAAAGCACCGTGCGCTCTTCGTCGCACCATACCAGATAGACAGGCATCTTCTCGTCATAGAAATCACGTTCACGGCCATTTTCGACTGACACATCCCACTCGAGCTGGTCGGCGAAAACCTCCTTGCGGAGTTTGAACATGCGATCCATCAAAACTGGATATTTGTGATATTCATGGGCTTGTAGTGTCACAAACATCTTCTTTTGCTCCATCGGTAAAACTGATGAAGCTACAATGTTTCAAAAAGCCCGGGTTGAAAATTCGCATAAATGGGTTCGCACAAATGTGGTATTGCACGTTGCGAGGACAAGCTCTGTCGAGGGGGGAAGTGGCGTGGCGGAGTGTGTCTAGAGATCGATGAGATTGAGCTTCAGGGCCTTGGCAACGGCCTGAGACATGTTTGCGCAGTTCAGCTTGTAGCGGGCTGATCGCATGTAGGTGCGTACCGTGTGTTCGGAAATGCCGATGATGGCGCTGATTTCCTTGTAGTCCTTGCCTTGGGCTGACCAGTGAAGCGTTTCAAGTTCGCGCGGGCTGAGGATCGGCACCGGATCCTCGTCGCCAAACAGTTCTATGATCGCCTTCTTGTGCAGGACATGCGCCAGATCCATCCAGTCCGGACGGAAGGATTGCACCACCTTGGTCCAATTTCGCTCGCCTGGTTTGGAGTTGACTGACAGCAGAGCTCGACGCCCCACCTTGTCCGTAATCGGGATGGAATAGCCGAATTCCCCCATTCCTTGAGCGTGGAACTCAACCATCATCTTCATGGCTTCTTCGGTGGGTTCCAACTCGGACCAGTCAAACGGCAGGCTGCGGCGCATGCCTTCCTTGATCACGGGATCAACGGTGACATAGCTGCGTGTGAGGTAAATGGCGATCCATTCCGGCGGGTAGGTCGTTCTCACGAATGGAGAGTCGATATGCAGGTCGCCTTTGATCGTCTGGGCTAGATGATAGGTGACATGTCCGAGGCTGTAGCCGTCCCGCAATGTGAAAACTGCCTTTTCGACATTTTCAGCATTCTGTATTTCCCGGAAAATAGTTTCTTGCAGCAGACTAAATCGGTCTGTCATGTCGCTCATATGATACTCGCCATCACCAACCTAACTAATCGCAAAATGAACGACATTGCGCAAGTCTTCTCGTACATATGTGCGAGGGAGCGGTATCAATGAGAGAAATGTCAGGTGCTTTGAACACCTTTAGTATAGTGGATTGAGATTTTTTGTTGTGATTTGTCTAAAACTTGGAGTTTTGGTCATCTGTAATGACATTTATTGGTGGAAATGCCGCGGGTCTTTCCGCTGAAATGACGGATAAGCCAACAAATGAACGGCATAGATGGTGATTCCCTCCAACCAAGCGGTAGGCATCCGCAAGCGGGTGATGTCCTTCCTTGCAAGCATCCCATACAAGTGATGCCTGATTTGTATCCGGAAATGTCGACGGATGGTGTGTGGCGGCGCTTCGTCAGCGGAAAACAGCAAATGGCAATGAGATGAAACCCCTGTGCAAAACTGTTCTGCACACGCCTAGGTCTGCGCTGTTCCTCGCCTGTTAGGGCAAAAGGACAAAGTAAGCGGCGAAATCTCCGCCGCTCAGAATCACCGAATGTTATGTGTCGCCACGCTTTATGCCCAGATGACTTCTGAATCGAGAGTCGCTGGCAAACGCGACTTCATCATGAGCTGATGGCTCGATGTCATCAATTCCTGCAGTTTCTCCAGTGGTACCGGGCGTGAATAGAGGAAGCCCTGATACTGATCACAATGGTTCATCCGCAACCAGGCCAGCTGATCGATCGTTTCCACGCCCTCGGCAACAGCCGAAATCCCGATCAGTCGACAGAGCGACAGAATGAGATTGATGACCGAGCTTTGTTCTTCGATCATGTTGACGAAGGAGCGGTCCACCTTGAGACTGGTGATCGGGTATTCCTGAATATAGGCAAGGTTCGAATAGCCGGTGCCGAAATCATCGACCGCAATCGAGAAACCGGCGCGACACAGATCCATCAACACGGACTTGGCGTCAAAGGTTTCGCCCATCAACATGCTTTCCGTGATTTCGATCTCGATGCAATCGGCTGGGCACTGGGTTTTTGCCAGGCCAGCCTTCAGCCGGTTGACAAAATCGCTGCGCTCGAACTGTCTGGGCGAAATATTGATGGAAATCGGAATGTTGTAACCATTGCGGGACAAGGTCCGCTGGTCGCGCCCAGCTCGATCGACGATCCAGTCGCCGACCTTGTGAATGAGGCCGGTGTCTTCCAGTGCGCCGATGAACTCGCCCGGAAAGACCAGCCCGCGTTCCGGATGCTGCCAGCGCATCAGCGCTTCGGCACTTACCACCTTCTGGGTCTGGCAATCGACCCTTGGCTGATAGTAGAGCACGAATTCGCCATTCTCGACGGCCCGTGCCAGATCCTTCTCCAGCGAGCGCTTGGCCAGTGCTGCCTGTTGCAACGCAGGCCGGTAGAACCGGTAGGTGTTGCGGCCGCTGTCCTTGGCGTCATGCAAGGCCAGATCGCAATGGCGCAGCAGAGTTGGCAGATCGCTGCCATGTTCTGGGAACAGCACCAGCCCGATGCTGGCATTGGCACTCAGAATATGGTCGCCGACGCAGCACTCCGAATTGATCGCCGCCAACAGGGTCTGGCAGCAGACGTCCAGCTCGGCGGTAGACCGGAAGGAGCGAACGATCACGAATTCGTCGCCACCAAGTCGGGCAATATGGTCGTCCTCATCAAGGCTGAGCTGCAACAGCGAGGCAACATGCTTGAGCAAAGCGTCGCCGGTCGGATGTCCCAGCGTCTCGTTGATCGACTTGAAGTGGTCGAGCCCGACCACCATGAACACAAGGCGCTCATTGCCGCGGAAAGCCAGCTCAATCATTTCGGGATAATGAGAATTGACGTAGTTGCGGTTATGCAGCCCGGTCAGCATGTCGTAATGAGCGAGGTAGCGGACGCGGTTTTCCTTTTCCTTCAGCTCCGTGACATCGGATTCTGTAAGGATGCAGGCTGCCTGACCGGTCGGGCCGTCAAAGCAGCGGCGTCCGGTGATCTCATGCCAGCGCTTTCCCTTGTCGGTCTGCACTTCGCAGATCTTGGTGACCGAGCGGCCCTTTCGGATGCCCCGGACAAACTTGTCATAGTCGGACCGTTTGACGAAGCGTCCACGCAGAGTGAGCATGGCATCGCCATAGGTTTCCAGCGCGGCCGGGTTCTTGTAGAGCGGCTCGCCGTCCATGTCATAAAGGGAAATGCAGATCGGAATATGATTGAGCGCCTCGGCGCTCCTGATCTGTTCGGGCAAACGATTACTATCCGGATTGGCCTCAAACCGCAGACCGATCCGTCCGTCGGGCAGGGGATGCCCGGAAATCTGAACCTGATAGGCGCAGGGCTTGCCTTCGGGATAGAGGGTCCACAACTCCTTGAAGGTCTGGCCGGATTCATGGGACGCTGTACGATAGTGCTCAAGGCGTGAGGCTACCGTGTTGCTGATGTCGGCTTCGAAATTCCGCGAATAGAGCTCTTCAAGCGATTCTGCTTGCCAGAGTTTCCGTGCGGCATCATTCGCCCATACCAGTCGCGATTGATCCAGGTCCATCACCCATAGAGGCATGGATAGAGACATCAGGTCCGATTCACTAAAAATTTTCTTGTCGCTTCTTTCCAGGGGGACTCGCGTCATGAGTTATTTCCCAACGATTTCTTGCTTTTGGTCTGGATCTTTAGGAGTTCGGTGCCTGATTTGAGACTGCTGTCCAAGTTTGTTTTGGCTCGTTTGGCTCAATCTTTGTTTTGCTAATTGCAGTCCTGTGTTTGCCTTGGTTTAGACAATTAAACAATATCACAAGTAAATAATAATTTAAGTTGCAATTGACAAATAACATACATCGACAAGCCAATGAGATGTTTCTAATTTTTTGTTCCTTAGAAATTGTCAGAAATAACGATATTTGGAGATGGTGACTAAAATATTCATGGTTAGAATATTGGAGATATTGCCATGATTTGGCTATCTATTGGCTGGAAAATCCATTTTCTTTAATGGATCGTTAGGGATGAGGTCGCAAATGGTCTGCCATTTTGAAAAATTTTAGAATTTGCTAATATGAGACCAATTCATGATATCCACGTCCACAGAATAACCACTCAAAGATGCTTTTTGTCGGTTATTCACAACTGCTCCGTGCTTTTGGTAGAAGCGCCGAGCACCCTCATTGATTGCAAGAACTGTCAAAGAAGCTGTGGTATCTCCTTGCGCAAGCAATGTGCTGAAAGCTTCCTGAAGCAGGCGGGCGCCGATTCCATGCCCTGTAAGAGCCGGAACACAATGTAGATTGTCGATGAAGGGCAGGGGGCGGCACCATATGGATATGAAACCCAGGAGCTGCTTGTTTTGTTCAGCCTCGGCGACGAGGACAACATCTCGCTTGCCGATCTTGCGGTGCTCCCACTCATCCCGGATATCGTCATGCAGCCGCTCCCGCACATAGTGGGGAGGCAGAACGGTGCGGTAGGTCGCAGCCCAACTGTCCGCCTGCAAATGGGCAATGCCTTTCAAGTCCGAGCGAAATGCTGAGCGGATCAAATAGGGCGGGAGCATCGGTGTAACCTGATGTCAGAACCGGATGATGGCTTCGAACCTTGCATCACGCCCTACTTCACATTTGGTGATCCGGGCGATCAGGCGAGGGCATTGGCTGCCTCTGCAAGTGCCGTTCCATGGTTGTCTGAACGGGCGATGGCGGCATCATCCGGAACAGACGGTTTCCTTGCGGCCTTGGCCTGCCGTTCCAGAACTTTCTTGCAGACATCGCTGGTGACCGGCAGATCCCGCGCAACCGACTTGATCAGCTCTCGGAACCATTTGTGCCGCGGCGAATGGCGGTTGCGAATGTGCCAGACCATGAAAAACTCGCTGGCTTCCAGCTCCAGCGGCGGCTCGATCCAGGCCAGTTCACGGAAGATGGAATCCGCAAGGCGGGACGGTGCTGTGGCCAGCATGTTGGTGCCGCGCACGACCATTGCGACTGACGAGAAGGTTGGCCCCAGATAGGAGACGTTGCGCGTACGTCCCAGTTCGGCAAGCGCCTTGTCAACCGAGGTGCTTTCACTGGTGTCCCACGACAGAATGGCATGGTCGGCACTGGTGTAGTCATCGAGACTGACAGGAGCCTCCCGCACGGACGGATCATAATAGGTGATCATGCGGTCGCCGCCGATCTTGCTGACGACAAGGTCCGTCGAATCCTGCGGCGCATAGGGGCAGAGTTCAAGATCGGTAAAGCCGCGTTCCAGTGGGTCGGGCGCCGCCAGATTGAGCTGATAGGTCTTGAGCGAACAATGGGGCGCTTCCTGCTTCAGCCGCTCGAAGATGGCCGGGACCAGCAGATCGTGCTCATAATCGTTGCAGACGATGGAGAAACGGTCCCGCGAATTGAGCGGATCGAAGACGGCCTGACTGTAGAGGCCTTCGATTCCCTTGAGAACCACATCGATGTCGCCCATCATGGTTTCAACCCGTTCTGTGGGCACCATGGATCGGCCGACCTTGAGAAACAGAGGATCTCCGAGCATGCCGCGCAGTCTGTCCAGCGAATGGCTGACAGAGGACTGTGTGACACCCAGCAATCTTGCGGCTTCCGTGACAGAACGGTGCTCATGGATCAGCTTGATCATGTAGAGCGAGCGTCCGTCCAGGGAGAGGTAATCGATATTCTTCATCATAGCTATTAATATAATGCATTTGAATTCATTTTATCAATTCCTATTTTCACGCCTGTATGAACAAAACCCAGGTGTCAAGTATTTCTCGTGGTGAGCAATTTGAAGACCTTGCCCTTCGTGTAAGGGCCAAAAACAGAAGGAAGAATAAATGACTGATGTCCGCGCAGCGTCCGTCGTCGTCCTGTATCACAGTGGATACGGACACACCGAGGCCATCGCCAAATCCGTTGCAAAGGGTGCCGAGTCCGTTGGCAACGTGACCGTAACGCAGATCAAGGCCGACAACGAAAACCTCGACTGGGAAAGCCTGGCGGCAGCTGATGCGATCGTCTTCGGAAGCCCGACCTATATGGGGTCCGTATCTGCCCAGTTCAAAGGTTTCATGGATGCCAGCTCCAAGGTTTGGGCTGCCATGGGCTGGAAAGACAAGCTCGCCGGTGGTTTTACCGTGTCTGCTTCCCAGTCTGGTGACAAGCTCAACACCCTGATCCAGCTGTCCGTCTTTGCCGCTCAGCATGGCATGCAGTGGGTCTCCACCGGCACCTTGCCTGGCAACAACAATTCCCAGGGCTCTGTTGAAGACGTCAACCGTCTGGGCTCGACCCTCGGTCTGATGGCTCAGGCCAACGCGGACCAGGGTGCTGACGTTGCTCCTCCTGCAACCGACCACCGTACTGCGGAACTCTTCGGCGCCCGTATCGCTGAAGCTGCAAAGCGCTGGAACAGCATCGGCTAAGCCTGTTTCACCCTCAAGGGGTTTGGAACTTTCAAAAAAGTCGAGCAGAGGGCCAAATGGCTCTCTGCTTTTTTGTGAGCATGACAACCGGGACAATTGAGATTGCACGCGATCGGCTCTAAGCTGCATTACCAGAGTTGGACTCGGCACAAATACTGATGGGGGATGGCTGATGGCGTTTCAGCCTCGGGAATGGTCCGATCTGACCTTCATTCTCCCCACTCTGACGGCCCGGTCTTGAATGCAGTGAGCGAAAGTGGGCGATGTCAGGAATTTACAAATTCAAAACTTCCCGTCTGGCCCCTTGGGCGCTCTGGTTCGCCCGGCTTTGCATACCGGTTGCCATCCTGTCCTTCCTGTTGATGCGTTTTGGCGGGTTGCACCCGTCGATTGCGATCTATTGCTTTGCCGTTTCGGTGCTGCTGGCCTTGCTGTCCATTTTGACCAGTTGGGCCGCCTTTCATGCCATCTGGTTTGAAGGCTATCAGGGTGGAAAATGGCTGTGGGGGGCCTTTGTGCGGTCCATGCTGCTGCTGCTGCCTTCAGCTGCTGCAGCCTTCTTCTATTTTACTCTGCCTCCCTTTTCAGATCTGTCTACCAATCCCATCGAGCCGCCGGAATTCGTTGCTGCCTGGCAAATGCGTGCCGACGCGGACAACAGTCTCGCGATCGCATCGCTCGAGACCCGCGAAGCCCAGACGTTGGCCTATCCGGCCCTCAAGAGCCAGGTCTATGATCAGCCGATCGCCCTCATGCAGCTGGCTCTGGCTGATGAACTGCAGAAGAGCAAATGGCAGATCCTGAGAAGCGAGGAGCAGAAGGCCGATGGGGACAGCGCCTATTATGAGGCCTACACCCGCTCGGTCATCACCGGCTTGCGCTATGTTGTTGTCATTCGGTTGAGCCCGACTGGCGAAGAGGAAACGACCCTCGACATGCGCTCTGCCTCGCTGTGGGGTACGCATGATTTCGGGATGAATGCCCGCCGGATCGAGGGGTTTATCGAGGGGATCAACGAGCGCATGAGTTCCAACGTCCAGCGCTACGAGTTGCAGCTGGAAGAAATCGAACGCTTGCGTCGCCTTCAGATGGGGCCATTGCCCAAACCCAAACCGAAAAATCTGGGCGGCCCGGCCGTAGGGTGATGCCCACTCCAAGCTCAATCCGTATGTGGACTGATCAGAAGCGGTCGATTAGGCGATAGCGGGCGTCGAGCGTCGGCTCCGCATCGAGGCAGCGGACAAGACCCCGCGCTACCAGATATTCCATTTGAGCAAACATCGACAGGGCTGCCGCACCATGCAGGGATGGATCGACGTCCCGATAGATCGAGGCGACCATGGCATCAATTGTTTCCTGTCCGGCTTCAAGATGAGCAACCAGCGCCTGCTCGCGGCGTTCCCTGTGAGTTTTGAGCCCGGCCAGAAATGGCTGCGGATCGCTGATGGTGCCGCCGTGTCCCGGCCAATAGACGCGGTCGTTGCGTAGCATGAGCCGGTTGAGGCTGGCCATGTAGGCGGCCATCGAGCCATCCGGCGGGGCCACGATGCTGGTCGACCATGCCATGACGTGATCGCCGCAAAACAGGCCGCTGCCATCGGCAAACGCAAAGGCCAGATGGTTGACCGTATGCCCCGGAGTATGCACCACCTCCAGAGCCCAGCTATCTCCCTCGATGAGATCTCCATCGCTGAGGACGCGATCTATGTCCAGCTCAACATCGCCTTCGGCATCGAGAGCATTGATCTCCTGCGCATGCAGGGCACGGGTAGGCCGATGTGGTCCTTCTGCAAGGATCGGTGCGCCGCAGCGCGCCTTGAGCAGGCGGGCACCCGGAGAATGATCCGCGTGGGTGTGAGTGATCAGAATGTGGCTGATGGTCTCCCCTGAAGTGGCGCGGAGCAGGGCATCTATATGGTCTGGGTCGGCTGGGCCTGGATCGATGACCGCCACTGTTCCTCGACCAACAATATAGCTGTTGGTTCCGTGAAAGGTGAAAGGGCTGGGGTTGTTGCAGGTAACGCGTCTGACGTTGTCGCCCAATGCGATGGCTTCGCCGTAATGGGGGGTAAAATCCCGTTCAAATTGAAGCTCTGCCATGGCTGAAGTCCCGATGAATGGAGAGGCGCTACAGGGAAAACCTGACAGGGCCGGAGAGCGAAGTATACGCGAATAACAAGGCTGACTCAAAGGCGACAGGCCTCTGCTCCTGTGAGTCGACATGACCTTCCTGGTCTCGCGCTTTCTATTGCTGCAACTTTATATTTATTTTGAGTATATTTGTATAATTCGTGTGTCAATACTGTTGATGCAAACAATATCGATTTTGAAGTGTTAATTGTGTAGTAATTTCAAATATAAGTAATATTGAATTGTTTCTGGATGGGGTGTGCTGCCAGCGATGCGTCGCTCTCAAAGAGAGCCGGTTTTGGAAGGGTCTATCCGATAAAAATGTATAATTTCCGTCGTTTATCATATGTTAACTGGAAACGATAGAAACTAGAAATGGTCAATATTACCAATCTTAGGGTTGTGAATATTGTCTGATATGTACAGTATTTCCTTAGTAAAAAGGTTTTTGCTCAGATGTCTGCTGAACAGTCTGTAACAGGTGTAGAAAGATTTTTTGGTGAAGACGATATCATCGTCAGCAAAACCGATCTGTCGGGCCGCCTGACCTATGCAAACAAGATTTTCCTGGACATCTCGGGGTATACCGAAAAGGAAGTCCTGGGCCAGCAACACAGCCTCATTCGCCATCCCTATATGCCTCGTACGATTTTCAAGCTGTTGTGGGAGACGATCGAGAGCGGCAATGAGATTTTCGCCTACGTGAACAACCGCTGCAAGAATGGCGACCATTATTGGGTCTATGCCCATGTGACGCCCAGCTGGGGGCTCGATGGCAAGGTGAACGGCTACCATTCCAATCGCCGCGTGCCGGATCAGGATATTCTCAAGCAGCATGTCATTCCTCTCTATGACAAGATTCGGGCAGCCGAGAAATCGGTGGCCAACCGAAAGGATGGCCTTAAGGCCGGCGTGGAAGTGGTCGAATCTCTGCTTGCTGAAAGAGGCCAGAAATATGACGAGTTCATCGCCACGCTTGGGCAGAGGCAGCGTCGCGGTTTCCGCTGATTGATCCGCTGGGGCAAGTCATCAAGATAGAGTGTTTCGGGGGAGATACCTGATGGTTTTCAGAAAGAAATCAGCATCCATTCGCAAAGCGATGGAAGTCTGCAAGGCGGTCGCAAATGGTGATTTCTCCGTGCGTATCACCAATATTCACGACAAGGGCGAGTTGGGTCAGTTGATGCATTCCATCAACGACATGATCGACCGCTCCGACGCCTATATCCGCGAGTCCAAGGCCTGTCTCGATTATGTCGCCCGCAACCAGCATTTTCGCCTGATCGCGGAAAAGGGTATGGTTGGCGACTTCAAACAGGCGGCCGAGAGCATCAACCGTGCCACATGGAAGATCAAGCAGCGCCATGATCGCTTTGACGAGATGGGCACGAAGTTCGAGCATCAGCTTGAGGATATCGTGTCCAACATGACGGACATGATCGCCAATTTGCGGAATGCCTCACAAAAGGTGTCCACCGCCTCCCACGGGGCGCAAGAACAGTCCCTGCTGGTTGCTGCCGGAGCAGAACAGGCCTCAGCCAACATGCAGTCGGTTTCCGAAGCGGTAGAGCAGCTGACCGAGTCCATCGCGGAAATCAATACTCAGGTGGTCAACAGCAGCAGCATCGCCCGTATGTCGGTTGAAAAATCCCACGACATGAGTGGTGAAATCTCCAGTCTGGCGACGGCATCCCAGCAGATCAGTGAAGTGGTTTCGCTCATTTCCGATATTGCTGCCCAAACGAATCTGTTGGCTCTTAACGCCACCATCGAGGCTGCGCGTGCCGGAGAGGCGGGCAAGGGCTTTGCCATCGTGGCGCAGGAAGTCAAGAACCTGTCGGCCCAAACCGCAGAGGCAACCGAACAGATCAGCGGTCAGATCAACGGTTTGCAGCAGGCAACCGATCGGGCCGTGAAGGCCAATGACGAAATATCGAACACAATCGAAAAGGTCAGCGAGATCTCGGCAGCCATTGCCGCCGCTGTGGAAGAGCAGAGTGCAGCCACCCAAGAGATCTCCTCCAACATCGAGGAAGCTGCTGTCGGCACCAAGGATGTGAGCCAGGGTGTTGCCGAAGTGAACGAAGCAACATCCGTGACCGAGAGCACCGCCAAGGAAGTGATGCTGGTTTCCGAGAAGCTCGGCCATCAGGAAGGAAGCCTGGTCGATCTGCGTCAGGAACTGGTCAAGTTCCTTCTTGAAGTGCGCAAGGTGGGCTGAGGCCAATTGGCGGATGCCCGGACCTTCGGATCAAATTCAATGACTGTCTCTCCCAAGACTGTCGCGATGAAGAAAAGGCGGCTCTGTTCGAGAGCCGCCTTCCGCGTATCTGGGGTATTTTTCAAGTCCTGAGGCGTTGATCAGGTGATGACGTCCGGTTCGGTGCGGCCTATGCGACCCTTGAGATCCGTCATTGCCAGCATTGCATTGACCAGCGGATCAAGCACCTGCTTGGTTGGCAGATTGTGCTTGCCGTGGGTATCTACATACTGCTCGAGATAGACGCGCAGGGTTGCGCCGTCGGTGCCGGTCCCGGAAAGACGGAAGACAGCCCGTGCCTTGCCTTCGAACCACACGCGGATGCCCTGACCACTGCTGACCGATCCGTCGACCGGATCGTTGTAGGAGAACTCGTCCGCATTCTTGACCGTCAGGCTGCCGAAGGTCTGGCCCGGCAGTTCAGCCAGCTTGCTGCGCAGATCGTCAATCAGTTGATTGGCTGCATCCATCGGGATGGCTTCATAGTCATAGCGGCTATAATAGTCGCGGCCATATTTGGCCCAGTGTCCTTCAAGGATGGCTTTGACCGGCTGGCCACGCTCGGCGATGATGTTGAGCCACAGGAGTACGGCCCAGAGACCGTCCTTTTCGCGAACATGGTTGGAGCCGGTTCCTGCGCTTTCCTCGCCACAGATGGTGGCCTTGTTTGCATCGAGCAGATTGCCGAAGAATTTCCAACCCGTCGGGGTCTCGTAGCAGGCAATGCCCTGCTTGGCAGCAACGCGGTCACAGGCGGCGCTGGTTGGCATGGAACGGGCAACACCGGCCAGCCCATTGCGATAGGCCGGAGCCATGTGGGCGTTGGCAGCCAGAACGGCAAGGCTGTCGGACGGAGTGACATAGATGCCGCGTCCGACGATCATGTTGCGGTCGCCGTCGCCATCGGAGGCCGCGCCAAGGCAGGGGGCCTTTTCCGACATCATCAGATCCATCAGGCTCTTGGCCCAGACCGGGTTCGGGTCGGGGTGACCGCCGCCGAAATCCTCGCTCGGCTCAGCATTGAGCACGGTGCCTTCCGGTGCGCCCAGAGACCCCTCGAAAATGGCTTTTGCATAGGGTCCGGTGACCGCGTGCATGGCGTCGAATACAAGGGTGAAGCCACCGGCAATCAGGTTGCGGATGGCCACGAAGTCGAACAGCGACGCCATCAGATCCTTGTAGTCCTTGACCGGGTCGATCACGTTGACGTCCATCTCGCCGAGCTTCTTGTTGCCGATGGAGCCCAGATCGATCATCTCGCCCTGCAGGATCTTGTAGGAGCTGATCGAGCAGGTTTCCTTGTAGATCGCCTCGGTGACGCTTTCAGGAGCCGGACCGCCGTTGGATACGTTGTATTTGACGCCAAAGTCGGCGTCGATGCCGCCGGGGTTGTGGCTGGCTGAAAGAATGAGGCCGCCTTCGGTCTTGTATTTGCGAATAAGGTTGGAGGCTGCAGGTGTTGAAAGCAAACCATGCTGTCCGACGATGACCTTGGCTGCGCCGTTGGCGGCGGCCATGGCAAGAATAATCTGAATTGCCTTGCGGTTGAAGTAACGGCCATCGCCGCCTACCACAAACGTCTTGCCTTCAGCTCCACCGATAGCATTGAAAACGGATTGAATGAAATTTTCCAGATAACCGGGCTCCATGAAGACCCGGGTTTTCTTTCGTAGTCCAGATGTTCCGGGTTTCTGGCCTGAAATCGGTTCGCAGGAAATAGTCGAAATTTTCATATTGAAGCCTCCAGGTCAAAGTTACCAGAACATTACTGGGGTATCTGACCACTAAACATAGACATGGATCAAATGCGGATCGCGAATCTGCACCTGAAATTTCGTTCTGTAAAAATGAGCTTGGTTAAACCACTTAACTGTCTAATATAATGTCATTTTTACAAAGCCCGTAAAATGGGCTGATCTCAAAAGAATGAACACTTCTTTAGTCGAGCGTCCGGGGTGGCCTTTCATACAACGGCACTACGGGCACGGTAGCACACCCGGTTGCCGATGATAAAGACCGCTCGATCTGGCGCTTTCATTTGATGAGGCACGAAGGCTATGCTGTCCGGAAACGGCGCGACTGGTCAGGCCGCACAATTCTGGCCGCACTCTTCATGTCACTAGCAGGAAGCCGGGACCCCGATCAAGGATCGTGGCCGGTCCAAACTGGCATAAAACAAAAAGAAATGTCGTTTTGGTCGCTTGATAATATATATTATGCGGTTATGAGATGTCTATCTGGATAATGATGCTTATTCACACGCGCGCACGACGGCTGTTGAGCAGAATGCCCAGCGCAATGAAGGCAATGCCCATCAGGTGGTAGCCTTCCAGTCGCTCGCCCAGAAAGAAGAAAGCAAGGAAAGCCACCCAGACCGGCATCAGGTGAATAGTGACGCCCGCCTTGGACGGTCCGATGAGGCCAACCCCCTTGTTCCAGCTGAAATAGGCCAGCAGCGAGGCGATGAATGTCACATAGACGATGGCGGCCAGATTCGTCGGTGTCAGGGTCACTGCCTGATAGGTGAGGGTTTCCCAAATATAGAGGGGCAGCAGGATCAGAGCCCCGAGACCGGTGATGACCATCAGCATGACAAGCGGGTCAAGCGTCACCGGGCGCATTTTGACCGTGATGGAGTAGAGTGCCCAGACAATGGCTGCCCCGACCATCCAGATGTCGCCGCCAGTGAACTTGAGATGGAACAGGGTTCTGACATCGCCCGCCGTGATCACCACCACCACGCCGAAGAAGGAAACCAGAATGCCCGCGATCTGGGCGAGGCCGAGCTTTTCCTTGAGAATGAACACCGACAACAGCGCCATGATGGCCGGGCAGGTTGCCAGAATGAGGGTGGAGTTGATGGCCGTGGTGCTGTGCAGGGCCTGATATTGCAGGGGGTTGAATGCGGCGATCCCCGTAGCCGACATGGCCAACAGAAGCTTCCAGTGCTTGCGGATCACCGGCCAGTTGGCTTTGAGCCGCGGAGCGGTGATGACCAGCAGGATGAGACAGCAGAAAAACCAGCGCCAGAAGGAAAGGCCGAGCGGCGGCAGATCACCGCGAACGGCCCGACCGATCACCACATTGCCACCCCAGCAAAGAGTGGCCAGAGCGAGCAGAACATAGGCGACAGCAGTATTGTTTTTCATAATATCGGCTTTACGGGAAGGAGATTGGTAAGGAATGCCAGTTCATGGCATAATTTTCTGTCTCTTGAAAGAAGGAATCTCTCTATACTGGTTGGCAAAAGTCAAAAACAACAGCAAGTCGTGGAGCCGAGCCAATGAGCAAGTCAATTGGGATCCTTATATTTGACGATGTCGAAGAGCTGGATTTCGTTGGGCCATGGGAAGTCTTTACCATGGCCAACATGGCCGCCGAAAAAATGCATCTGTCCGCCGCCTTCGAGATGTCCCTGATTGCGCCGAGCATGGAGCCGGTGCGGTGTGCCAAGGGAATGCGTGTGCTGCCGGACAAGGTGATGGCCGAGGTGGCTCGTCAGGATGTGATACTTGTGCCCGGCGGGATGGGGACCCGCCGAGAGGTGAACAATCCGGAAATGCTCGAATGGATCTCGATTGTTGGCGGTCGGGCTGACTGGATCACCAGCGTCTGTACCGGATCGCTGCTGCTGACGGCGGCCGGTTTGACCCGCGGCAAGAAGATCACAACCCATCATGGCGCCGTCGATCTGTTGCGCAATCGTCCCGAGGCGCCCGATGTCCGACCCGAATATCGCTATATCCGCGATGGCAATCTGGTGACCAGCGCCGGCGTGTCAGCCGGAATCGACATGAGCCTGTGGCTGGTTGGTGAATGGCACGGCGCCGATTTTGCCCGTGCCGTGCAGAAGGCCATGCAATATGACCCGATGCCGCCTTATGGCGCGCTGACCTGAGCGCGCATAAGCCTTCTCAGGCGCAGCCACATGATGGCTAGCCGCAGCATTTCCTCCAGAATGAGGATGCCATAGGCAATATAGAGCGACAGCTCGAAGACATGGGTGACAATCATCAGCAGTGGGACGCCAAAGCCCCATTGCAGCCCCACCTGCACCCAGAACACCCATTTAGGCCGGTCTGTGGCCCTCAGAATGGCCCCGATGGTAACCGATACCGTGCGGACCAGTACCAGCACCCCGCCGTAGGGAATGAGCAGCAGAAAATTGATCCGTACCCAGTCCGATATGTGCCAGGAGAGCGCGTCGGCAACGAGTGTCACCCCGACAAACAGCAACGCAAGGCGTGGTGCCAGATAGCGTAGTGCCCGCATGACGGACCGGATGGCCTGCCGCAAGGTTTCGCTGCCTGGCTCCAGGTCGGCACAGGTGAGGGTGGCCGACATGGCAACCGATCGGCCCAGAACGTTGGCAACCGACAGCCACGGAGTCATCAGGGCCAGCGCCGCAAAGGTCAGATAGGGCTGTTGGGCAAACAGCAGCTGGTAGGCCTGCGCACCGACAATCAGCGCCGCCACATTGAGGGTTACCGGCAGCAACACATGACGCGGCAGAAGCGGCTCCTCGCCCTGTCCCTCATGGCCCGGAGAGGTGGTTGCGGAGGGGGCTCGCCCGGATGGTTGTGGCACGGGCAGGGCATAAGCCGCCCGCATGTCGCCAGCCAGCAGCACGACCAGATAGACGAGCCGGGCGCTCTGACTGATGAGCGTTGCGATGGCTGCCCCCTTGATGCCCAGTTCCGGTGCGCCGAACCAGCCATAGATCAACAATGCATTGAGAATGATATTGAGCGGCAGCTCGATGGCAAAGCCCTTCAGCTCGCGTGGT
Organism: uncultured Cohaesibacter sp.; assembly: GCF_963666525.1. Taxonomy (NCBI): domain Bacteria; kingdom Pseudomonadati; phylum Pseudomonadota; class Alphaproteobacteria; order Hyphomicrobiales; family Cohaesibacteraceae; genus Cohaesibacter; species uncultured Cohaesibacter sp. The sequence continues at coordinate 4,104,619 of NZ_OY762905.1, forward strand.
GCCTGTCGCTTGACGTCGAAGTTGATGGTCAGCAGATAGGCGGCAAAGCCGAGTGGCGGTGCATAGACCATCAGCTCCAGATAGCGCTTGGCGGCAAAGCCGATGCCCGAGGTCGTGGCAAGCCGGTCGACGAGGAAATTGATGTTGAAGCGGAACAGCAGGACGAGGATGATGCTCATCCCAAGACCCAGAGCCAGCATACCCAGCAGACGGCGATAAAACAGGCGCATGTCTCCCGCACCAAAGGCGCGAGTCAGAAGGATCTGTGCGCCCGAGCCCAGCCCGAACAGCAGCGCCATGAAAACCCCGTAAAGCCCGGCGCAAAGCCCCAGTCCGGCCAGTGTTTCATCTCCGATCGGGCCCACCATGTTGGCATCGATCAGGATGGCCGAGGTGGAAAACAGTCCGGACAGAGAAAGAAATCCTGCAAGTTTCAGGATGGACGGTGTCTCTCTTTCGAGCAGGACCGGCTTTGGCAATGGGCTGTCTGGCACGGGGATAATGGGATCTTCTATTTGCGAATGGTTTGCGTTGCCCGGACATTAGGCTAAATTGGTCGCAAAGCCAATCCGGAACCTTGTAGCCCGAAAGATCGTCATCCCGTGTCCGACCTCGTTATTTCCAATCCCTACGTGGGGATCGCCATTCTTGTTGTCTTTGTTCTGTCCGGCAAAGTGTTTCGTGACAACTGGAAACAGAAGGGCGAGACATGGAAGCGAAATTGCTGGCTTTCCGGCATCGTGGCCACCCTCTGCTTTCTGGCCATGGCCTTCATTCCCTTCATGCCGCACTGACCTGTGTGTTGCCTTGGCCGCTGTTGGCCAGAAGCCTCTGATCGAATGGGCGGCTGATCGCTCATGCAAACCGACTCTGCCCTGATGGATCCGCTGCGGTTGCTGTGGAAAGGGGATGTCTTGAGGTGAGAGACGGAAAAGAGCAGAACGGCACGTGGGCCGTTCTGCTTGCAGGTAGGTTATGTCAAACGAACCTGACTTGCTTGTAACAGCAAGATCTTTCCAAAAGGTGCCATGGTCCCCGTAGATGAGCTCTCGGCACCCGGTATTCGATCCCTGCCAACACGGTCAGGATGACGCCGTGGAGATCGGGCAGGGCGAAGATGGCCTATTCGGCAGCGTTCATCGCGGCTTCCCGCTCGGCTTTCTCACGTGCTGCCTTCTTGCGTGGGCATTCCCCGTTGAGGCGTTCCTTGAGGGGGCTGTTCTTGTCAACCGGCGAGCCACAGATCAGGCAATGGTCGGCGTCGGAAATGGCATTGAGCCCGCCACAGGATCCCGCGATCGGTTTGCGCTTGAACATGACGCCGATGGACATGCCGACAACGACGATCAGAAAAGCTGCGAATACAATAACATAGGTTGCCATCTTTAAAACCTCCATGCTGACTTTGGCACCGTCTGTGCCTGACAGCCATTGATTATTTTTCAGCCGCCATCAGAGCATCAAAGGCTTTGCTGCTAGATGTGACAAATCCGCTTTCCTCGCGGCGAATGAAATAGGCAGGAATGTCCAGCTTGTCCGCCAGAGCCCGTCCCTCTTTTTCGCCCAGCACGAGAAGTGCGGTTGCCCAGCCATCGGCGCGCATGCCATTTGGCGCCAGCACCGTGACCGAAGCGAGATTGTGCGTGACCGGCTTGCCGGTCGTGGGATCGATGATGTGAGACATCCGCTGTCCCGCATCATTGAAGTAGAAGTTGCGGTAATCTCCAGATGTTGCGATACCCATATCGCGCACCGGAAGAACCAGTTGAACCGAGCGTCCGGCCTCATCTGGCTTTTCAACGCCGATCTGCCACGGCTGGCCCATTTCATTCAGGCCATGCACCATGAGGTCGCCGCCTATCTCTACGAGATAATTCGTAATGCCGTGCTTCGCAAGGGTACGGCTGATCAAATCTGCACTATATCCCTTTGCAATGGCACCCAGAGTGATGGTGACGCCTGGTTTGTTCTTGCGCACCATCGGCGGATTGTCCTTGACCTCGAGCAATTCGGTCTGGCCCACATTGGCCATGGCTTCGGCGACCTGCTCCGCAGTCGGCGGGTTCTTGTTGTCGGCCGGGCCAAATCCCCAGAGGTCGACAAGGGGGGAAACGGTGATATCGAATCGGCCACCACTCAGCTTGTGAATGGTCTGCGCTTCGGCCAGAACTTCGTGAAACCTGTCAGAAGTGCTTAACCAGCTAGTTGAAGAGCTGTGGTTAAAGATGGAGATTTCCGACTCATCTTTCCAGTTCGACAGAGCCTCGTTGGCCTCATCAAGCGTTTTCTTGATGTCATTATAGAGAGTCTCGTCATCCACCTTGCCGCGCACATTGAGCGCCTTGATGGTGTAGCTGGTGCCCATCGTGTTGCCACGGAGCTGATATTCGTCACTTTTCTTGGAAGGAAGAAGGTCACATCCGGCAAGAGCGAACAGACCGATAGCGAGCAGGGCGAGCCTGAAGAGCGAACGCAATGGAAAACCTCAATGCTGTTTCGACCGAGTACAGCCTTGAAAGGGGCTGAACATAAATATACCGCCCAAAAAGGAGGCATGTCGCGTTAGTTGGTCCCTTCTTTGACAGAAGTCAAGGTCTTTTTGATCAGTTTGCAGGATGAGAGGGTGGGCTAACGGGGGAAATTTATTTCATTTTATCCATTCAAATTGCTACCAATGGCAAAAGCCATCCATCTGGGTGCAAATTGACTTGAATTGTTTGATTTCCATCGTTAGCAAGAGGGGGGTTGTTAGGACAACACCGTACATTGGCGCGAGGGGCGCCGTAAAACTCATTCAGTCAAGGTATGCTATGAAGCTAAAAAAAGGATTGGATCTGCCGATAACAGGCGCTCCTGTCCAGACCATTCATGAGGGGCCAAAGATAACCAAGGTGGCTGTGAATGGTCGGGACTTCATCGGCCTGAAGCCCAAGATGCTGGTTGCGGAAGGGGACAAGGTCAAGAAGGGTCAACCTCTCTTCTTGCACAAAGCTTCCGAAGAAGTGCTCTATGTGGCTCCAGGTGGCGGGACCGTTTCGGCGATCAATCGCGGGGCACGCCGTGTGCTCGAGACCATCGTGATCGCGCTGGATGAGGTGGAAGAAGAAATCACCTTTGAGTCGACACCTGCAGAACAGCTCAGCGCCCTCCCGCGCGAGAATGTCCAGAAGCGGCTCTATGAAAGTGGTCAGTGGACCTATCTCAAGACAAGGCCTTATTCTTATGTGCCTTTGCAGGGTACCGTCCCTCATTCCATCTTTGTCACCGCGATGGACACCAACCCGCTCGCTGCCGATCCCGCCGTTATCATCGGTGAGAACGCTGCAGGGTTCAGCGCTGGTGTCGATGTGCTTTCCAATCTGACAGACGGCCACGTATTCGTCTGCCATTCGCCGGACGCAAAGATGCCCGGTGTCACGACCGAGAAGGCGGTTTTCGAAACCTTCTCCGGTCCGCATCCTGCCGGTCTGGCAGGGACACACATCCATTTTCTCGATCCCGTAACCGCAGGAAAGACCGTCTGGTCCATCAACTATGCGGATGTGATTGCCATCGGCAACCTCTTCCTGACGGGCAAGATCGATACGGATCGCACGATTGCCATCTGTGGTCCGCTGGCAACCAAGCCGCGTCTGGTCAAGACTCGCGTCGGGGCCTCCACGGATGAACTGACCGCCGGTGAAATCGAAATCGGTATCGACTGTCGTGTCGTTTCCGGGTCCGTTCTCTCCGGCAAGACGACTGAAGGCACATTTGCCTATCTGACCCGTTCTGCCACGCAGCTGACCCTGATGGAAGAAGACACCAAACAGCGCGTTCTTGGTTGGGGCTATCCTTCCATGAACTACTGGTCCTTCACCAACGTTCATCTGTCTGCCCTGTTCGGCGCCGGCAAGAAATTTGCTTTCGGCACCAACCTGCGCGGTGGCCGTCGTGCCATGGTGCCGTTTGGCAGCTATGAAGGCGTGGTTCCTCTGGATGTGTTGCCGACCCAGTTGCTCAAGGCATTGCTGACGCTGGACACCGATCTGGCACAGAAACTGGGCGCTCTGGAACTGGATGAAGAAGATCTGGCACTCTGCACCTTCATCTGTCACTCGAAATATGAGTATGGCGAAGCGCTGCGAGCCAACCTCGTCAAAATCGAAAAAGAGGGCTAAGCCTTGGGTCTGCGCAATTTCTTCGACAGCATTGAGCCGCATTTCCATAAAGGCGGTAAGCTGCATCGGTATTTCGCCCTTTACGAAATGGTGGAATCCTTCATCTATACGCCAAGGATGGTGACCCGTGCCGCGCCTCACGCGCGTGACGACATCGACCTGAAGCGTGTCATGTCCTATGTGGTGATCGCCACATTCCCCTGTGTTCTGATGGCTCTTTACAATACCGGCTATCAGACCAACTCTGCCATTGCCAGCATGGGCTTGTCCGAGGTCGCCGGATGGCGCGCCTGGGTGATCAACCTGCTTGGTATCGGCTTTGATCCGAACAGCATCTTCGCCAATCTGGTGCATGGTCTGCTCTACTTCCTGCCGATCTACATCTTCACGCTGGCCGCAGGCGGCATCGTGGAAGTGATCTTCGCCATCGTGCGCGGGCATGAGATCAACGAAGGCTTCTTCGTGACCTCCATGCTCTATGCCCTGATTGTTCCTGCCTCCACCCCGCTCTGGATGGTCTCTATCGGCATCATCTTCGGCGTTCTTATGGGCAAGGAAGTCTTCGGCGGCACCGGCAAGAACTTCCTCAACCCCGCTCTGGTTGGTCGTGCCTTCCTCTACTTCGCCTATCCGGCAGCCATGTCCGGTGATGCGATCTGGACCCCGGTTGACGGCTTCACCGGCGCTACCGCGCTGGGTGCTGCTGCTCTGCACGGAACACAGGCACTGAACGACATGGGCCTGACCTGGTGGGATGCCTTCTTTGGCATCATGCAGGGTTCCATGGGTGAAACGTCGGCTCTGGCCTGCCTCATCGGCGGCGTCGTTCTGGTCTATACTCGCATCGCCAACTGGCGTCTGATCGCTGGCTGTGTTGCCGGTACTGTCGTTTTCTCGGCAATGTTCAACCTGATCGGCTCTGACACCAACCCGATGTTTGCCATGCCTTTCTGGTGGCACATGGTGCTTGGTGGCTGGGCATTCGGTCTGGTCTTCATGGTCACGGAACCCGTTTCTGCTGCCCAGACCAACCCGGGTCGTTTCTGGTACGGTTTCCTGATCGGCTTCATGGTCATCATGATCCGCGTGGTAAACCCGGCTTTCCCGGAAGGCATGATGCTCGCGATCCTGTTCGGCAACATCTTTGCGCCGCTCATCGACTTCTTCGTCGTGCGCGCCAACATCAAGCGGAGGGCTGCTCGCAATGCCTGAGGCAACAGATAAGAAACTTGGTCCATGGGGACGTTTCCTGGCGATGCCAGCAGACAATCCTGTGAAGACGGTTATCGTCGCTGTCGCTCTTTGTCTGTTCTGTTCCATGATCGTGTCCGCAGCCGCCGTGGCTCTGAGACCCGTTCAGGCAGAAAACAAGGTCCTCGACAAGCGTCGTAATATTCTCGAGGTCGCTGGCCTTTATCAGCCGGGTGTCAACATCAACAAGACCTTCAACGAGAAGATCGAGGCTCGCCTCGTGGACATCGAGACCGGCAAATTCTCTGATGCTGCCGATCCCGCCACCTATGACCAGCGCAGCGCCGCTAAGGATCCTGCCCAGTCGATCAAACCGGCAGAAGACATCGCCGGCATCGGCCGTCAGGCCAAACTGGCATCGGTCTATCTGATCCGTGATGACGCTGGTGCAATCGACAAGATCATCCTGCCGGTTCATGGCTATGGTCTGTGGTCCACGATGTACGGCTTTGTCGCTCTCAAGGCTGACGGTAACGAAGTTGCCGGCTTCCAGTTCTATGAACAGGGCGAAACTCCGGGTCTTGGTGCCGAGGTCGACAATCCCCGCTGGAGAGCGCTCTGGCCGGGCAAGAAGGTCTATGGCGATGATGGCAGCGTGAAAATCTCTGTTGCCAAAGGAGCTCCGACAGCAGCCACCGCTGACTATCATATCGACAGTCTGGCCGGTGCGACGCTGACCAGCCGTGGTGTCGACAACCTGATCCATTTCTGGATGGGTGACCAGGGCTTCAAGCGCTTCCTTGATAACCTCAAAGAAGGGACTGCCTAATGGCTGAGCACAAGAATAGTATGTTGATCGACCCGTTGGTCGATAATAACCCGATCACACTGCAGGTTCTGGGCATCTGTTCCGCTCTTGCTGTGACCTCGTCCCTGAAAGTGGCATTCGTGATGGCCTTGTCGGTTACGCTGGTAACGGCGTTTTCCAACCTGTTCATCTCGATGATCCGCAACCACATCCCGAACAGCATCCGCATCATCGCGCAGATGGTTATCATCGCGTCGCTGGTGATCCTGGTTGACCAGATCCTCCGGGCCTATGCCTTCGAGATTTCGAAAACCCTGTCGGTTTTCGTCGGTCTGATCATTACCAACTGTATCGTGATGGGCCGTGCAGAAGCCTATGCCATGAAGAACCCGCCGATCGCCAGCTTCCTGGATGGTATCGGGAACGGCCTCGGCTATTCCTTCATCCTGCTGCTCGTTGGCATCGTGCGTGAACTGTTCGGTTCAGGCTCGCTGTTCGGCATCACCATCCTGAAGACCGTCAACAACGGTGGCTGGTATGTGCCAAACGGCCTGTTGCTGCTGCCACCAAGCGCCTTCTTCATCATCGGCATGATCATCTGGATCTTCCGTACCTGGAAGCCGGAACAGGTGGAAGCACGTGACTTCTCCATCATTAAACAAGAGGGAGGCCACTAAGAATGGAAGGTCTCATTTCACTCGCAGTCAAGGCGATCTTTCTTGAGAACCTTGCCCTGTCCTTCTTCCTTGGCATGTGTACCTTCCTTGCCGTTTCCAAGAAGGTTGAAACTGCAATCGGTCTGGGCATTTCCGTTACGGTCGTTCAGGCCATCACGGTCCCTGCCAACAACCTGATCCTGCATTTCCTGCTGGCCGATGGCGCCCTGTCATGGCTTGGCATCGAAAACGTGGATCTGACCTTCATCGGTCTGATCTCCTATATCGGCGTTATTGCCGCTATCGTTCAGATCCTTGAAATGTTCCTCGACCGCTTTGTTCCGTCGCTTTACAACGCTCTGGGTATCTTCCTGCCGCTGATCACGGTGAACTGCGCCATCATGGGTGGCTCGTTGTTCATGGTGGAACGCGACTATACCTTTGCAGAAAGCTCCGTCTACGGCGTGGCTTCCGGTCTTGGCTGGGCGCTGGCAATCACTGCCATGGCAGGTGTTCGCGAGAAGCTTAAATATTCTGATGTGCCGGCTGGCCTGCAAGGCCTTGGCGTCACATTCATCACCGCAGGGTTGATGGCCATGGGCTTCATGGCTTTCTCCGGCGTGAAGCTGTAAGGGAGACTAAAAGATGGAAGAGTTTGCCCTTGGCATCACGTTCTTTATCCTGATCGTTCTGGCTCTGGTGGCTATCATTCTGTTCGCCCGCAGTCGTCTGGTCTCCACGGGTAATGTGAACATCACCATTAACGGTGAAAAGACCATTTCCGTTCCTGCCGGTGGCAAGTTGCTTGGTGCATTGGCGAGCCAGAAGATTTTCGTGGCATCTGCCTGTGGCGGTGGTGGTACCTGTGCTCAGTGCCGGTGTAAGGTCTTTGAAGGCGGCGGGTCCATCCTGCCGACCGAAGAAGCGCACATCACCAAGCGCGAAGCCAAGGAAGGCGATCGCCTTTCCTGTCAGGTTGCCGTCAAGCAGGACATGAAGATCGAAGTACCTGAAGAGGTCTTCGGCGTCAAGAAATGGGAATGCACGGTGCGGTCCAACGACAACGTTGCGACCTTCATCAAAAATCTGGTGCTTGAACTGCCTGCAGGTGAACATGTTCACTTCCGCGCCGGTGGTTACATCCAGATTGCTGCTCCGGCTCATCAAGTTGCCTACAAGGACTTCGATGTTGCTGAGGAATATCGCGAAGACTGGGACAAGTTCAATCTGTGGCAGTATGTCTCCAAGGTTGATGAGCCCATCGAACGCGCCTATTCCATGGCCAACTATCCTGAAGAAGAAGGCATTATCATGCTCAACGTACGTGTCGCTTCGCCTCCTCCGGGGCAGCCGAACGTACCTCCGGGGCAGATGTCCTCCTATATCTTCAACCTGAAGCCAGGTGACAAGGTCACGATTTCCGGCCCGTTCGGCGAGTTCTTCGCCCGCGATACCAAGAAGGAAATGATCTTCGTCGGTGGTGGCGCCGGTATGGCTCCGATGCGTTCGCACATCTTCGATCAGCTCAAGCGGATCAAGACCGATCGCAAGATCACCTTCTGGTATGGTGCCCGTTCCAAGCGCGAAATGTTCTTTGTTGAAGATTTCGACCAGCTGGCAGCCGAAAATCCGAACTTCACTTGGCATGTTGCCTTGTCGGATGCGCTGCCGGATGACAACTGGACCGGCTACACCGGCTTCATTCACAACGTTCTCTACGAACAGTATCTGCGTGATCATGAAGCACCGGAAGACTGCGAATACTACATGTGCGGTCCTCCGATCATGAACCAGTCCGTGATCAACATGCTGCTCGATCTGGGCGTTGATCGCGAAGATATCATGCTCGACGACTTTGGCGGCTAACGCCGGTCCAAGAGAAGAGACAAGGAAGGCCGGAGCAGAGATGCTTCGGCCTTTTCTTTTGGGCTCCCGGGGAGGGGCTGGCCGCCGATCAAGGCTTGCCAAGGCCTGCGTTGCATAGAACATCGACTTCATAGACTTCGCCGTCCCGTTGCCATGCTGTGCTCTTGAAGTCCCAGTTGTGGTTCTCTGCCTTCTTGCGCTTGGCGGCCACGGCATCAAGGCTGATCTTGGCGTAGGCCTTGACGTGACGCGGCTGGCTGAGAACCTGCATCGTGGTCATGCCCTGTTTCTTGAGATTTTGCAGGTTCAACTCGCACCGTTGTCTCGGGTCAGAGCCGTTCCACTTGACCTTGCTCAGGGGCACATTCTTGGCGATGAAGTCACGGGAGACGGTGCGTTTGGACCCTGCGCCCACTTCTCGGTTTTCAAGACGCATGGACCATGTATCCGCCGGGCTGCCTTCCCAGTACCGGGCACCGTGGGACATCATGACCTCCATCGCGACAATCCGTTCGCCGCTGGTGGCCTTGGCGTAAAGGTGCAGGATGAAGTCATGGTGGGTGCTCTTGATCGCCGTGTAGCCGGAGGCATTGGCTGAGACCTGAACCTGGGACAGATCAATCCCGGTTGGCTTGATCTCGACTTTTTCGATCCAGTCGGCAGCATTGGCTGCGACCGGCAACAGGGCTGCGCCGCTCAGCACAGAAGTGGCGATGAGGGCGGTGAGAATGAATTTCTTGCTGGACATTGCAATTCCTTTTCGGTTGCTCGCTATACCCAGTGGACGCGATGCAACCGAAAAAGGTTCAGGCCAAATTCATTTTTAATTTCGAAGTCGTCTTCCTTATTGAAAAAGGTTTATTCATCAAACCGTTCGTAACGCAAAATGCCTGCCAGTCGTGCTTTGCCGTCATTGTCGCGCGGATGGTTGACACCATCATGAACCGGGATTTCGTCAAAATCGAACGGACTGACACCTTCTATGCAGGCGATGTTGATGCCGTATTCGTCCGGATTGGAGCGCCGCTTGTGATGAGTGTAGATGCCGCATTTCGAGCAGAAGTAATGCTCCGCCGTCCTAGTGCCGAATTGATAGAGGGTAAGGAACTCTTTCCCCTCCAGAAACTCGATGCCGTCGAGTGGAGTCGAAACCGCGGCTGCCCCACGCATCCTGCATATGGAACAGGTGCAGCGGCGCGGTGGCTTGTCGCCTTTGGAAATGCTGACCCTGTATTTCACGCTACCGCAATGGCAGGCCGCATTGTAAGTGTGTCCCGGCTTTATCAATCCCGGTCTCCTTTTGTTGGTGAGTTGCTGGCAAAGTCTGCCGACTATGCGGTCCAAAAGCAAGAGACTGCGCGGGGGCGGGCCCGGTACAGATCAACGGTAGCCTTCGGCACTTGCCGCCATCAGGTTTTGAAGCCATTTCTGGGCGCAGCAGCGAGCCGTTACTCGATGAGTATGAGAACTTGGAAGGACTATCATACGACTTGCATAGTCTTTGGAAGTTTATCAATTGGGAATATATGCAATTGATGATTGTCAAAAGTGGAATTGATGTAACTCATAGTAGAAGTAAAAAACAATTGTAGAATGATACCAAGTTGACGGCTTCATATACTTTGATCCCGGACGCCAGCGGCTGGTCGGGAGTGGCTCACAAAGGAAGCATCAAGCTGGTGAAAAAGAACGGCTATCAGGATATCAAGGCTCACATCGCAGCCATGATCCGCAGCAAGCAATGGCCTCCGGGCTTTCTGCTGCCTTCGGAAATGGATCTTGCGGTGCAATTCGATTGCGCCAGAGCAACGGTCAATCGCGCCTTGACCGAACTGGCAGATGAACAGATCATCGATCGCAAGCGCAAGGCCGGAAGCCGGGTGCGCGATGGCAGCGAGCGGATCGTCAATCTGAAATTCCAGTTTCCCTGCCGCGAGGTGACATCTTCTGGCAAGGCCCACAAATATGTTTCGCTGAAGCGGGAAGTTTGTGCCTTTCCTGAGGCACTACAGCACGAAGGCACTTCTGAGAGGGCTTTGGATGCTCTCAAGCTGGAAGGGGTACATTATTCCAACGACCAGCCATTCCAGTTTGAGCAGACCTGGATCTGTCGGGACACCTGCGCCGAGAGCGAAGGGGAGATGCCGGATCATTCGGCGCCCTGCCTGAGGCTGTTGCAGAAAAGCCCATATTTTCATGGCAGCATGACCATTTCTGTCGCCCGGGCCTCGCAGGAGGAGGCCAGATATCTTGGCGTCAGAACCGGAGATCCGCTGCTGATCAAGGATCTGGTCCTGACCGAAGGGCACGGCGGGCCGCCGGTTGCCCGCATGCGAATGAGCTATCGGGCCAGCTACACGATTGCTGGCACCTTCTAGCAGCAGCTCACCTTGTCTTCGGCAATGACCTGTTCAATGGCACTCATCAGCACCGGGTAGTCATAAGCAACGGCGCCACTGCGTACGCGGTCGCGTCCGATGCTGTAGGCGAGGATCTGCGTGTCAAGCTCGGCAAAGGTTGCTTCGACGTCCATTGTGCAGGTGCTAGATGAAATTGCTTCCGCATCCAGTGCGATGGAACGGGCTGCTTCCAGAAGCTCGAGGTCTTGTACTGCGCTTGCCATTGTATTCTCCTACTTTTGTATAAGAATACTTACTGAATTTTACGGAGAGCGGCATCCGTAAATCAGCGTATTTATTGATTTTTGCACTGCAAAATGACCATGTTCGCATCAACGGGAAGACTGCCGGATGTTGGCGCTGTATTTGGTCAGATCAATAAGCCGTTCGCCGCCAGATGGGCCGCCGAAGCGTTGCTGGGGTGAGGCCCGTCGACAGGATGGAGAGTGAGGCAGGCTTTGCGCTGCGCCAACATTCCGGCAGGTTGACGGCCTGCCCGCCGCCAGATAGGCCGCCGAAGCCCTGCTGAGGCGACAGGCCTATCGACAGAATAGAGAGCGAGGCGGGCTGAGATATTCTCAACATTCGGGCAGATTGACGGCAAGCCCGCCGCCAGATAGGCCGCCGAAGCCCTGCTGAGGCGACAGGCCTATCGACAGAATAGAGAGCGAGGCGGGCTGAGATATTCTCAGCATTCGGGCAGATTGACGGCAAGCCCACCGAGCGACGTCTCCTTGTATTTCTCGTCCATGTCGCGGCCGGTTTCCCTAAGGGTTTCTATGCAGTTGTCGAGCGGCATGAAATGGGAGCCATCGCCATATAGGGCAAGAGAGGCAGCAGACACTGCCTTGATGGCTCCAAGGCCATTGCGCTCTATGCAGGGCACCTGCACAAGGCCCTTGACCGGATCGCAGGTCATGCCGAGGTGATGTTCAAGGGCGATCTCGGCGGCATTCTCGATCTGTTCGTTGCTGCCTCCGAGCGCGGCGCAAAGGCCAGCGGCGGCCATCGCCGCAGCAGACCCGACCTCGGCCTGACATCCGGCCTCAGCCCCCGATATGGAAGCATTGTGCTTGATGAGGCCGCCAATGGCGGCGGCTGTCAGCAGGAAGGTCGTAATGCCGTCGTCATTGGAACCCGGGCAATGGTCGCGATAATAGCGCAGCACGGAGGGGACGACGCCCGCCGCTCCGTTGGTCGGAGCCGTGACGACCCGACCGCCGGCGGCATTCTCCTCATTGACCGCCATCGCGTAACAGCTCAGCCAATCATTGACCTGATGCGGCATCGGCATGTTGTTGCCATGTGTGCCAAGGAGTTGCTGGTGAATATGGCGGGCCCGCCGTTTGACCTGGAGCCCGCCGGGCAGAATTCCATCCCGCGCGAGCCCGCGGTTCATCGCCGACAGCATCGCTTTCCAGATGCGTTCAATGCCAGCGTCAAGGGCTTCGTGGCTGAGGCTGACTTCTTCATTGGCCCGCTTCATGGCGGCAATGGAAAGGCCTGAGCGCTGGCCCATCGTCAGCATTTCCGAAGCCGATCCGAAGGGATAGGGATAGCCCGCCTCGGCCTGAGCCTGGTGCAGGGCGTCCGGTTTGTGACTGATCTTCTCTTCCATCTCGCTGGCGGTGACGATGAAGCCGCCGCCAATGGAATAGTAGGTCACGGTGGCGAGCTGGCGATTGCCCTCACCGTAGGCGAACAGCCGCATGCCGTTGGCGTGGCCAGGCAGGGGCGGGCCATAATCGAAGACCAGATCTTCATCCGGATGGAAGCGCAGGCGTGGAAAGCCCTCCGGTTCAATGAATTTCTCCCCGCGCACCCGTGCTTCCTCGGCTTCGGCAGCGTCAGGGTCCAGAGTTTCCGGCCGGTAGCCGATGAGGCCGAGTATGATGGCGCGGTCGGTCGCGTGGCCCTTGCCGGTAAAAGCCAGCGAACCATGCAGCGAGCACCCCACGCGCCTTACCTGATCGGCGGATACGCCCATGAACCGCCCGGCCCTGAGGTCGTCCATGAACTGCACCGCCGCATTCATCGGCCCCATGGTGTGTGAGGATGATGGGCCGATGCCGATCTTGAAGATGTCGAAGATGGAAAGGAACATGGCGATGACCTTGGCAGAGTCCGAGAGTGGCAGAGACGATGCGATAGAAGAATGGCAGGAAGAGGGGCCTTCCTGCCATTCTCAACGTCTTTCAGTGCAGCAACCGGTTGAGGTTACTCTCCGTCTTCCTCATAGGCATTCACCGGAGGGCAAGTGCAGATGAGGTGGCGGTCGCCGTAGGCGTTGTCGACGCGGTTGACCGGTGGCCAGTATTTGTCGACCTCGAAGGCACCCGCCGGGAAACAACCCTGCTTGCGGGAGTAGGGGCGATCCCACTCGCCAACAAGGTCGCGCACGGTGTGCGGGGCATTCTTCAGCGGGTTGTTGTCCTTGTCGATCTTGCCGTCCTCGATATCCTGAGCCTCGCGGCGGATGTCGAGCATGGCGGCAATGAAGCGGTCCAGCTCGGCCTTGGGTTCGGATTCGGTCGGCTCAACCATCAGCGTGCCCGGAACCGGGAAGCTCATGGTTGGCGCGTGGAAGCCGTTGTCCATCAGGCGCTTGGCAATATCATCAACGGTCACGCCGCAGCTGTCCTTGAGCGGGCGGGTTTCCAGAATGCATTCATGGGCCACCCGACCTGTCTCTGACTTGTAGAGGATATCATAGGCGCCCTTGAGGCTGGCGGCGATATAGTTGGCGTTGAGGATCGCCACTTTGGTGGCCTGCGTCAGACCGGCGCCCCCCATCAGCAGGCAATAGGCCCAGCTGACCGGCAGGATCGATGGCGAGCCGAATGGAGCTGCAGACACCGGACCTATGGCCGCGTTGCGTTCCGGATGGCCGGGCAGGTAAGGGGCGAGATGCGCCTTGACGCCGATCGGGCCCATGCCCGGACCGCCACCGCCATGGGGAATGCAGAAGGTCTTGTGCAGGTTGAGGTGGCTGACGTCACCGCCGATATCACCTGGACGGGACAGGCCGACCATGGCGTTCATGTTGGCTCCGTCGATATAGACCTGACCACCATGCTGGTGGGTGATGGCGCAGACGTCCTGCACCGTTTCCTCGAACACGCCGTGGGTCGAGGGGTAGGTAATCATGCAGGCGGCCAGATTGGCGCTGTGTTTTTCCGCCTTGGCGCGGAAATCCTCAAGATCAATGTCGCCATTCTCGGCCGATTTGACGACAACCACGTCCCAGCCGACCATGTGAGCCGATGCCGGATTGGTGCCGTGGGCCGAGGTCGGGATGAGGCAGACATTGCGATGCCCCTGACCATTGGCAATATGGTAGTTGCGAATGGTGATGAGACCGGCATATTCGCCCTGTGCCCCGGAGTTCGGCTGCTGGGAAATGGCGTCATAGCCGGTGACCAGACAGAGCTTGCTGTTGAGATCCTCGATCATTTCCTTGTAGCCCAGCGCCTGATCGTCCGGCACGAACGGGTGCAGGTTGGCAAATTCCGGCCAGGTGATGGGGATCATCTCTATGGTCGCGTTGAGCTTCATCGTGCAGGAGCCAAGCGGGATCATCGCCCGGTCGAGTGCCAGATCGCGGTCGGCCAGACGCCGCATATAGCGGGTGATCTCGGCCTCGGCGCGGTTGAGATGGAAGATCGGATGGGTCAGATAGTCGGTCGTGCGCAGGTTGGCGGTTGGCAGTCGATAGGGGATGTCCTGCTCGCGCTCATGCTCGAATGCGCCATAAGTCAGCTCGCCGCCAAAACTCTTCCAGACCGCTTCCACGGTTTCCGGACGGGTCTGCTCGTCAAGGCTGATGCCGATCTTGCTGGTACCGACCTTGCGCAGGTTGATGCCATTGGCAACGGCAGCATTGAGGATAACACCCTGCAGCGCGCCGACTTCAACGGTGATGGTGTCAAAGAACACATCCGGCTCTGGCTTGAAGCCGAGCTTTTCGAGGCCGTCGACCAGACGCACGGTCTTGCGGTGGACGTATTGCGCAATCGCCTTGATGCCGTCCGGACCATGATAGACCGCATACATCGAGGCGATGACCGCGAGAAGAGCCTGCGCGGTGCAGACGTTGGAGTTGGCCTTCTCGCGGCGGATATGCTGTTCGCGGGTCTGAAGGGCAAGGCGATAGGCCTTGCGGCCATGGCTGTCGATGGTCACGCCGATGATACGGCCTGGCATCGAGCGCTTGAATTCGTCGCGGCAGGACATGTAGGCAGCGTGCGGGCCGCCGTAGCCAAGAGGCACACCGAAGCGCTGGGTAGAGCCGACAGCGATATCCGCGCCCATTTCGCCCGGGGATTTGAGCAGCGCCAGCGCCAGCGGATCAGCAATCACGATGCCGAGTGCCTTGTTGTCATGCAGAGCTTTCATCAGGCCGGTAAAGTCGCGCACATGGCCGTGCGTGCCTGGATACTGGAAGATTGCACCGAACACCTCTGAGACGTCCAGCTCTTCCGGCGCAGCAACCTTGACCTCAATGCCAAGCGGTTCGGCGCGGGTCTGGATCACGGCTATATTCTGCGGGTGGCAGTTTTCGTCGACGAAGAAGACATTCGCCTTGGACTTGGAAGCCCGCTGCGCCATGGTCATGGCCTCGGCTGCGGCGGTGGCTTCATCCAGCAGGGATGCGTTGGCGATTTCAAGACCGGTGAGGTCGGAGACCATGGTCTGGAAGTTGAGCAAGGCCTCAAGGCGACCCTGACTGATCTCTGGCTGATAAGGCGTATAGGCAGTGTACCATGCCGGGTTTTCGAGAATGTTCCTGAGGATCACCGGTGGCGTTGTGGTGCCATAATAGCCCTGACCGATCAGTGAGGTCAGCAGCTTGTTCTTGGAGGCAACTTGGCGCATGTGATGCAGGGTGTCACCCTCGGTCAGTGCGCCGCCAAAGCGCAACGGCTCCTTCTGGCGGATGGAGGCGGGAACCGTCGCATCGATCAGTTCGTCGAGGGTGGTAAAACCGATGACTTTGAGCATCTCGGCCATCTCGGAGGGAGACGGACCGATATGGCGTCGGTTGGCAAAATCATAGGCTTCATAATCGGTCAGTTTGAAGGTCATCGCCTGCTCCTCAATCCTTGTTCCTGCCTTGTCCATGTCGTTCGCTGTCACGCCCCGGATGGTGACAGGCTCGGCATGAAATTCAAGGAAAATAATTCGGCAAGGGCCTTACAGGAAACAGACGTCAAGCCCGGAAAGCTGCCGATTCTCGCGTAATGTCATTATGAAGTTTCTTATAGGGGAATTTTCCCCTATATGCAATAATGATGCTTAGGCCTGTCAAAATCTATCAAGAGAAGGTTTTTGACCTTGGGCGAGATTCATGCGAATTTGTCGGCAAATTGGCCGTAAAGGGAAAGGAAACGGGGATGGGTGATCTGGAGCGTGGGGAGTTTGGCACAATCGAGAGCCTTCAGGATGATACATCCGTCACGGAAGCCGTGCCTGGTGCCCTTGCGCCTGCGGGGGCCACAGCTCCCATTGCTCCCGGCCTGGACGAGCTTGGCCAGATGGTACGCGAGGCGCGCAAGAAGAAGGGATGGACTCTGGAAGAGACGGGCCGTCATGCAGGTATCGGCCGGTCGACACTCTCCAAGATCGAGAATGGCCTGACCAGTCCCGGCTTTGATATCGTCCGCCGTCTGACACAATCCCTCGAGTTGGAGACACCAAACCTGTTCCTGCAAAGCGGCAAGAGCGACCTGACCGGAAGACGGGACGTGACGCGCAAGGGCGAGGGTGAAACCAAGGTCACCGCTACCTACTCCCATGAGCTTCTGTGCAATGAACTGACCAGCAAGGCGATGCTGCCCTATGTCAGCACCATCAAGGCGCGTGACATTTCCGACTTCGGGGACTGGATCCGCCACCGGGGCGAGGAATTCATGTTCGTGCTGTCCGGTGAGCTGGAACTGCACACGGAGCATTACCGACCCCTTGCCATGAAAGCCGGGGACAGTGTCTATTATGACAGTTCCATGGGCCACTGCTGCGTCACGACCAGCAAGGAAGATGCCGTCGTGCTCTGGGTCAGCCTCGAGCGCTAGGCCGAAAGCCCCTCATCTGGAAAGGGAAGCCGTCATGAAAGTCAGAACCGCGAGCATCGATGACGCCACCGCCATTGCCGCGATCTATAATGATGCCGTGCGCAATACGACAGCCATCTGGAATGACGACACGGTCTCCGTCGAAAACCGCGCCGACTGGATCGCCACCAAGCTGGCCGATGGCTGGCCATTGCTGGTGATGGACGATGAGGCGGGCCTGTTGGCCGGATACGCCACCTTTGGCCCCTGGCGGGCATGGGACGGCTACCGGCATACGGTCGAGCATTCGGTCTATGTCGAGAGGGCTCATCGCGGGCAGGGGATTGGAAAAGTGCTAATGGTTGCCCTCATCGAAGAGGCGCGCAAACGCGATTTCCATGTTATGGTCGCAGGCATCGAGGCTGGCAACACCGCTTCCATCCGGTTGCACCAGAGCCTTGGGTTCAGCGACGCCGGGCTGTTGCGCGAAGTCGGGACCAAATTCGGCAAATGGCTCGACCTCGCCTTTCTGCAGCTTAGCCTCGATTAGTCATCCTAACAGGCCCTACCAGTTCGGCATTTCGACAACCATCATGTCGATGTCCCGATCGGGCACGAAATTCTGGGCGCGAAACTCGAACTGTGTCGGTGCGATCTTCCTGATGCCGTTGATGCAAAGAGTGATCAGGTTGTCCGGCTTCTCCTTGTCGAGGACAAGGCGGAAATCGCCGATCGGACCGAGCCAGTTGTTGGCGGTCTGCAGGATATAGCGCACTTCCTTGCTGATGGTTTCCGGATGGCCCCCCTTGGCCAGAAGCTTGCGAAACCCGCGAATGAAGCTGTCCTCGATGCAGAAGCGGTCGACATTGTTCAGCACGCCATATTGTTCGTTGACGATACCACCGCCCACCACCGGTGTGTAACTGTGGTCGAGAACCGTGCGGCTGTTGGCCGGAAATTCCTGCCACCAGTAATAGGTTGCCTTGACCTTCCAGTTCTTGCCGTACCATTCCTCGCCCGGCGTCCAGTCGATAAGGCCCTGATCGGCCAGCTGCTTGCGAGAACTCATGGGAATGTTTTCCACCTGGTCATAATAGTCCGGTGAAAAGCGATGCAGTGGCACACCATTGTCGACCAGAAGCTTTGTATAGTCGCGGCCGTTCATCGTTAGCTTGATTTCCAGATCGGGCGGCACCGGACGCCCGTTGGACAGCACCGTGAAGCCGAGGAAGTTGACCGGATCGCTGTTGTCGATGCCATAGTTCTCTTCCGGCTCGGCGGAAATTTCCGGCACGGGGAAGGCAACCAGCATGCGCTTGCTTTCGCTCGAATGATTGAAGAACTCGTAGTGAATGCGGATCTGGCTGGGGCTGATATAGAGATCTTCCACATCGAGCGAAATATCGGGCGTCTCCACCAGCTCGATGCCACCAGCCTCGATCATCGCGGTGGAGTCGTTGGCCCGTGCATTTTGTGGTACCACGACACCCGCAACCAGCAGGGCGGACGAAAGAACTGTCGGCACAAGGATGCGTCTGGAAAGGGAACCGAGAGGAAGAAGGGAACGGAACATGGCGGCCTCACTCGAATACAACTACTGAAATGCGTCAGGAGAGGGCCTCCGGAAGAGATTGGCCCCCGGCAATGTATTGGGGTGAAGTTTAGCGGCAACCGCCGGGGCAAACCAGCCGGTTTGCAAGGTGAACGGGGTCTTTTTCCCCGATGGGGAACAGGAATTTTGTGCGGGCACGTAAATGTCCTGCGACAGGACGTAAAGGTCTGCTGCGGAACCGGCCTGAAGCAGCCGGCTCCGGGTGTGATCGGTTCAGTCCTGTACCGACAGAAGGGTCTGATGGATCTGGTCGGTCAGCTCAGGCTCCAGCCCCAGGCGGGCGGCCAGCAAGGTGAGATAGGCCTGCTCGGACGGAGTGTCCGGCTCGATCGCCAGCAAGGATGCCAGATAGACCTCCATCGCCTGTTCCCGGCTTTGAACTTGCGAAACAAGACTGTCGATATCGAGGGGCTTGTTGAGCTGATCGAGAAGGAAGGCCTTTTCTTCGGCGCTCAGATCCTCCTGACCGATTTTTTCGAATATCGCCTGCTGTTCGCTGGCGTCGATCTGTCCGTCAGCCTTGGCCGCAGCAATCATTGCACTGACCAGCGTCGCCCCGAAGCCGGAAGCCCGCTCGGTCATTTCGTTGACCTCGAAGCCGGAACCCATCGGCACGACCGGAACATGGGTCAGCTTGTTGTTTTCCCCTTGAGGAACGTGCAGATGAGCCGGGATGGATTGCTCTCCACGCCCCACCTGACCATCAACCACAGGCACACCTGCCTGCTTGCCCTTGTAATCGGAATAGGCCTTGTAGGCGAGCCCTGCGACCAGAGCCAGGCCGCCGTAAGTTGCCGCCTTCGTGGCCATTTTGCGCCCCTTCTTGGAGCCCAACATCAATCCGGCCAGCCCGCCGGCCAAGGCACCGCCACCAATGCCGCCAGCATTCTGGGAAAGATAGTCCTTGCCCCTTTGCAGCAGGTCGCCGCCACTGGCGCCCGAGCTGGCGTTGCCGCTCGTCTGGTCGCTGGCCCCCATCGTCCCGGCAGCTCCCAGAAATTCATTGATCAGCTTTGATGCATCGAACATCGCGTTCCCCTCTAGCACTCGTCTGTTTTACGTATCCTTGAGAGATATAGGCGTGGAATTGACGAGGGCAAGTCGGGTTCTTTGTTCGGGCGCACGGATGCATGATCGGCGATATCAAACGAAAGCATTCTTGCGAACTGTGCCAAATAGCTGTAGCCAAGCTTCCAGGCGCCCTCCTGAGGGTGGTGCTACCGGGGCAACTGATTGCCCCGCAAGCAAAATAGCTTTCAATGGCGTGGTGTATGGCAATGACTTATCTTGACAAATTTCCAACCGCAACCTTGCTGGTGATTGCATTGACCCTTGGCCTTGCCCCCTTCGTGCCAGAGCCTCATATCTGGGAAAAAATCAAGATGCTGTTGGCCGGCACCCTGACAAGGCCCGTCGACATATTCGATCTGTTGTTTCACGGCATTCCCTGGATATTGCTCGCGCTGAAACTGACAAGGCAGGCAACCAGACCAAACTAGGCCTCTTCACCTCGTCCCTTTCTGACCTGTGGTGTCTACGCGCAGTGCCAATGCGTTCCTCATCAGGGCCATGATGAGAACTACGTAGAAGGAAGAAATTCGGCTTGTGCATTGATTCTCAAGGTAAAAAGTTACTTATAGGGCGCTGTGGAATAGTCTGACATTTGCGCCGAAAATGCACAGATTGATTCCCCCATTCGTTCAAATATTAATTATTTCATTCAAATAAAAATTTTGGCCAATCCGAGACGAAATCCCAATTTATTACGATTCCAGTGTGCTCAACCCGGCAGGGCGGGAATGAATTGTAGAAATGGTTAAAAGTTTAACCTGTAAAATTTTTTCCATTGAGTACTACTACTTTAAAGAAAGAAATAAGCAGCTGTCTAAACGCCTTGGTTGCGAGAAGAGATGCCTTTTGAACGAAGGATCGACCGGGTTTGAGCGGTTTTGTCAGTTTTTCCATATTCCTGATTGCTAAATTCCAAATCGCTGCATCCGTGCTCAAAACTTGTCATCTTGGCGTCATTTGTGATCCACTATTTTTGCAAAGCGACTAGTGGGTGATGGGAAATGAAATTATCAATCAATCAGATGCGAGCAGTGGAGGCCGTTGTTCGCACTGGCAGCTTCTCTGCCGCAGCAAAGGAGTTGGGTATCTCCCAGCCTTCCGTCTCCAACCATCTTTCGGCGTTGGAGAAGCATTATCGGACACAGCTGGTTCATCGCAACGGGCGACAGGCTGAGGCCACTGAAACCTGTAGGGAAATTCTCTCCCGCATCCGCTCGGTTCTCGCCATGACAGATGAGATCGAACACGCTCTTGAAGGAAGGCGGCGCATGCAGGCCGGGTCTTTGCGTCTTGGCTATTCTACCTACCAGTTTGCCATGCCGATCCTGTCGACTTTCATGACGAAATTTCCCGACGTGGAGATCGAGGCCCGCGCCATGGCCTCCAACGACCTGTTGCCCCTTCTGGAAGACGGCAAGTTCGACGTTGTCTTTATCACGGCAAAGGAACCACCGCAGGGGCTCTACGTTCAGAAGATCCGCACCGAACCGATTGTCGTGGTCGTTCCCGAAGGTCATCCGCTCAGTGAGCGCCAGACGGCAAGCTGGAAGGATGTCGCCAGCTACCCGCTGGTGCAGCGTGAGAACAGCTCCGGAACCCGCCGGGTGTTCGAGAAAGCAGCGCTGAATGCCGGTATCAGACTGAATACGGTGCTGGCGCTTGGTTCCTGGGGGGCAATCGTTTCCACAATCAACGCCGGAATGGGCATTGGTGTCGCAATGGCAGGTGAGGTGTTGCCGTCGAACAATCTGGTCCCCATCCCGATCGATGACGAGGCACTCAACGTCTCGCACTATCTCGCTTGCCTGCCGGAAATGCAGCACGTTTCGGCGATCCGGGCCATGTTCGATGCGGTCCACGCCTTGCAGTGAAGAACGGGTTGCAGATTGTGTGACCCTTTTATGTCAGGGTTGAAACTATAGCTAAAAGCTATAAAAGTCTGATGTTCATAAAACTGTTAAATGATCGCTCTAGGAAGGTCGTGCTCGATCCAAACAGGGAGACCTTCCAATGAGCCCCAAATCCGTATTCCGCGCCGGTGCTGCTGCCGGTGTTGCCTATGTGGCGCTGAGCGCCTCTGCCTTTGCCGCCTGTCCCGTGGCAACTGTTGCAGACATGAAAGGCCTGACCTCCACCTATCCCGAACAGTTTGAACTGGCTGAATTCCAGAAGGCCGGCAGCTGCACCTTGTCCTTCACGCAGAATCCGGACATGGCCAGCTTCAACGCCCGCATTCTTGGCAACAAGGATCTGCCTGCCGTTGCCGATCGTCTGCCCGCCGAGCCGCTGGTTGTCGCGCCTTATGACGCTGTCGGCGTCTATGGCGGCGTGATCACGGGACTGTCCAAGGGCACCGAATCCGGCACCTCCGACCTTTTGTCCGTCCGTCACGTCAATCTGGTGCGCTATGCCGATGATCTTCAGACCGTCGTACCGAACGTCGCCAAGAGCTGGGAATGGAATGACGACTACACCAAGCTGACTTTCACCCTGCGCAAGGGCCACAAATGGTCGGACGGCGAGCCCTTTACGGCGGCGGATATCGAATTCTGGTACAACGACATGATCCTGAACAAGGACGTGTATGAAAAGACCCCGGGCCGCTGGCTGTTTGCTGGCAAACCGGCAGTCGTCAAGGCTGAGGATGAGCTGACCGTTTCCTTCACTTTCCCGGTTCCGACGCCGGGCATCCTCAACCGCTTTGCCGTTGATTATGGGCAGGCTTTCCAGCCCAAGCATTTTCTCGCCCAATTCATGCCGAAATACAACAAGGACGCCGACAAGCTGGCCCAGTCCATGGGGCTGGAAAATGGGGCCGCTGCAGTCAAGATGTATTACGGCGGATCGGACTGGAAGGACGTTCCGTCGCCGCTGCTAAAGGATGCGGAAATCGCCACCAAATTTGGCCGCGCCGTGGTGCCGACGCTGGAATCCCACATTGTGGTTGAAGAGAATGCCGAGGGCCGCAAGCTGGTCGCCAACCCGTATTTCCATATGGTTGACACCGCCGGCAATCAGCTGCCTTACATCCCGGAAATTTCCGAAACCTACGTCAAGGACAAGGAAGTCCAGAACCTCAAGATCATGAATGGCGAGGTGGTCTGGAAACAGCAGGCCGTGTTCCTTGAAGACTTCCCGCTGCTCAAGGAAAACGAGGCCAAGGGCAATTACACGGTTTCCTACGCTCCAACCTTCGGCGAAAACATCTTCTTCTCCTTCAACCGCACCCACAAGGATCCGGTTCTGGCCGAGCTGTTCAATGACATCCGCTTCGAACGCGCCATGTCGATTGCACTTGACCGTGACGAAATCAACGAGATCGTCTATCTGGGGCAGGGCGTACCCGCTCAGGGCGTACCGGCCGAGCCGAAGACCGTGTCCTTCGTTTCCGAAGACATCCTCAAGCAGGATATCGCGTTCGATCAGGACCGTGCCAAGGCGCTGCTGGCAGAGATCGGCCTCAAGGACGCCGACGGTGACGGCACCCTGGAACGCCCGGATGGCAAACCGCTGGTCATCCGCCTGATCTATTCCTCTCAGGGTGTACCGGTGAAGATGATGGAACTGGTCCGCGATTACTGGTCTGCCGTTGGCGTCCGCATCGATCTCAAGGAAGTCACTTCCGACGAATACCGTGCCGGGGCCAACAACAACGATCTCGACCTGACCACCTGGAAATATGATGGCACCTCCGGTCCAGCCATTTCCCAGGACGTGACCGCCTTCATTCCGCCATTCGGAGACGTCTTCAACCCGGGCACCGGTTTCGCATGGGCCCAGTGGAAGGATAGTGATGGCAAGGAAGGCGTCGAGCCACCTGCCTATGTCAAGGATCTCTACGGTCTTTCCGAGAAATTCCTGCAGGTTTCCATGGGCTCTGATGAATCCAACAAGCTGGGCGCCGAGATCGTCAAGATCCACGTCGACCACCTGCTGAAAATTGGTACCGTCGGCGATATCGTGGCGCCGTTCCTTTATCGCAACGACCTGAAAAACGTCAAGCCGATCAAGGCGAAGTCCTACGACTTCTACTGGACCTATCCATACCGCCCACAACAGTGGTTCCTGTCCAAATAGGCCTTCAGTCCAAACAGTTCAAACCATTTGGCGCGGGGGGAACCCCCTCCCGCTCCCTTCCCCTCTTCAACAGGGGGGCTACCGTGTGAGGACACGATATGCTTCGATTCACGCTTGAGCGACTGGTTGGCATGATTGTCACGATGGTGCTTGTTTCCATGATGGTCTTTCTGATCATGGAAATACCACCCGGCGACTATGCGGACCGCTATGCCTTCCGGAAATATTCCGGCACAGGCATCGCCATCACCGAAGCGGACATCGAGGCAATCCGCCATGACTTCGGCCTCGATAAGCCGATGGCGCTACGCTATGTCGACTGGATTGGCAATATCGTCCTGCATGGCGATTTCGGGCAGGCCTTCGCCTTCGAGACCGATGTGACCAAGGTCATCGGCGACAAGGCATGGCTGACCATGGCGATCCTGTTCGGGACCTTGCTGCTGACCTATCTGGTCTCGATACCCATCGGCATCTATGCCGCCGTAAGGCGCGCGTCGGCTGCGGACTACGGCCTGACTGTCTTTTCCTATCTCGGGCTGGCGCTGCCCAACTTTCTGCTGGCGCTGATCATGCTCTATTTTGCCAACCTGTGGTTTGGCGCCGACATTGGCGGCCTGTTTTCCGCAGGCATGGTCGATGCTTCCTGGTCCTTTGCCAAGGTCTGGGACCTGATAAAGCATCTCTGGCTGCCTGCCTTCGTGTTGGCATGGTCTGCGGTGGCCTATCAGATCCAGACCATCCGAGCCACCATGTCGGACGAACTCAACAAGCTTTCGGTGACGGCAGCGCGCGCCCGCGGTGTGCCGGAGACGAGACTGCTGATCAAATATCCTGCCCGCCTTGCCATCAACCCGGTGGTCTCCACCATCGGCTTTGACGTCAACCGCATCTTCTCCGAGCTGCCCATCGTTGCGGTGGTGCTGGGGCTCACCGAACTCGGCGAGTTGCTGCTCAACGCCTATCTCGATCTCGACATGTATGTTGCCGGTGCCATTCTCCTGATGCTGACATTTGTCATCGTGGTCATGAATTTCATCTCGGACATCCTGCTGGCCTGGCTCGATCCGCGCATCAAACTGGGGAACAACTGACCATGACAGACATGATTGAAAACAGGGTGCTGCCAACCGCTTCGGGCAAGGTCAGAAAAGAGAGTGCGAAAGCACAGAAAAAACGCCTCAAATATTATTCCGCCAGTCAATGGACGCTGATCTGGTGGCGGTTCCGCCGTCATCGCGCTGCCATGGTGGCCGCTACCGTTCTGTTGCTGATGGCGCTGCTTGGTGCCTTCGCCGAATTCGTCGCGCCCTATGGACCAACCAGCCGAGACACAAAATATCTCGATGGTGCACCGCAGATCCCACTGTTTTGCGATCAGAACGGCTGTTCCTTGCGCCCCTTCGTGCATGGCGTGACGACGAAACGGGATCCCGTCACCCTGCGGGCCATATCTGTGCCAGACCCGGACAAGCGGGTCTATCTGACGTTCCTTGCGGAAGGAGAAAAGACCGATCTGCTCGGTTTCATTCCAACCAGCACCCATCTCTTCCTGCTTGATGACAAGCGGGCCAAGCTGCATCTCTGGGGCACGGATGATCTGGGGCGGGATGTTTTCTCGCGCACCATCTATGCGACCCGCACTTCGCTCTCCATCGGCGTCATCGGCGTGCTGATCTCCTTCGTGCTGGCGCTCGTCATCGGTGGCGTGGCCGGATATGCCGGCGGATGGGTAGACAATGTCATCCAGCGCGTGACCGAGGTCATTCGCGTCGTGCCCATCATTCCGCTCTACATGGGCCTTGCCGCCGCCATGCCCAAGGAATGGTCGACCACCGAGGTTTATTTTGCCATGACGCTTATTTTGGGGTTGTTCGGCTGGCCGACGCTGGCGCGCCGCATTCGCTCGCAGCTGCTCTCCATCCGCTCCGAGGACTATGTGATCGCGGCCCGACTGGCCGGAGCGCGCCCCTTGCGCATCATATCCCAGCATATGCTGCCCAGTTTCACCAGCTTCATCATCGTCGATCTGGTGATCTCTTTTCCCTACATGATCCTCAGCGAGACGGCCCTGTCCTTTGTCGGGCTCGGCCTGCGCCCGCCAACGGTTTCCTGGGGCGTGCTGCTGCAACAGGCGCAGTCGGTGCGGGTGATAGAGCAAACCCCGTGGCTGTTCATTCCGGCTGTGTTCGTCGTGCTCGCCGTGCTGGCCTTCACGGTGGTGGGCGATGGCTTGCGCGATGCGGCCGATCCCTATTCGGATGTGCGCTAGGCACGGGAAGGACAGAGCCATGTTGAAAGTCGAAAATCTCTCCATTTCCTTCCGCACGGATGAGGGCCTCATCACGCCGGTTGAGGATATCTCGTTTGAAGTGAGGCCGGGGCATACGCTGGGCATTGTCGGCGAGTCCGGTTCGGGCAAATCCATTTCCACCAAGGCGGTGATGCAGCTTCTGCCCGGCAACGGCATCATCTCCAAGGAAGCGAAGATCCTCTACACCGACAAATCCGGCAAGGTGCTGGACATCAACAAGCTGGGCAAGAAGGGCCGCGCCATCCGAGCCATTCGCGGCGGCGAGATCGGCATGATCTTTCAGGAACCAATGGCCTCCTTCTCGCCCGTCTATACCATTGGCAACCAGATGGTCGAGACCATTCGGCTGCACCGCAATGTCGGTCGCAAGGACGCCCGGCGCATCGCCATCGGGATGCTCGACAAGGTCGGCATCTCGAACCCGGAGGCCCGCATCGATCAGTATCCGCACGAAATGTCCGGCGGCATGCGCCAACGGGCGATGATCGCGCTGGCATTGTCCGCAGGCCCGGCCCTGTTGATTGCCGACGAACCGACCACTGCGCTCGATGTGACCATTCAGGCGCAAGTGCTCGACCTTATGCGCAAACTGCAGCGTGATCTCTCCATGGGCATGATCTTCATCACCCACGATCTGGGCGTGATCTCCCATATCGCCGATGACGTCGCGGTGATGTATCTGGGCTCCATTGTCGAGCGTGGCCCGACTGACAAGGTCATTCATGAACCCGCCCATCCCTACACGCAAGGCCTGATCAAGGCCCTGCCGAGTGTGGATCGCCTGCATGATCGCCTCACGCCTATTCCCGGCGACATCCCTAGCCCCAATGATCGCCCGACTGGCTGCCCGTTCCATACCCGGTGTTCCAAGATGATTGCGGGCCTTTGTGATCGCCACCAGCCGCAAATGCTGCAGGTGGGAGAGGATCACACGGTCCGTTGCTTCCTGCGTGAAAAACAGGAGAGGGCAACCGCATGAGCCCCGATATGACCGACATGAATCTGCCTGACGACCAGACAATCGCCTCATCAAAGGTGCCTGCGGGCGAGCCGGGCGGTGAGTTGCTGATCGAGGTGAAAAACCTCGAGGTTCGCTTCCCGATCCGCAAGAAGAAGCTCTTCTCGTCCGAAACCGCCTATCTGCGGGCCGTTGATGATGTCAGCTTTGATATCCGCCGCGGCGAAACCGTCGGGCTGGTGGGGGAATCCGGTTCTGGCAAGACCACCGTTGGCCGCGCCATCCTGAGGGCCATCGACCCGACCGCGGGCGATGTAATCTTTCACACCCGTGAGCATGACATCTATCTGGGGGAGCTTGAAGGCGAGGAGCTGCGCCACGTCCGCAAGAAGATGGGCATGGTTTTTTCCGAAGGCCCCCATTCCATTGCCAACATGACAAGCGACATCCTGCGGGCCTTCCGTCCGCGCATGAGCCTTGTCTTTCAGGATCCCTATTCGTCGCTCAACCCGCGCATGACCGTGCGTGATATCATAGCCGAACCGCTGGTTGCCTCGGGCATGATGAAGAACCGCGAAAAGATCGATGAACGGGTGCGCGATATCGCAAGCCGTTGCAAGCTCAATCTGGAGCATTTGCGCCGCTTCCCCCACGCATTCTCCGGTGGCCAGCGCCAGCGCATCTGCATCGCCCGTGCTCTGGTGACGCGTCCGGATTTCGTTGTCTGCGACGAGAGCGTCTCGGCGCTCGATGTGTCCATTCAGGCCGAGATCGTCAATCTTCTGAAAGACCTGCAGGAGGAGATGGGCGTCGCCTTCCTGTTCATTGCCCATGACCTTTCGGTGGTGGCACAGATGTCGCATCGGGTGGCGGTGATGTATGTGGGAAAATTCGTCGAATATGCACCGACCGAAAGCCTGTTCTATACGCCGCGCCACCCCTACACCCACGCCCTGCTGTCGGCCATTCCGACCATCGACCCGGACGAGACCTTCGATCCGATCCGGCTGGAAGGGGAGATCCCCAACCCGCTGGCGGCCCCTTCGGGCTGTCGCTTCCACACCCGTTGCCCCTATGCCACGGAGCAGTGTGCCAGCACGATCCCCGAATGGCAGGAGGTGGCACCGGAGCATTTTGTCGCCTGCCACAGGGTGGCCGAATTTGATTTCTCCCGGCAGCGCAAGGATGCTCCCGAGTGAGTTTGAAGCGAGTGAGTTTCAAGCATGAAAGGGGCGGGCAAGCGCAAGGATGCAGAGACATCCATCGGCATACGACCCCTGAAACAAGACAAGAAAACCAGATAACAACAAAAGCAATTTGAGAAAAAGAGGAACGTCCCATGTCTGAACAGGACACACTGAGCCCGCTCCGGGCTTCCCCATGCGGGCTGCCCGACCCACAACTCGGTGAGCCTTTTCTGCTCACCCCCGGGCCGTTGACAACATCCTATGTTGTCAAGCAGGCGATGCTGAAGGACTGGGGCAGCTGGGATGACGATTTCCGCACCATGACCGCAGACATGCGCCGTTGTCTGCTCGATCTGCTGGGTGATGAAAAGGACGCCTTCGAATGCATCCCGATGCAGGGCTCCGGCTCCTATCTGGTCGAAGCGATGCTCGGAACCATGGTGCCGAAGGATGGCAAGCTCCTGGTGTTGGCCAACGGTGCCTATGGCCTCAGGGCCGCCAGGACGATGGAAGTGATCGGCAGGGCCTTCCATCTGCTGGACAAGGGCGATTATCTGCCGCCACGCGGGGCCGAGGTTGCCGAGATCCTCGCCAATGACCCGGCCATCACCCATGTGCTGGCGATCCATTGCGAAACCAGTTCGGGCATTCTCAATCCGGTCGCCGAGATTTCCGAGGCCACCTACGCGGCGGGGCGCAAGCTGCTGGTCGATTCCATGTCGGCGTTTGGCGCCGTGCCGATGGAGCCGGGCACGATCCGCTATGAGGCGCTGGTCTCCTCGGCCAACAAATGCATCGAGGGTGTCCCGGGCTTCGGCTTTGCACTGGTGCGCCGCAGTGAACTCATCGCCAACAGGGGCAACTGTCATTCCCTCAGCCTTGATCTTCATGCCCAGTGGGAAAGCATGGAGAAAACCGGCCAGTGGCGCTTTACACCGCCAACCCATGTGGTCGCCGCCTTCCTTGAAGCCCTCAAGGCCCATCAAACCGAAGGGGGCGTCGCCGCAAGAGGGGCTCGCTATGCCAACAATCGCGACGTGATGGTGGCCGGTATGCGGGCGCTGGGCTTTGAAACCCTGCTTGACGAGCGCTGGTTGTCGCCGATCATTGTCACTTTCTTCTGTCCGGCCGATGAGCGGTTCGAATTCAATCGTTTCTATGGCCTGATGAAAGACAAGGGCTTCATCATCTATCCGGGCAAGTTGACGGTCGTGGACAGCTTCCGCATCGGCTGCATCGGCCAGATGGACGCCCCCATCATGCGCCGCGTCGTCGCAGCAGCCCGACAGAGCCTTGAGGAAATGGGTGTGACATCGGCTGCCCCGCCCGCAGCAGCTTTTGAAGAACGCAAGAAACTGAACGCCTGAAGGCCACACAGAGGAGAAGACCCATGACAGAGATCAAGGCCGTTGTGTTCGACTGGGCCGGAACGCTGGTTGACTTTGGCAGCTTTGCGCCAATGGGCGTGTTCGTCAAATGCTTCGAGCAGTTTGGCATCAAGGCCTCCATCGAGCAGGCCCGCGCTCCAATGGGGCTGCCGAAGTGGGCTCACATTCGCGCCATGATGGACGATGAAGCCATCGCGACCCAGTGGCAGGCCAAATACGGCCATGCCCCGACCGACGCGGATGTCGACAGCATCTATGAGATCTTCGTGCCGATGAACGAAAAGGTCGCTGCCGACTATGCCGACCTCGTCCCCGGCGCGCTCGAAACCATCGCCTGGCTGCGGGCACGTGGTATCAGGATCGGCTCGACCACCGGTTATACCCGATCGATCATGGAGCATGTGCTGCCTGTTGTCAAAGCGCAAGGTTTCGAGCCGGACAATCTCATCTGCGCCGATGACCTCGCCGAAGGGCGCCCCGGCCCGCTCGGCATGTATCAGACCTTTGTGGATCTGGCGGTCTATCCGCCCTCTGCGGTCATCAAGGTCGACGACACTGTGCCCGGCCTCAAGGAAGGTGTCGCCGCTGGCTGCATCACTGTCGGGCTGGCGCTTTCGGGCAATTTTGTCGGCCGGACGCCGGAAGAGCTGGCCTCCATGCCGGAAAAGGAAATTGCCAGCTTGCGACAGGCGGCAACCGTGCTACTCAAGGAGGGCGGGGCAGACCATGTCATCGATACGGTGGCTGATCTGCCAGCCCTCATCGAAACACTCTGATCGTCACCGGGGAGAGCCCTCATCATGTCGAGACCGAATATCATTCTCATCACTGCCGATCAGTGGCGTGGCGACTGTCTGGGCGCCGTCGGGCATCCGACGATCAGGACCCCCAATCTCGATGCGCTGGCCGCCGATGCCGTGCTGTTCCGCAATCACTATTGCACCACGGCCCCCTGTTCTCCGGCGCGGGCCTCGCTCTATACGGGCCTTTATCAGATGAACCATCGGGTGGTGCAGAACGGCGCTCCATTGGCCGATGGCCTTGATACGCTGGCAAAGGCGGGGCGGCGGGCTGGCTACAGGCCGACCCTGTTCGGCTATACCGACACCGCGCTCGACCCGCGCGTTCTGGCACCGGATGATCCGGCACTTACCACCTATGAGAATGTGCTGCCCGGAATGGACGTCCGCCAGTTGCTGCTGGAGGATGACAAGGCATGGGTGTCATGGCTGAAAAAGCGCGGCCATGATATCGAAACCCGCTTTGACGCTCATACCCCGCCGATGGAACCGGGTGAGCGGGTCTCGATGCTGCCCCCCTGTTATGGCGCAGACGAAACGGCCACGGCCTTCCTGCTGGAAAAGATGGAAGACTGGCTGGATGAACAGCAGGGAGGAGATGCTCCTTTCTTTGCCCATCTCTCCTTCATCCGCCCGCACCCGCCATTTGTCGTGCCCGAACCCTACAACAGCATGTATGACGGCTCCCTTGAGGTTGATGGTGCCGGGCATAACAGCACGCCGGGCTTTGACCGCCACGCCAGCCCCACGGCGGAAGCGGCCAGCCATCCCTTCGCCGAACTGATGATGGACCATAACCGGCTGTCGAGTTTCCTTACCTATGATGAGGCGGGCAATCCAAAGCCGGAGGGGGTGGTCAGGGATCTCTCTAGTCACGATGTCAGCCGGATCCGGGCTCTTTATTACGGCATGATCACCGAGGTCGATGCCGCCATCGGTCGCCTGATCGCCAGCCTCAAGGCGAGGGGGCTATGGGAGAACACGGTTTTCATCTTCACCTCCGACCATGCCGAAATGATGGGCGACCACTGGCTGCTGGGGAAGGGGGGCTTTCATGCCCAAAGCTATCACATCCCGCTGATGATCCGCACGCCCGAGGGCGGAAGAGGCGAGACGGTCAGTGCCTTCACTTCCAGCGCCGACATCTTTCCGACCCTGCTGGAGATCCTCGGCGAAGAGGCGACCAATGCGCTTGATGGCACATCGCTGATGGAGCATGTCTGCGGCAATCCGGTGGGCGGCTGGCGCGATGCGGCCTTCTATGAGTTCGATTTCCGCGCCCAGCGTTCAAGCCGAGCCGATCTCAAGGCGCGGATGCGACAGGAGGAATGCTCGCTGGCCGTGCTGCGCGACGAGACGTTCCACTATGTGCACATTCCCGGCTTTGCAGCGCTGCTGTTCGATCTGCAAAAGGATCCGCAGTGCCTTGTCAACGTGGCAGAGGAGGAGGCCTATCTGCGCACGCGCCTGATCTATGCCGAGAAACTGCTCGATCTTCGCGCTCGCCATATGGACGAGACGTTGGCCCGCTATGTGATGACACCCGACGGGGCCACTATCACCGATTGATTGGGGTGAGGGGGAGCAAACCGAGCTCATGGTGCTAGACGGCAAAGCGCATTTCTCTCGCCATGAAGGACTGCATGTGCACCATGGTCTGTTCGGCGTTCACCGTCACCACCCCGTAGGTTGTTGCGGGTGTGTGGTGCCCATGGCCCAGTTGGTCCATCGCGCGGGTAGCGCTGTGAGCGCCAATGGCGTATCCGCGCATTGAGGTTACAGCGAGTCCGTGCCAGCTGTCTGCCGTGACGGGCAATGCATCGCCGACAAAGACATGCCGGATGCGTTGGTGATAGGGCTCAAGCAGCCGCCAGAAGGCGTCCTCATCGGCAACCTGCTGGTCTTTCCCCCCCGATGCGCCGATGGCAAACGGCAGATGGTGCATGAACAGCATCACCGGTCCGTCGGTTTCCCTCAGAACGCCTTCAAGCCATCTGCGCCGCGCCTGGCAATAGTGTCCACCAGTGCTGCCGGGCTGGCTGGTATCGAGAAACAGGCAAAGCCCGAAAGGCGTTCGCTTCGAGCCCTGAATATAGCCGCAGTCGCAACGCTGGGCTTCAGGGAAGTGGAAGCGGAAGGTGCGCACATCGTCACGATTGCCGAGCAACAGGTGAGAGGGAACAGACAACCGGCGCAGCTCCCGGGCAAAGGCCTCATAGGAGGCATCGTCGCCATGCGAGGTGAGGTCGCCGGTGATGGCGACGAAATCGGCGTCATGATGATCATTGTTGATGCTATCGATTGCAGCCCGCAGTCTGGCCGAGGCACCGTGTCCTTCAAGGGCACGTCCGTTGCTGGCCACCTGACAGTCAGTCAGATGGATGAATTTCAACATGTCCGGGTTCTTGATCATCGTGATACACCTGCGCTCGATTGGCTTCGGATACAGACGTGCACTGCTCCGAAGTCGCGCGACTATGCCGCGACAAGATGACAATCAGATAATGGAATGACGACTCTTTGCTGACAGCGTCTGAGGCTTTCGGAGCAGAGGCTTGCGCCGTTCGCGTGGTATGGCCGATGCATCGGGGCCGGTTTGCCCGTCACCGTCCCTTCATCTTCAATGTGTGAATTTCTGATCAATTGAGCATCATCCATAAATTCACATTCTTGAAAAAATGCAGAGATTACAGAGGATAAGGTGTTTTCTCTGAATTCCTCGTGTTCACTCTCAATTTCATTTGAATGACACATAACGTTCAAATGGCTGAAACAATCCCCGCCTACCGTCCCCTCACGAAACGTCCAGTCAGGCAATTGGCCTCTCCAGGCTGAAGAGGTGCGGGCCGTGGTGAAAGCCATGAACCGCACCTCTCTTGGAGAGGGTTCGCCGGTCTGGACCCGCACTTTTCGATGCAATCTGAAAACCGGTTCGGGGCACAATGAAACACTATAGCGAACGGCAACTGGAGATCATCCGGACGGTAACCGAAAGTGGCTTCTCTGCCATCGATTCCCTGTCGGACCAGTTTAATGTTTCCACCCAGACCATTCGCCGCGATGTCAACGCCCTGTGCGAGCTGGGCGAGTTGCGTCGGGTCTGGGGAGGGGTCGAGCCGCCACCGGTCAGCGGCAACCTGCTCTATGCCAAGCGCAAGATCATGAATGTCAAGGCCAAGCGGCAGATTGCCCTTGAGGTGGCACGCCATATTCCTGATGGCAGCTCGATTGCCCTGTCCATCGGCACCACGCCGGAAATGGTCATCGAGGCGCTGCAGGAGCGGGCCAATCTGAAGGTCTTTACCAACAACCTCAATGTCGCGATGCAGGCAAGTGAGCGCCATGACTGGTCGGTGACGCTGGCGGGCGGCTCCGTGCGCCCCGGCGACAAGGATATTCTCGGGCCGGAAGTTGAGGCCTTCTTTGATCGCTTCGAAGTCGACTTCGGCATTTTTGGCGTTGCCGGGGTAAGCCCGGATGGCGGTCTGCTGGATTTCTCCGAAGCCGAGGTTGGCAGCCGCCGCGCGATCCTCAAGAATTGTCGCCGTTCCTTCCTCGTCATGGATCACAGCAAGTTCAGCCGGACGGCCCATGTCCGTGGCGGCCACCTGTCCGATGTGTCCTGCATTTTCTGCGACGAACCCATTCCACTCCCGCTGCAAGGCGGGCTTGGCTCGGCAGACCTGATCATCGCCCCCGATAGTCAGCGAGACAGTCAGCGTGACGATCAGGCCGGGGCCGGTCGTTCCATCCATGAAAGAGGCAAGCGATGACCGCTGCACATCCAGCCCACCACGGGCGTTCCATTGAACTCAGGGGCATTTCCAAGCGATGGGACAAGGTTCTGGCCCTCAACAGTGTCAGCCTGTCCATTCCCGCCGGGTCCTTCACGGCGCTGCTGGGGCCTTCTGGATGTGGAAAGTCGACCCTCTTGCGTATCATAGCCGGTCTTGAAACCGCCAGTGAGGGCCAGGTGATGATCGGCGATGAAGACGTGACCCGCCGTTCGCCGGACAAGCGCGACCTGTCCATGGTGTTTCAGTCCTACGCGCTGTTTCCTCATCTCAACGTCGCCGAGAACATCATTTTCGGTCTCAAGACCCGCAAGGAACCGAAGCCGCAGAGGACCGAAAAATTGCGGGCTGTGGCCGAGTTGATGGGGCTTGAAAGCTTGCTTGAACGCAAGCCGGGCGAGCTGTCCGGTGGGCAACAGCAGCGCGTCGCTCTGGCGCGTGCCGTCATTGCCGAGCGCTCCATCTGTCTGATGGATGAGCCGCTGTCCAACCTTGACGCCAAGCTGCGCCACGAAATGCGGGTCGAGCTGCGGGCGCTGCAAAAGAAGCTCGGCTTCACCATGGTCTATGTCACCCACGATCAGGCCGAGGCCATCACCATGGCCGATCAGGTGGTGCTGCTGAATGCCGGAGAGGTGGAGCAGATCGATGCCCCACGCATCCTCTATGACGCGCCGCGCACCACCTTTGCCGCCCGCTTCATCGGCACGCCACCCATGAGCCTGTTCGAGGCGTCTGCCCTCGGGTCGATTGGCGAACGGCTGGAACGCGAGGCTGGCACCGGCCTGATGCTCGGTCTGCGGCCGGAAGCTGTGACCCCGTCGGAAGACGGTCGGCTTGCTGCCACCATCGTTGCCGCCGAATTCCAGGGGGCCGATACCATGCTCGACTGTCGCATTGGCGAAGAGCTGATCACCGTGCGCGCGTCCGGGCGCAGCGATTTTGCCGCGGGCAACGCGGTTTCCCTTTCCTTCGCCCCTGAGGAGCTGGCCTTGTTCGACAAGGCATCAGGGACACGTCTCATCAAGTCCAAGCAACTGATCGCGGCTTTTGAGCCTTGATCGATAACCAAATCCATTTCTTTCAGTCAAACAGATAACAAGGACCATACCCATGGCTTCCCATTTTCTGAAATCCACGCTTGCTGCTGCTCTGCTTTCAGCGATCGCCGTTCCGGCATTTGCCGTTGATCTGCAGTTCTATTTCCCGGTTGCCGTTGGTGGCAAAGCGGCTGATACCATTCAGTCCCTGACCGACGAGTATGCCGCCGCCCACAAGGATGTGACGATCGATGCGATCTATGCCGGTTCATACACCGACGCCCTGACCAAGGCCATGACGGCAGCCCGCGGCGGCAACGCCCCGCAGCTTTCCGTGCTGCTCTCCACCGACATGTTCACTCTGATCGATCAGGATCTCGTCGAGCCGTTCGATGATTTCGTGTCCGCCGACGAAGGCAAGGCATGGTTCGGCTCCTTCTATCCGGCCTTCATGCTGAACAGCCAGACCGGTGGCAAGACCTGGGGCATTCCGTTTCAGCGTTCGACGCCGGTAATGTACTGGAACAAGGAAGCCTTCAAGGAAGCCGGTCTTGACCCGGACAAGGCGCCAGCCACCTGGGAAGAAATGGTTGAATACGGCCACAAGCTGACCAAGAAGGACGCCAGCGGCAACGTCACCCAGTGGGGTCTGCGCATTCCGCTTGACGGCTTCCCATATTGGCTGTTCCAGGGTCTTTCCACTCCGGCCGGTGCCATCCTTGCCAATGCGGATGGCAATCAGACCGACTTTGCCAACCCCAAGGTTGTCGAAGCCCTGACCTTCCTCGTCAAGATGGCCAAGCAAGAGAAGATCATGGAAGAGGGCGTAACCGCCTGGTCGGCAACGCCGAAGGCTTTCTTCGAACGTGAAGCCGCCATGATCTGGACAACCACCGGCAACCTGACCAACATTCGCACCAATGCTCCATTCGACTTCGGCGTCGGCTTCCTGCCGAAACACGAGCGCTACGGCGCGCCAACCGGTGGCGGCAACTTCGTGCTGTTCAAGGATGCTTCAGAAGAACAGAAGAAAGCCGCTGTCCAGTTCGTCAAGTGGATGACCGAGCCGGAACAGGCTGCCAAATGGTCCATCGCGACCGGCTATGTCGCTCCGAGCCCGGCTGCCTGGGAAACCGAAGCCATGAAAGCCTACGCCAAGGAAGTGCC
Organism: uncultured Cohaesibacter sp.; assembly: GCF_963666525.1. Lineage (NCBI taxonomy): Bacteria > Pseudomonadati > Pseudomonadota > Alphaproteobacteria > Hyphomicrobiales > Cohaesibacteraceae > Cohaesibacter > uncultured Cohaesibacter sp. Next base: position 4,141,157 of record NZ_OY762905.1, read on the forward strand.
GCAGGCCGCCGTTGCCCGCGACCAGCTTGAGTATGCGGTCGCCGAGCTCTCCACCTACGAGAACCAGAAGGTGACCAACTTCCTCAATGATGCCATCCACGCAGCGCTGGCCGGTGAAAAGACACCGGAAGACGCCCTGAAGGAAGCACAGGACAAGGCAGAGCGGGTTCTCAAGAACTACCGCTGATCCTGTCTCATCAATTGATCCATCGCGAGGGGAGGCGACTTCCCTCGCGTCTGTTTGACTTGCGCGACATGCTCGCAATTGAGGCCAGAAATGAGACGCGACTGGATATATGCCCTGCTGCTTCTGCTGCCCGCGATGGTGCTGCTCATGGGCTTTACCCATATTCCGGCCATTGAAACCGTCATCAGCAGCTTCTTCTCCACGCCCCATGGCCGTCGTCCGGCTCATTTTGTCGGGCTTGAGAACTACCGCTATCTGCTTGAGGACGATGTCTTCATTCGCTCCTGCTGGAACAACCTGATCTATTCGGCCATCACCATTCCGGCCTCCATCATCATCGCGCTGGTCATGGCACTGTTCGTGCACAACCGCATGGTCGGGCTGTCCTTTTTGCGCATGGCCTTTTTTACGCCCACCGTGCTGCCGATGATTGCTGTCGGCAACATCTGGCTGTTCTTCTACACGCCGAGCTTCGGCCTTATCGACCAGATCCGCGGGCTGTTCGGCCTGCCCGCCCAGAACTGGATGGGCAACACCGATACGGTGCTCTACACGGTGTTGGTGGTTGCTGTCTGGAAGAATGCAGGCTTTTTCATGATTTTTTATCTGGCCGCGCTACAGACCATCCCCACCCAGCTGCGCGAAGCGGCCAGTCTTGAAGGGGCAGGGCGCTGGACCTTCTTTCGCCGCGTGACGGTGCCGCTGATCATGCCGACAACCCTGTTCATCATGGTCAATGCCATCATCAACTCGGTGCGGCTGATCGACCATATCTTCATCATGACGCAGGGTGGTCCGAACAATGCCTCAAGGCTGCTGCTCTATCACATCTATGAGGTGGCCTTCGAATACTGGGACACCGCGCCAGCCAGCGCCATGACCGTGGTGATCCTTGCCGTCCTCTCCCTTTTGGCCATTGGCCAGTTCTTCTGGCTCGATCGTAAGGTGCATTACAGATGACCGCTCAGGATATCACCCTCGCAGCCCGTCTGGATCGGATGCTGCTCACCCTTGGCGCTTGGCTTCTGGCCATCCTCTGGATCCTGCCACTGGCCTATGCCGTCTGGACTGCGTTCCACCCGTCTGCCTATGAGACGAATTTCTCGCTGACAGCGCCCCTGACCCTTGAGAATTTCCCGAAGGCATGGGTGCAGGCGCCGTTTGCCCGCTATTTCCTCAACACCATGATTCTTGTGGCGATGACGCTCACAGCCCAACTCGTACTCAGTACGCTGGCGGCCTATGCCTTCGCGCGGCTGAAATTTCCCGGCAAGAACATCCTCTTTACGCTGGTGCTGTTGCAGCTGATGGTCACGCCGGACATCCTTTTGGTCAAGAACTACGAGACCATGAGCATGCTCGGACTGGTCGACACCATCCTCGCGATCGGCTTGCCCTATTTCGCTTCGGGCTTTTGCATCTTCCTTTTGCGCCAGACCTTCATGACCATCCCGAAAGAGCTGGACGACGCGGCACGGATCGAGGGGGAAGGGCTGATCGGAACGCTCTGGCGGGTCTACATTCCTCTGGCCAAGCCAACCTATCTGGCCTTCGGCCTTGTCTCGGTCTCCGCCCACTGGAATGATTTCCTCTGGCCGCTGATCGTCACCAACTCGGTCGAAACGCGCCCGTTGACAGTCGGCCTGTCGGTCTTCTCCATGACCGAGTCCGGGGTGGAGTGGTCGGTCATCAATGCCGCCACGCTGATGACCTCCGGACCGCTTCTTGTGGGCTTTCTGCTTTTCCAGCGCCAGTTTGTTCAAAGTTTCATGCGAGCTGGTATTAAATAGGTCAACACAACGAGTCGGTCCGCTGCGGGCCGGATAAAAAGGAACAATACGCCATGTCCCCATTGCCAGTGCTGGGCGCGTCCCTCAAGTATGACGAACTTGTCTCCCTCAGGGACTGGATCTTCGAGAAGAACCGGCCGATCGAACTGCAGGATTTCTGCATGGTCGATGTGCTCGACGACGATCAGGACGACCTGATCACAGCCTACAAGGACCTGCTCGACGGATTTGGTGGCCTGCATGGCATCCATGGACCGTTTTTCAGCCTCGATCTTGCGGCGACGGATCCACTGATCCAGCAGGTTGTCACGGTTCGTCTGCTCGATGCCCTCAACAAGTGCGAGAAGCTGGGCGCTACCCACATGGTGATCCATAGCCCCTTCACCTTCTGGCACAGTCTCAACTTCACCAACTACAGCTTTCTCAAGCCGACCATCTTCGAGGCCGCTCAGAAGATGCTGGCCCCTGTCATCCAGCGGGCAGAACAGATCGGCTGTTGCCTGATGCTGGAGAATATCGACGATGCCGACCCGACCCTGCGCTGCGATCTGGTCGAAATGATCAACAGCCCGATGCTGCAGGTCTCGATTGACACCGGCCACGCCCAGCTGGCTCACGGCCAGTACAAGGCGCCTCCGGTGCCAGATTACGTTACCGTCGCCGGTTCATTGCTTGGCCATGTGCATTTGCAGGATGCCGACGGCTATGCCGATCGTCACTGGCATCCCGGCGAGGGATCGGTGCCATGGGGCGGTGTCTTCAAGGCGCTCTCGGAGATCCACGCCAGACCGCGGCTGATCATCGAGGCTCGTGATCGCAAGCTCCGTCTGCCCCAGACCGTCAAACGTCTTGAAGCTCTCGGGCTCGGCCAGTAATGGCGAGCGCCCGACGCGGCAGGCTCTGATCGAAAACAGGAGGCGATCGCCAGTGGCGCATCGCCTTTTTCGTGATCCGGCTTGGTTGGCAAGACCGCAAGGGTGCCTCCATGACCCGTGATGATTTTACCCTCAGGCAGCACGATCATGGCGCTTTGAGGCGTTTCACATGTACGATTGCGCTTTTTCTCCACAAACTGAACCATTGGGATTATCCTTGCCGCTGGTTTTTATTTCCATTCTTGGCTATGACCTTCACCAACCCGCACGCTGTCGGGTTTCGGCATGGAAGCCGACAAGACCGAGACAGCGCGCAGAGTCCGGGCCATATGGCACGCGTGATCTGGAGTTGACCTATCGCTGATCTCGTAAAATCCCCCGCAGAGTCTCGTTCCGGCGCTGGTGAGCGCGATGAGATGGACAATGCCATCGTCCTTGACGGGGTAAAACATACTCTCAATGACCAGCCTTTCTTTCGCGGCCTCTCCGTGCAGCTGAGTGAAAAGCGCATCGGCCTCATCGGGCGCAACGGGTCTGGCAAGTCCACTCTGGCACGCATGATCTCCGGCCTTATCGAACCCGAGGCGGGGCAGGTGCGGGTCCATGGTGTCGACATCGCCAAGGATCGCAAGAATGCCATCCGGACCATCGGCCTCATTTTCCAGAACCCGGATCATCAGATCATCTTTCCCACCGTGGAGGAGGAAATCGCCTTCGGGCTCGAAAGCCTCAGCGGCGATCGCAAGTCAGCCAGAATCAAGGCGCGGGACTTCCTGCAGTCCTTCGGACGGCTGGACTGGGCCGAGCGCGGCACCTTCACACTCTCACAGGGTCAGCGCCATCTGGTCTGTCTGATGGCCGTGCTGGCCATGGAGCCGAAAACCGTGTTGCTGGACGAGCCTTTCGCCGGGCTCGACTGGCCGACCACCCGACGTCTCTACCGCTGGCTCGATGCCCTGGACCAGCAGGTCGTTCTGGTCACCCACGATATCGACCATCTGGAAAGCTATGACCGCATCATCTGGCTCGAAAAGGGCCAACTGGTCGGAGATGGCACCCCGGCAGAAATCCTGCCTGCCTATCGGGAACAGATGGAGCGGCTGGTTTTCACAGATGATGAAGTGCTCGGGGCAGGATTGCCTTCGGGCATGGAGGATCATGGCTGATGCTGTCACTGACCGTCGAGCAGAGAAGCTGGATGCATGGATGGCCCGTCTCGGCCAAGCTGGTCATTCTGTGCCTGTTCACGTTGGTGCTCTGGCCGCTCAATGACTGGCATCTGCTGTTTGCAGCCAACCTGCCGGTGGTCGCGCTCTACCTGTCAGCCGGGCGCAGCTTTTCAAAGGCTGGAGCCCAGCGGCTCAAGCCGCTCGTCTATCTTATCGCCATCATTTTCGCCTATCAGCTGGTGACCGGACGGGTGGAAGAAGGACTGGCCATCTGCTTCAAGCTCGTCGCGACGGTCAGTCTTGCAAATTTGGTCACCATGACCTCGCGGCTTGATGATATGATGGCTGTCATCGAAACACTCGCAAAGCCCTTTCATTTTCTTGGCCTGCCACCGCGGGCATTGGGCTTTGCCATGGGGCTGGTCATTCGCTTCACGCCATTGTTCCTGCAACGGGGGTCGCAGCTCAATCAGGCATGGCGGGCGCGCAGCCCGAAGCGGACAAGCCCGCGGCTGCTGGTTCCTCTGGCGCTCAGCGCCATAGATGACGCAGACCGGGTCGCCGAAGCGCTGCGTGCGCGGGGCGGATTGCAACAAGAAAAAAGAACCAAATCTCAGTCGGAGAGTGCGCCTGAAATGCGCACTGAGTAAGAAAAGGGAGAATACCGAAAATGGAACGCCAAGTCGCCTTTATTGCCCTGTTTGCAGCACTCGTTGCCGCTCTCGGGCTCATGCCGCAGTTCATGTTGCCGTTCGGCGTGCCGGTCAGTGCACAGAGCCTCGGCGTCATGATGGCCGGTGTCGTGCTCGGATCGCGCCGCGGCGCCCTGTCCATGATCCTGTTCATCGTGCTGGTGCTGGCGGGGCTGCCACTGCTGGCTGGTGGTCGCGGTGGCCTCGGCGTTCTGGCCGGTCCTACCGTCGGCTTCTTCCTCGGCTGGCCTTTTGCCGCCTTTGTCACGGGCCTCATCGTTGAGAAATGGGGCAAGGGCAACCTGCTGATCGTCGGCACCTTTGCCTCCATCGTCGGAGGCATCTTCGTGCTTTATCTTCTGGGCGTGCTGGGCATGTCGATCCGCCTCAACAAGTCCTTCATGGAAGCCACTTCCATGGTGCTGGTCTTCATTCCCGGCGACGTCATCAAGGCCTTCGTTGCCGGCTTCGTCCTGCAGGGCATCGCAAAAGCTCGTCCGAGCGCCCTGCTGTCGCGTAGCTAGTCGCGCTCTGCCGGAAGCCTGAGAGCCTGCTGATGACCTACGCACGTTGGAGCGAGCGAGGGTTTGAATGGGGCCTGATGGATTTCGGATCGGCAGACAGTCAGACTCAGAAAAGGGGTGCCATCCGGTGCCCCTTTTTCTTTGCCGCAAACGGGCGGGAGATTTTGCTATAGGCATGTTGACGCAACGTGCCATAGACAAGGAGACAGCCTTCGCGCATGGTTGGGCTTTACTTGCTGATGGACAGGAGTTCTGATGGATGAAACATTCCCCATTGTTCCACTCGAAGACGGGCGCATTGCCATTCCGGTGATTGCACAATGGTTTTGTGATCAATGGCCAACGTGGTACGGGCCCGATGGGCCGGGTGATGCCATTGCGGATCTCGCGGGTTGGGCGGAGGGCTCTGGGATGCCGCTGGCGCGGATTGCCCTGTCCGATACCGGTGATCCGCTGGGCATTGCCGCGCTCAAGCCAAACGGGCTTGGCGAGGAGCTGGGGCTCGGGCCATTTCTGTCGGCTTTCTATGTGCGACCCGACTGCCGTCGGCGTGGCGTCGGCATGGCGCTGACCCATGCCATTGAGGACGCGGCCCGCTCCCTAGGGCTATCCTCGATCTATGGGGTGACTGACGGGGCGCGCGGATTGCTGATGCGGGCAGGCTGGTTGGATACCGGCTTGACGGCGCAATCCGAGCGCGGCCTGTTGACGGTTTTTCGCAAGGATCTCACCCCATGACGACAAGAGGGAAGGCTCAGAGGAACCGCCATCAGTCAAAAATCAGATCAGAGGGTAAAAAGCTGGTTTTTCGAATGGGAAATTTATTTTGGGGGATGAAATTAAAGTCGATTCCCTGTATGCAAGGCCTGTATCGGGTGAGCTCCCGTATCGGGATCTGAAGTTTGTCACCTATGTCAGAACTGGAATTATGAGGGTAACGTAATGCTTTGGGATCTTGTGGCCGATGTTGGCGGAACCAACATGCGATTGGCCGCCGCCGTCGAGGGGCGCATCAAGGAACAGCACACATTCGATACCACCGGCACGATGCATCTGACCGATGCGGTCAAGAGCTTTGTCGGCAAGATCGGCTCGGCGCCGCGACAGGTCGTCGTTGCGGCCGCCGGGGTGATCGAAAATGGCTATGTCACGCTCACCAACGCTGGCAATCAGCAGTTTTCTCAAGCCGACCTGATCGTTGCTGCCGGAGCGCAAGGCGCCCGTATTCTCAATGATTTCGAAGCTGCTGCATGGTCCCTCGTCACCGCCGATCCGGATGATCTGACGGTCATTCAGGGAGCGCTGCCGCAGCCACGCCAAACGCCTCCGGTGCCCACTGCACCACGTCTCATCATCGGCCCTGGGACTGGCCTCGGGGTCGGCACCCAGGTGTGGGCCGGGCACCAGCCCGAAGTGCTTCAGGGCGAGGGAGGCCACGTTCGCGTCGCCCCGCATACCCTCGACGAGGTCGCGGTCTTTGCCAAACTGGCCGAACTGTGGCCGGAAACCCAGATGGATGACCGTTCCTGTCTGGCGCTTGAGGCTGAGGCCATCCTGTCGGGAACCGGCATCCCCTATCTGATGAAGGCGCTGGAACTGCTCGAAGGTCAGGAGCCGTCCGAAATGTCCGCCCGTGACATCTTCGATGTCGCCCGTACCGAGGGCAATCATCTTGCCGTTCGTGCCATCAGCATGTTTGCCCATCATCTGGGCGCGGTGGCAGGCGATCTGGCGCTCTATATTTCGGCTCACGGAGGCATATTCCTCACCGGTGGCGTGCTGCAGAAGAATGACTGGATCTTCCAGAACCCCGAGTTCCTCAGGGGCTTCAATCAGGGCGGGCGTCACACCAAGTTCCGCGTCAAGATGCCGATCTATCTTTATCGCAATAGCAACTTCGGCCTTGAAGGGGCCATCAACGCGATGAGCTTCGATCCGGATCTGCAGTAGGCCGGTTTCTTCAGAGAACAATCTCCCTCCCGGTGTCATGGCGAGTGCTGGCGGGAGGCACAGGTTTCATCAGGCAGCTTCCGTCAGGGAGCTGCCTTTTTCTTTGCTTCCCTGTTCTCCGTTTTTGGGCGGCACAACGCTCACCGCTGGAGGTGGGGCTCTTAAGCGCCGTTCCGGCAATCATAAAACTGCAATGTGCCGACCCTATTAAGCTCTGGACAAGTTTGGAGAAACGAGTCGGCCAGCCGGTTTCCAGCGGTTGGTGGGCATTGGTAGAAGACAACAGGACGCCTGCCGTCAGAAAGGGCAGGGTCATGTGCGCAGGAGAAAAGCGTGACTGAAACACGAGTGTATCCCGATCGAGGCAGTCTGGCTGCCGGTCTCGCAGAACAGGTTGCGTCCGAGCTGAACAAGGCCATCAAAAAGCGTGGCAGGGCAACCCTTGCAGTGCCCGGTGGCGAAACACCCCATGACTTCTTCCGCTCATTGAGCGCCCAGCCCGTCGAGTGGGACTGTGTTTCGATCATCCTGACCGACGATCATCTGAATCCTCAGTTGCCGGAGTACACCAACGCCGACAAGGTGGAAGAACTGCTGCTGCAGGATCTGGCAGCCGAAGCGGAGTTCTATTCCTTTCACCACGATGGTGCGCAGGATGGGGATGACGCCGAGGCAGTGCTCTCGGTCATCACCTCCGATCTGCACGCTGTTCTGCCAATCGATGTCTGTGTTCTGGGCATGGGAGCGGACACGCGCATCGCCTCGCTGTTTCCAGAAGCGGATGAACTGGAAGAAGCCCTCGGCCTCTGGGCACCCGCTGTGATGATCGTGCGCGGGCATGAAGACGGCAATCCACGCCTGACGCTGACAGCTCCCGTGCTGGAGCGGGCGCGCAAGGCTCATGTGCTGATCGTCGGGGCGGAAAAGAAGCACGCCCTGCGCGAAGCCCAGAAGATCGGGCTGGTGGAAGAGGCGCCCGTGCGGCTCATTCTCAATCGCGCCAGAGCCACGACGATCCATTACGCCGACTAGGCCGCCATAGGAGAGTCGGCGGGCCGTCTGTCGACTCTTATCGATAATGATCAAAAATTGTCGTGGAAAAATCGTGATTCTTTGACGCACAATTGGCAATTTCTGCAATTCGATACAGAAAAGCTGGCCTCTCGGATCACTTCCCTATCTTTCATAAACAGCTACAATCGTCTAGTGTACGCGCAGTGCTTTGCAGTGAGAGTCCCCTTTCGGGTAGCGTGGCACTGCCGCACCACAAGGTGTTTCCATATTGGCTCATATGGAGAATGCCTCTTCTGCCATCCTTCAGGATGACATTTCGTGTAAACGATGTTGGAGACGGTTGCCGAGGATCCGCTGTCCAGATTCCGGCCCTGTCGGGAGTATGTCGAATCGCCTGATTTATCTATGTGAATTTGCGTAAATAAGGGAAAATTACCACGATGCGGGACAAATTTTGGCAAATCGCACCGGATAACGCGCAATTGATTTACAATGGAGACTTGGCAATTTGACTTTCGTCTGCACTATAAGAGCCGGAGGGTAGTTTGCTTTTGGTTCGGGGTCTCCGGGCTGAAGGCATCAACATTTTTGTTAGAAGGGAGTCTGTCGTGAAGATAGGTACACCTAAGGAGCTGTTCGAGGGAGAGGCGCGCGTTGCCATGACGCCGTCTTCGGCAAAACAGCTTCAGAAATTGGGATTTGATTGCATCCTGGAAAGCGGTGCTGGTGCGCTGGCTGGCTTTTCAGATGCAACTTATGCAGAAGCGGGCGTTGAAATCGTGCCAGACGCTGCAGCTCTGTGGGAGGCTGCAGATATCGTTGCCAAGGTACGTCAGCCAGAAAGTGAAGAGCTGAAGTATCTTGCCAAGGGCAAGACGCTTATCTCCTTCTTCAACCCGGCTGGCAACGAAGAAGGCATGGCAGCCGCCAAGACGGCTGGTGCCAATGTTATCGCAATGGAAATGGTGCCACGTATTTCCCGTGCCCAGAAGATGGACGCATTGTCCTCCATGGCGAACATTGCCGGTTACCGCGCTGTTATCGAGGCTGGTAACAACTTTGGTCGTTTCTTCACCGGTCAGATTACTGCTGCCGGTAAGGTACCGCCTGCAAAGGTTCTGATTGTTGGCGCCGGTGTTGCCGGTCTGGCCGCAATTGGTACATCTGTTGCGCTCGGTGCGATCACTTATGCATTTGATGTGCGTCCGGAAGTGGCCGAACAGGTCGAATCCATGGGCGCCGAATTTGTCTATTTGGATTTTGCAGAAGAACAGCAGGACGGAGCTTCCACTGGTGGGTATGCTTCGGTTCAGTCTGAAGAATTCCGCAATGCCCAGCTCGCCAAGTTCCGCGAGATCGCAGGTGACATGGACATCGTGATCACCACCGCGCTGATCCCGAACCGGCCGGCTCCCAAGCTGTGGCTTGCAGATATGGTTGCAGCCATGAAGACCGGTTCCGTCATCGTTGACCTTGCTGCGGAACGCGGCGGTAACGTTGAAGGCACTGTCAAGGACGAGAAGGTTGTTACCGAGAATGGCGTGACCATCATCGGCTATACGGACTTCCCATCCCGCATGGCTACTCAGGCTTCCGAACTCTATTCGACCAACATCCGTCACATGATGACCGACCTGACCCCTGAAAAGGATGGCCAGATCGTTCACAACATGGAAGACGATGTGATTCGCGGCGCGACTGTGACCTATGAAGGCGAGATCACCTTCCCACCTCCGCCTCCAAAGATCAAAGCCATTGCCGCCAAGCCGAAAAGTGACGTCAAGGAAAAGACCCCTGAAGAGAAGAAGGCCGAAGAAGAGGCTGCCGCCCGCAAGGCTGGCCGTCAGCAGATCAGCCTTCTGGTCATTGGTGCCGTGGTCATGGGCCTCATCGGTCTCTATGCTCCTGCGGCCTTCATGGGCCACTTCATCGTGTTCGTACTCGCCGTTTTCATCGGCTTCCAGGTCATCTGGGGCGTCAGCCACTCCCTGCACACGCCGCTCATGGCTGTGACGAACGCAATCTCGGGGATCATCATCCTCGGCTCGCTCTTGCAGCTGGGTGCCGGGTCATGGATTGTCTTGCTTCTGGCATTCATTTCCATCCTGATCGCCACAATCAACATCGTCGGTGGCTTCATGGTTACCCGTCGCATGTTGCAGATGTTCCAGAAATCCTGATAGGCGGAGGGTATAATGAACGCTGAATTGCAAACAGCCGCCTACATCGCGGCAACCGTGCTGTTCATCCTGTCTCTGGGTGGACTGAAGGATCAGGAAAGCGCAAAGCGTGGCGTCTGGTTTGGCATTGTCGGTATGGCGATCGCCGTGCTGGCCACCATCTTTGGCCCGATCGATCCGCATGACATCACGCTCGGCACCGTGCTGGCTGCCAGCCCGGTCGTTCTGCTTGTCGCAGTCATCATCGGTGCTGTCATCGGTGGCGTCGTCGCCAAGCGCGTTGAAATGACGGGCATGCCACAGCTGGTTGCCATGCTGCACAGCTTCGTGGGTCTGGCTGCGGTCTTCATCGGCCTCAACTCCGATCTGACGGCACATGCCTTCCCGACTCCTGCGGAAGAAGTCATCCACGAGATCGAAATCTTCCTTGGCGTGTTCATCGGTGCCGTGACCTTCACTGGTTCCCTGATCGCCTATGGCAAACTGGCAGGCCGCATCGACGGCAAGGCCATGCTGCTGCCGGGTCGTCACCTGCTGAACCTGGTCATGGTGGTCGTGTCCTTCATCCTGCTGATCATGTACATGAACGGCCTTGGATCCTGGACTCTCTATCTGATGACCCTGATTGCCTTCGTCATCGGTGTCCACATGGTCATGGCTATCGGCGGTGCCGACATGCCGGTTGTTGTTTCCATGCTGAACTCCTATTCGGGGTGGGCTGCAGCCGCAACGGGCTTCCTGCTCGGAAACGACCTGTTGATCGTGACCGGTGCTCTGGTGGGCTCCTCGGGTGCGATTCTGTCCTACATCATGTGTAAGGCCATGAACCGTCACTTCGTGTCGGTGATCCTCGGCGGCTTTGGCAACTCCACTGGCCCGGCCATGGAAATCGAGGGCGAGATGATCGCCATTGATGCCGATGGCGTTGCTGCCAGCCTCGAAGACGCTGACAGTGTCATCATCGTTCCTGGCTATGGCATGGCCGTTGCTCAGGCTCAGCAGAATGTTGCTGAACTGACCCGCCGTCTGCGCGCCAAGGGCAAGGAAGTCCGTTTCGCCATCCATCCGGTGGCTGGCCGTCTTCCTGGTCACATGAACGTGCTTTTGGCAGAAGCCAAGGTGCCTTACGACATCGTGATGGAAATGGACGAGATCAACGAAGACTTCCCGAACACGGACGTCGTCATCGTTATCGGCTCCAACGACATCGTGAACCCTGCTGCTCAGGAAGACCCGAACTCTCCGATCGCCGGCATGCCGGTTCTGGAAGTCTGGAAAGCCAAGCAGGTCTTCGTGTCCAAGCGTGGTCAGGGCACCGGTTACTCCGGTATCGAAAACCCGCTGTTCTACAAAGAGAACACCCGCATGTTCTATGGCGATGCGAAAGCCTCTCTGGACACCCTGCTTCAGCAGATCCAGTAAGCCGCACGGCCATCAAGACATCTTACAGAACGCCCGGGGCATTGCTCCGGGCGTTTTGCTTTGCAAGGGTGCTGGGAATGTCAGACGTCAGCCCGGTGTGTCTGGCGCGTCGAACAGACGGGCAGCCAGCAGATGGTTGATGAGGGCACGGGTTCTGAGCGGCATGTGCTTGCGCGAGGGATAGACCAGCGAGAAGATCATGGTCTCGCCACTCAGCTCCGGCATGATGCGTACAAGCCGCCCTTCGGCAACATCCCTGCGCACGGTGGAAGGGAACAGCTGCGCCACTCCCATGCCCGCCAGCGCCATGGCAATGACCATATGGGGCGAGTTGCACAGCTCGTAGTGTGGAGCGGGCACCGAAATCAGATCCTTGCCCCGGAACAGCCGGTTGACACCGCCCGGACTGACGTTGGACAGGCACACCCAGCGATGGGCATTAAGGTCGCGGATCGTGCGCGGTGTGCCATGGGCTTCCAGATAGTCCGGACTGGCATAAAGGCCGAAACGATCCTCATACAGCACCCGTCCGATCAGGCTGTCATCCCTCGGCAGGCCGATGCGGATGGCCATGTCGATGCCCTCAGCGACCAGATCAAGCCGCTTGTCGCTGAGCAGGATATCAAGTTCCACATCCGGATAGAGTTTGCGGAAGCTGGCGATGGCTGGCGGCAATTGGGTGTAGCCGACATCATGAGTGGCGGTGATGGAGACACGGCCGGAGGGCTTTTCCTGTGTGGCGATCTCGACAGTCTCTTCGAGCAGGCGCGGCAGGGCGCGCACCTTGTCGTAGATCCGCCGCCCTTCTTCGGTGAGCGAAAGCTTACGTGTCGAGCGTTGCAACAGGCGGACGCCGAGATCATCCTCCAGTTGGGTAATCTGCTCCGAGATGCGAGACCGGCTGCTGCTCAGGTGGCGTGCCGCCGCCGCAAAGCTGCCCTCGTCGACCACACAGACAAAAATCGCCAGTGCGCGCAGGTGCTGATATCCAATTGTACTCATTTTCCGAACTGCTCATTCTGAAATTACCTTCTAGTGATAACAATGCCCAAACGCCATATTGACGTCAATGCATTTGACAAGCCGCCAGCTCAAAACATGATTGGCGGGGAAAGGAAACAGAAATGATCGCAGTAACCGGAGCATCGGGCCATCTTGGCCGTCTGGCAATCAAATCCCTTCTGGAGAAAACGGAAGCCGGCAATATCATCGCACTCGTCCGCAACCCGGAAGCCGTGGCCGATCTGGCCGCTGCCGGTGTCGTTGTCCGCAAGGCCGACTACGACCAGCCGGAAAGCTATGTTGAAGCCCTCAAGGGTGTCGACAAGCTGCTGCTGATCTCCGGTAGTGCCGTTGGCCAGCGTATTGCACAGCACACCGCTGTCATCGAGGCGGCCAAGGCCAATAGCGTCGGGTTGATAGCTTACACATCGATCCTCAAGGCCGACAAGTCTCCCATCCTGCTGGCACAGGAACATGTTGCCACTGAAAAGCTGCTGGCTTCCTCCGGCGTTCCCCATGTCATCCTACGCAATGGCTGGTATGTTGAGAACTACACCGAAAACATGGCGCCCGTTCTTGAGCATGGTGCCGTCATCGGCGCTGCTGGCGAAGGCCGCGTTGCAGCTGCATCGCGGGCCGACTATGCCGCCGCTGCCGCTGCTGTTCTGACCAGCGACGAAGCTCAGGCTGGCAAGATCTATGAACTGGCTGCCGACGAAGATTTCTCCATGGCCGATTATGCAGCAGCTATCGCCAAGGCGTCCGGCAAGGCCATAACCTATGTCGATATGACCGAGGCAGACTATGTCAAGGCACTGGTCGGGGCAGGTGTGCCGGAAGGCTTTGCCCAGGTTCTGGCCGATGCTGACAGCGCTATCAAGGCGGGCTGGCTGACAGACGCCAGCAAGACCCTTTCCAGCTTGATCGGTCGCCCGACAATATCCGTTGCTGAAAGCATCAAGGCGCATCTTTAAGCCCAGCGCCACATCGGCCTCTGACCTTCATCTCGATGCAAGACCGGAACCGCAGTGCGGCTCCGGTTTTTCTTTGCCTATCATCAATGGCTGCTGTTGAATCAGAATGTGAAGTGCGTGGCGGACCTGACCCGCTTTCTTGGCAATAATCGATGAATCACTCTTTGAGAAAATATGGATAACTATATGAAATATATTGATTAAATGATTTAAGTTAAACCTTCAAACCATCACATCAAGCACTTGAATCAATTTGTGAGATCGCGTGGCAAAGCTGCTCCGCCGGGCTCAGGTCGAGATCAATGTCTGCCAGCCATGATGACCGGAGATGTGCATAATCCGGAGCGAAACATTGCGCCGGTTCGCTGGCGTGATATGGACTGAGGCCGTCTGGACACCGCACCTTGCATGCTCTCCAGCCGCCTCCCGTTTTCTCCTTTTCTGTGATACTCCGATGTCCCTTCAGGCTTTTCTAACGCCCGCCATGCTGCTCGTCTCCAACATCTTCATGACCTTTGCATGGTATGGCCATCTCAAGCACAAGGGCTCTGTTCTGATGCTTGCCATTCTGGCCAGCTGGTCCATTGCCTTCTTCGAATATTGTATCGCCGTTCCGGCCAACCGCTGGGGCAGTGACTATTTCAACACCGCCCAATTGAAGACCATGCAGGAGGTCATCACGTTGCTGGTCTTCACCGGTTTCTCGGTTTTCTGGCTGAAGGAAAGCCTGACCATCAATCATCTGATCGGCTTTGCCCTGATTGCGGCAGGCGCTGCTTTCGTCTTTCGGGGCTGAAGAGGCAGAAGGCTCAATGAGCCTTGTGGTAGCCGTTGATCCAGCTGTGCCGCACGGTCCATGTCGTTGGGTCGAAGGCCACCAGATCGGCGGCAAAGCCCGGTGCCACGGAGCCCAGTGACGTATCCATTCGGATGAACTGCGCCGGATAGCGCGATGCCATGCGCAGGACCTCTGGCAGAGGCAACCCGAGCAGCTCGACCCCGTTGCGCACCGCGCCCATCATCGACAAGTCCGACCCGGCAATGGTGCCGTCTTCCAGTTGGCACCGGCCGTCCTTGGCCGTGATGGTGATGCCGTTGAGGGTGAAGCTCTTCTCCTCGGCCCCAACAGACGCCATGGCATCGGTCACCAGCATGATCTTGCCCTTCGGCTTGGCCTTGATGGCATTGCGCATGGAAGCAGGGTGGACATGAAAGCCGTCCGCGATGAGGCCGCACCAGCTGTCCGGATCATCAAGGGCGGCACCAACCACCCCGGGTTCGCGACTGCCCATCGGTGTCATGGCGTTGAACAGGTGGGTAAAGCCGCGCAAACCCGCGCGGAGCGCTGCCGCGATCTCCTGAAAGCCGGCTGCCGTGTGCCCGGCCGAAACAAGCGCGCCACTGGAAACGCCGTCGCGGATAAAGCTGGGGCCGACCTTCTCCGGGGCAACTGTGATCAGTCGGACACCAAGGTCGGGATGGGTCATCAGTTCCAGCGCATCATCGTCGATTGCCCTCAGCTGCTTTTCCGGATGCACACCCTTGCGGTCGACATTCAGATAGGGGCCTTCAAAGTGTACGCCCTTGATGGCAGACAGGGAACTGTCCTCACCCCAATGACGATGCGCCTGACGGATCAGGCGTGCGACATGTTCCATGCTGCTCCAGCTGTCGCTGATGAGGGTCGGCAACATGGACGTCGTCCCGAAACGGCGGTGAGCGTCAGCCATGCGCTCCAAACCTTCTAGGTCTGTCTGGCCGTTCAGCATGACGCCACCGCCGCCATTGACCTGCGTATCGACAAAGCCCGGAGCCAGCACAAGGCCGGTGAGGTCGTGGGGCTCATACCCCCCCAGACTGCCCGGCGTATCGATGATGCTGTCAATCTGGCCATCCTTCAGCGTCACGGCCTTGCCGGCGTGGAACTGGTCGCCGTCAAACAGGCGGGCATGCATGAGGATCTGCTTCATGGGGTCTTCCTGTCGGCAGGCACAAGGGAACCGGACGGGGGCTGTTCGCATTCGTCGTTGCCTGACACCTTATCAGCATATTGCCGATCCTCCACGCCGAAAGCGTGCGCCGGTCCATCAGGCGACCCGGCGGCGTGAATAACCGGCTCGGCAGGCCGCCTGCTGACCGTTCTAGATGACGGACTCGGAAACGAACTCATAAAGGTCGCCGCGAAAATGGGCGCGGACGAACTCGATGGGGCGCTCGATCTGCTTGACCAGTCCGATTCTGGGCGAGGGGAAAGCCCGGCCGTTGCTCGGCTCGCTGGCATGGACCATACCTCTTGCCTCTGTCTCGAAATGATCTGGCATCACATTCTGCTTGAGAAAGGATCGCCGTTCCACATAGAGACAGGCCGAGCCGGTTGGTACTTCCAGCAAATGGGCGTGACTGACATCGAGCAGTCGAGCGGATAGCTTCTGCATGCAGCGTGTCGGCCGTTGGTGGTGCGTTTCCAGCCACGAATACAGTGATGTTTCGATCATCGCGGGATCCGGCAGGACGCTCTTGGGCAGAACCGCATGTTCCAGACACACGGGCTTGCCGTCGACGGTGCGCAGCCGATAAAGGCGGCTCACCGCGTCGTCTGGCATGATCTCCAGTGCCTCGCACTCTTCAGGGGTCGGTGTGCCACTGGAGCGATCCAGCCACAGGGCACTTGTCGAAAGCCCCCGGATCTGCATGTCTTCGGTAAAGCCGGTTATCTGGCGAGGCCGTTGCGCCACCCGTGAGGCGACGAAGGTGCCAGCACCATGGCGCTGGACCAGAATGCCCTTCTGCACAAGAACCCGCACAGCATTGCGGACGGTCACGCGGGAAACGCCCAAGGCGTGGGCCAGTTCCCGCTCCGCAGGCAGGGCATCATTGATGGCAACCAGTCCGGCTTCGATCGATTGCTCGATCCCCCGCTCGATCCTCAGATAGAGGGGGGTGGCACTTTCCATTTCGAGATCGGAGACCTCTCTGACATGCTGGATGAGATGGCCAAGGTCAACCATGTCCGTAGCGCTCTTTATGTCCCATGTCCTGCTCATGCCCCGGTTCCAGCGGAGGCAGGGGGCCTCCCGCAAGCAGGATGGCGCCGTCCCGAGCATCATGGAGCCTTGGAACGAGCAGGGTGGTGGTTTCCACTTCCAGCCACGGTTCAACCGCTTCTGCGAAATTGCCCATCAGCGCAATCCTGTTGACCCCGCGCCATGCAAGAGCTCGCAGCATAGAGCTGGCCTGACTGCCACAATCGGCCATCAGCTTCATGGCAACAGGATCCTCGCGTTCGGCGAAATTGGCTACGACATGACCGTAGCCGGCAAAGTCCGGTGGCGTGGCGGTGCTGGCCCACAACACCATTTCTTCCTGGCTGTCTCCAAACATCGCCATGATGTGGTCTGTCATCGGGCTGACTTCATATATCCCGTCAAGTGCCGCCATGGCGAACCGCAGGGCCTGTACCCCCACCTGTGCTGAACTTGCCATGTCTGAAAGTTCAAAGCCCCAGCCGCCGACATTGACCGGCTGGCCCTTGATCAGGCCGTAGCCACAGCTGCCGGTACCGAGAATGAGGATGCCGCCATCCTGATCATTGCCATGACCGCCAAGACAGGCGATGTGGGCATCGCTTGCCACCCGGAGAGACGCAAAGGGATGTTCCCAGTTGCGGAAAGCTTCCTTGTCTGCGCTGATATGGAGCTCGGCAAGGCCGATGCCCACGTGGGTCTGGCTCAGCACCTCAGCGCCGAAGCCAGCATCCTTCAGGGTCTCCCGCGCCACCTTGGCGACCTGCTGCTGAGCGGCGAGAATTCCATTGCGCGCATTGACCGGTCCACTGATAGCCTCTCCAAGCAGCGTTCCGTCTTCATCTCTGAGGCGTCCGCGGCAATTCGAGCCACCGCCGTCAATTCCCATAAATAGTGAATTTGCCATTGCCCAGTCTCCTCCCATAGACGCCGCACGACGCCTGTCCCTGTCTTGCAATGAACTGGCCAGATGAGTCTTGTTAGTAGCCAACTCAACGTAAACGAGTAGAAGACCAATAAGAGCCAATTTCAATTGGCCTTACGGATTACTGGGATTTTTGGGGGTAAATGGTGCGCCTGTCACATTGGCTGTTTAGGTGGTAGCAAGGTGGTATTGCAAAATTTGAGTAAAACCAAACAGAAGACCTGAAGTCTAGATTGCGACAATGGCCGATTGAAATTGCTCAAAGATTTGGACTGGCTTCATCGGGGGCTATGAGGCATAGTGTGCGGCGCTGCCGATATGCTACCCTTGGTGCAGCCGCTGTCATAGACGACTATAGGACGAACAATGGCCGAAACGATCCTGCGCGGAAGACTGCTGACCTTTCATGGGGAACCGCAAACCCCTGCGGATGAAACCGCCCATCTCTATATCGAGGATGGCGCGTTGCTGATGGACGGCGGCCTGATCCGGGCACGGGGCAGTTTCAGCGTCGTGCAGTCGAAGGCTGCAGAGGGCGTAAAGGTCATCGATCATCGTCCCCATCTGCTGGTGCCGGGTTTCATCGACACCCACCTGCATTTCCCGCAAGTGCAGGTGATAGCCAGCTGGGGCGCACAATTGCTCGACTGGCTGGAGAACTATACCTTCCCGGCCGAGTCGCTCTACGCGGATGCTGGGCATTGCGCGGCCATGGCCGTGCGCTTCTTTGACGAGGTCATTGCCAACGGCACCACCACCACGGTTGCCTACTGTTCGTCGCACAAGACCTCTGCGGATGCCTATTTCACGGAAGCGGCTCGCCGCAACATGCGCGTGATCGGCGGCAAGGTGCTGATGGATCGCAACGCGCCCGAAGGCGTACGCGATACCCCCCAGTCCGGCTATGACGACAGCAAGGCGCTGATTGGCAGCTGGCATGGCAAGGGAAGGGCACATTATGCCATCACGCCGCGCTTTGCCATTACCTCGACGCCCGAACAGATGGATGCCGCCCAGGCGCTTGCGGCAGAGCATCCGGACTGCTTCATCCAGACCCATCTCGATGAAAACCATGACGAGATTGCTGAGACCATGGCGCTCTACCCGGACGCGCCTGACTATCTTGGCATCTACGAGCACTATGGCCTGCTGAGGGCCAACACTCTGCTGGGCCATTGCATCCACATGCAGCCAAGGGAAGTTGACGTGCTGATCGCAACCGATGCTCGGCCGGTCTTTTGCCCGACGTCGAACCTCTTCCTTGGCTCAGGTCTTTTCGATTACGAGGGGCTGCGGGCACGCGGCGCCAAAAGCGCCATTGCAACCGACATTGGCGGCGGCACCTCCTATTCCATGCTGCGCACCCTGCACGAAGGCTACAAGGCGCTTGCAACCCGCGACGGCACAAAGATGCACCCCTTGCGGGCCTTCTACTGGGCAACCCTTGGCAATGCCATAGCCCTTGGGCTGGAGGACCGGATCGGTACGCTTGACGAGGGATCGGAGGCAGACATCGTCGTGCTCGACAGTCGGGCCACATCCGCCATGGCCCTGCGCATGGAAACCTGCAAGAGCCTCTCCGAAGAGCTCTTCATCCTGCAGATCATGGCCGATGACCGCTCGGTCGCCGAGACCTATGTTGCCGGAGAGCCGATGAAGAAAAAGGACTGAGAGCGGATATTATTCCCGCTTCATCAAGACCTTGAGATCGACAGAGGCGTCGGTGACGATGGCCGGATCTGCGCTCTTGCCCGCTTCTATGAGTCGCTTGCCGACCATATAGGCGCGGCCGTCATTCATTGCATCGACTGCCAGTAGCTCGTCGCCGCAGTAGTACCAGTGGGATACGGCTCCGTCTCCTCCATTCCGGATGACCACATGGTCATAGCCGGTGTTGAGGCCTGCAATCTGGAACTTCACATCATACTGATCCGACCAGAACCAAGGTTTGGCGATATAGGGCTTCAGCGCTTCGCCGTTGAGGCTGGCGACGATGTTGGTGGCCACCGCCTTGGCTTGATCAATGGCATTTCCGACGCTTTCAAGCCGGATTCGTTCGCCGCGATAGGGAAAACTCGTGCAGTCTCCTGCGGCCCAGATATGCGCATCGGAGGTGCGGCCGTGTTCATCGGTCCAGATGCCGTTATCCAGCGTCAGTCCTGCCATCTCCGCCAGAGTGACCGATGGCGTGAGGCCGATGCCGATGATGACAAAATCAGCCTCAAGCGACAGGCCGTTGCCGAGTGTCGCACCGCAGACTTGTCCGGATCGACCCTCTTCGGTATCCCCGATCAGAGCAACCGAACCGGCTCCCTCGATGACGCGTACCCCGTGGCCTTTGTGCAGGGCGCGGAAATAGTCCGATGTCTCCGGTGCCGCAACCCGCCGCAGGATGCGCTCGGAGGCGACCACGAGCGTGACATCAAGGCCACGCTTGGCGCAGACGGCAGCTGCTTCCAGTCCAATATACCCACCGCCGACAATCAGCACCTTCCGTCCGGCGACTATCTGCGGTTCGAGCCGGTTGATGTCGGCAATGCCGCGAATGGGAAAGATGCCTTCAAGTGCTCCGCCCTGGTCCGTGGGCAAGCTGGCTGCATCACCTCCGGTGGCCAACACGAGATGGTCATAGGCGATGGTCTCATCGCCCAAGGTCACGGTCTGACTGTCCCTGTCAACGGCGGTGACCGGATTGCCGAGCAGCAGCTGGATGTTCTGGTCGTCATAAAAACTTTGTGGACGCAAGGTCAGGCCTTCCAGATCCATATCACCCAACAGGTAGGCCTTGGAGAGGGGCGGGCGCTGATAGGGCAAATAAGGTTCCTCACCGATGAGTGTCAAAGTGCCGTCATAGCCCAGCTCGCGCAGTCTTTGCACCAGAGTGGCTCCAGCCTGTCCGGCTCCCACGACGACGACGCTCTTTGTCTTGCTCATTGCTTTTCCCTGTCTGCTTTGCCTTGCCACTGGCATTCTCGAGGCATATCTGCGTGCGCATCAGTTGGCTACCGTCGCAACGATGACAAGTCAACGCATTCCCTGTATCAAAGTGCATCCGACTGTCGCTGATGCCTGCTACGATGCCATGAGCCTTGCAGCAAACCACAGACGAAAGGCAACAGAAGGCAGAATTACGAATTTTTCACGGAAAAACATCTCAAACAGCACAAAGTTGCCAGTTCTGACCCTTTTCTATCAAGCAACAGTTGTCTAATGTCCCCCTCGATCTTTACCGGTTGGCCCGACTGCCGCTTTTGCAATGCAGGCTCGGTCCCTCCTTGTTTGAATGAAAAGAAACAGACCCATGAGCATGATTTTGAAAATGACCTGCCCGGACCAGCCCGGTGTCGTCGCCGACCTCAGCGCACGTCTCCTGGCCTTCGGTTGCAACATTCTGGAGAGCAATCAGTTTTTCCAGCCAGCGGCGAATTCCAATCGCGAAGACGGTCTCGGTTCTTTCTTCATGCGTGTGGTTTTGGCGACCCCGGACGGGATCGACTTTACAGCCCTGCAGACCTCGATTGACGAGTTTGCGGCCAAGTTCGATGCCGTCATCTCCTTCTGTCCTGCCGACAAAAAGGTGGCGACCGTGCTGATGGTTTCCAAGTTTGACCATTGCCTGCAGGACATTCTCTATCGCGTTCAGAAGGGCACCCTGCCACTCGACATCAAGGCGGTCGTCTCAAACCATGCCGACAGCCGCAACACGGTGGAACGTCTGGGCATTCCCTTCTATCTCTGGCCGGTGACCAAGGAGAACAAGAAGGAGCAGGAAGCCAAGATGGACGAACTGGTCGATCGCACAGGGGCGGAGCTGATTGTTCTGGCCCGTTACATGCAGATCCTGTCTGACGATCTGTCCAGAAAGCACTTTGGCAAGGTCATCAACATCCACCACTCCTTCCTGCCAGCCTTCAAGGGCGCCAAGCCTTATCATCGCGCATGGGAGCGGGGTGTGAAGCTGATCGGTGCCACCGCGCACTATGTGACGCCGGATCTCGATGAAGGTCCGATCATCGAACAGGATACCGAACGGGTAAACCACGCCTACAACCCTGACGAGCTGGTCAGCCGTGGTCGTGACATCGAAGCCCGGGTCCTCTCCCGCGCGCTGCGCCTTCATGCCGAAGGGCGTGTGTTCATCGACGGAAACCGTACGGTGGTCTTCAGCAAGTGACAGGGTGAGAAACACCGCCCATCATTGCTGATCAGGCAGAAAAAGTTGCAATCGGTTCACATGGTCAAATGTGGGCCGATTTTTTTTGAAAGTTCAATTATTTCTAAAATTGTAACGTTACAGGTAAAAAGGCGACCATACCGCACCATATCTGGGGGAAGGTGCGGTATGGTCTTTGGCATATTTCCGTGGGTCTAGTGGGGACTAAATTTGGGAATTATGCCAATTCTGATCAAACGCCCCTTCGCTGGTCGGCAATTGATGACCAACGCCCAACACGTTCTGGCAACCGTACACATGTCAATTCGGTGGAGAAACCTCCAGACGAATCCTGTTATAAGATGAAATCCATGCCAGATCTGCCGATATGGCTGTTCCATGGACGATTTAAAGAGACGATTTGAAAGGAAGAATGCCCCACCCCATAGGTTCAAACCTCAAGTGGTTTAGACCGAATGGTCTAGTGCTGTAAAGTGAAATTAATGGAACATTCCACATATCAGAAGTTGATTATCGCTGCGGCGGATCTCCTGCGTCAAAAAGGCTACGCGGCAACAGGTATATCTGACATCCTGAAACAGGCGAATGTTACGCGGGGCTCGCTTTATCATCATTTTCCCGGTGGCAAAAGTGATCTTGCTGTTGCTGCCGCGCGCTATTCTTGCTCTCAGCTGGTAAGGCACATCGAGACGGCTTGCGAGGTGGCGCGTGCCAGGGGAGGTGACTTTCTCGATGCAATGGTTGAGCTGTGCAAGCGGATCTATCAGCTTTTCGAGGAGCACGGCAACTGGCGTTTCATGACGGTATCGGCCACGCTGCAGGAGGGGGGAGAGCGCAACGCCTTCTTCAGCAATGAAGCCCGATCTCTTTATACCCGGCTCAAGTGCAAGGCAGTCGAGGAGGGGGGCAAATTCGGCCTGTCCGAACGAGATTCCTTTATGGCTCTGCGCAAGGCTCTGCTGCTTGTGGAAGGCGGCTGGATGCTGGCCCGGGTCGTTGACGATCCCATGCCGCTCCGGTCATCCATACAGTTCATGGAAGAAGAGAAACTGATTTACCAGTTCCGCAAGCAACTGGGACTTTCCTGCCCGGCCTTCGACTTCGAGATTGATCCACTTTTCTGAATGCTGCCGCTGAAGGCGCTTCCGGTCAGCCTTGTTTATCCAGGCTCATGGGGCCGGTACCGGTCGCTGAAGGAACACGCTGATGCTGTCGGCCCGCCCTGCGGCATCGATGACGGTGAGGGTCGACTGGCCCTGACCGTCAGGAAGCCAGCTGATCGAGCGCTTGAAGCCATTGGCCTTGAAAACCTGCCCGTTGCCCAGCCAACGGAACGGCGGCCGCCCATCCTGCAACTTGACGATCAGTGGCATAGCAGCGCCATTTGTCATGGCGTCGAGCTCGATTTTGGCCCCATCGGGTGGATAGCTTATGCGAGGGGCTGGCTCGGGGACAGACGATGCCTCACTCCAGAGCGGCGACAGCCTGAAATGCTTCTGTGTCGGAGGCAGCTCCGCAAAGCTCTGCCGTTTGACGCCAAGCGGTGCCGGGGCAAAGGCTTCGATTGTCAGGCCCGTACGGGCAAAAGCATCATAAAGGATCGGGGCAGCAGCGGTGCGTCCGGTTATGCCCGGTACGGCACTGTTGTCCGGCTTGCCCACCCAGACGCCAATGACATAGCGACCATCAAATCCGACCGACCATGCATCACGATAGCCATAGGAGGTGCCGGTCTTGTAGGCAATGGCCAGCTTTCCCGATCCTTCTGGTGGAGTTGCATCCTGAAGGATATCGCTCACATGCCAGACCGCAGTCTGATCCAACAGAGGGGCTCTGGGGTCTGACGCAACGTCGCCATTTGGCGGGATGTCCCTGAGTGGCTTGACACGGCCATCATTGACAAAGGCCGTATAGAGCTGGGTGAGATCCTTGAGCGTGATGCCGAGACCGCCAAGTCCGATGGCCAGCCCCACATCGCTTCCCTTGGGTAGGCTAACTTCCACATCGCCGCGCTTCAGGCGCTCCATCAAGCGGGCAGGTCCAACCGCATCGAGCAGGGCGACCGCCGGCACATTGAGCGACATGAGCAGCGCGTCGTGAATGCTGACATCGCCCTGATAGCCCATATCGAAATTCTTGGGACGGTAGCCGCCGAAATTGACTGGACTGTCGGTGATCAGGGTTTCGGCCTGCACGAGTCCTTCCTCAAAGGCCAGTCCATAGATGAAGGGTTTGAGCGCTGATCCGGGGGAACGCATCTTGCGTGTCATGTCGATCCAGCCGGAGCGGTCGGCGCCGAGATAGTCAGGCGAGCCGACCTCTGCCAGAATGTCGCCGCTGCTGCCATCGGCCAGCACGAGCGCAACGGACAGATTGGGGGCGAGCGACCCAGTGGCATCCCGCACCACGGCTTCCATCTTTTCCTGCAATGCGCGATCGAGTGTTGTCGGGTGACGTTGCTGGTCGGGAGCTTCTGCAAGCATCCGGTCGGCGGCATGGGCGGCCAGTTGCGGCATCGGATGGCGCAGGGCAGCCAGCGGCTTTGAAGAGGCTCGGTCGACCTCGCTCTGCGGCATGACACCGGCGGTTGCCATGCGCCCAAGCACGGTGTTGCGGGCGGCAAGTGCCCGCCTTGGCGAGATGTCCGGCCTGCGGGCTTCCGGTGATTGGGGCAGGGCGACCAGCAGCGCCGCTTCGGAAAGGCTCAGCTCTTTTGGCTCTTTGGCGAAATAGGCCAGCGACGCCGCCCGGACGCCTTCCAGGTTGCCGCCATAGGGAGCCAATGTCAGATAGGCGGTCAGGATTTCCCGCTTGCTCATTCGGCCTTCCAATTGCAAGGCCCGCAGCATCTGCCAGAATTTGGCGGTAAAGGTCCGTTTCTCCCGTGGTTCCAGCAAACGGGCAAGCTGCATGCTGATGGTGGAGGCACCGGAGATGATCCGCCCGTTGGTCAGGAGCTGCCAACTGGCGCGCAGGATGGCTTGAAGGTCGACCCCGCCATGGGTCCAGAAGCGCTTGTCCTCATAGGCAAGAAGGATCGTCACAAACTCGGGGTCAACCTCATCGAGCTTCGCGGCAAACCGCCATTGCCCGGCTTCGTTGGTATAGGCGCGCAGCAATGCGCCATCGTGGTCGACGACCTCGACCGACAGATCGGAGAGCTTGCTAAGGAGTGGAGGGTTTAACCGGTCGAACAGGGCGAAGCCGCCCCAGCTACCAAAAGCCACCAGCAGCAGGATCCCCAGAGAAAGAACCATGCCGAAGAGGGGCTTCGGCATGGCTTTGATCGTGTTACGCAAGGACAACTCGCATCTTTCCGCTTCGGTCTAACGGCTCACATTCATGAAACCGCTCGCCGTACGGGCCGATTTCTCGGGGCGATACATGTCTTCAATGACTGCGGCAGGATGCATGAAGCTGCCCGGAGAGACGGCACGCACCACATAGGCAATCGTTAAGTCCTTCGGGCCGCCCTGTTCGCGGTTGATCGCGGCCAGAACTCGATCCTTGCGGAATTCCACATGGGCAACCTCGGTTTGGGGCAGCCAGTTGAAATTCTGCTGATCGGCACTCTGTACCAGACTTGGATTCTCGACCTCGAGACCGGCTGGCAACAGATCGCTGATCATGAGCCGTGCGGGCACATCTTCGAGCTGGCTGGCATTGACGACGACAACAAACCGCTCATTCTGCTTGATGTCGGCGACGCTGATCGGGCTGCCATCGAGCGCATGATAATTGCGCGAAATGGCAAAGCCGTTGCCGCCTGCAGAAAGCGGTTCCTCGGGCGAAGCGACGCTGGTCACCAGAGCCACCAGAGGCTTGTCGCCGCCGTTGGTGATGGTCACAGGATCCATGTCGATGGCCTGTCCCTGATAGGACTCGACAAGCGTGCCGGTTACGGCTGTGCCGTTGACAGAGATGCCCAGATCTCCTGCGTTGATCTGCTGCGCACGGGCGGCCAGCACCATCCATGCCTGTTCCTGGGTATTGAGACGGCGTTCCGGATTGTAGATACGCCCCGCCAGCTCACGGATGCCATTGAGGCTCTCAAGGTCCGGGCTGACTTCCGCGGCCAGTGCCAGCATCCCGGCCACATCCCGCTGCAGGCTGGAATAGTGATAGACCGACTGGGACGACAGGACATAGTTGTCTTCCAGCTTTTCAGCCAGCCAGAGCGCCGAGTGGAAAGCCCGCTCGGCCCGTGTCCGATCGCCATAAAGGGCGAGCGCCGCCCCCAGCTGGGCACGGGAGAATGGGCTGTCAAAGCTCTCCAGCTTGGTCTCCAGATAGTAGCGCAGATCGCCAGCCGAAGCCATGCGGTTGCGCGCCAGATCATAGAGTCCATAGGCAACGGTGGCAGAATCCTTCTCCAGATCGGCCTGGTAGGCGAGCTGGTTCTTGATGCTGTCGAGCGCCTGCTTCATGGCCTCATCCGGCACCTTGAAGCCCTGTTCCCGCGCACGGGTCAGGAAGTCGGTGGCATAGGCCGTCAGCCATGGATCATCGATATAGCTATTGCCCCACAGGCTGAAGCCACCCATGTCGCTCTGGTAGGACAGCAGCTTGTCGATGGCCTTCTGAATGCGCTCTTCCATGTCCTTGCCTGAAAGGCTGGCCAGCTCCTGAGGCAGGATGGACGCCAGATCTTTGGCATAGAGCAGCGGCAGGGCACCGCTGGTCACTTGTTCGGCGCAGCCGTAAGGGTAGCGGTTCAGCTGCATCAGAAGAGAGGCAACATCATAGGCCCCCGGTCGTGTGACGGAAACCGACAGGGTCGCCCCCTGCTTGTTGAAGCCTGTAAGCCAGGCTGCATCCAGCTTCAGCTCATCACCTTTGGCCGCGAGCGGTACACGGGTGACATGGGTTACGGGCAGAATGCCGGAGCGGACCGGCACCTGTGCGTCATAGAGGATTCCGACCCCGTCGCCAGCCGTCGATGTCAGTTTGACGGTCACATCGCCCATACCTTCACCTGCGGCTGTCAGAGGCACGGAAAGAGAGACCATCTGGTCTTTCTTGAGAGCCACCGTTTCCGGCGCGTTGGCGGTGTCGACCGACAGGGCGCCATTGGTCATCAGCTCCATCCGGTAGTCCCCTTCGGGAGCTTCCAGATTGGTCAGTTCGATGAGAGCCCGCGAGCTGTCGCCCGGAGCGAGCACCTTGGGCAGGGCCACATGCACGATGATCGGGTCGCGAATGATGGCGTCCTTCTCGCCGCCGCCAACAGCTTCCTTGCTCCAGGCCGCGGCCATCAGCCGGGCCGTGCCGTTGAACTGCGGGATGTCAAAGGCGACTTCTCCTGCGCCGTTTTCGTCAAGACGCACGATGCCCGAAACGAAGGCCACCAGTTCCTGGGTTGGCACTTCGCCGCTGGAGTTCATTTGCGGCCCGCCACCGTCACCACCTGTGCGCAGGGCACCAAAGGCACCCGAAGCACCATCGATGAGACGCCCGTAGAGATCACGGATCTCGACGCCCAGACGACGCTGGCCAAAATAGCGACCCACCGGATCCGGGGTTTTGTATCGGGTGAGATTGAGAATGCCCTCATCGACCAGCGCAACGGTCACATAGGCTTCCTCTCCAGCCTTGAGGCCGTCAACCTTCACCGGTACCACCATCTGTTCGTGTGGCCGTATGGTCTCCGGCGCCTCAAGAGTGACGGACAATGCCCGCTCTTCAGGCTCCACGCCAAGCCACTCGACGCCGATGGCACGCATCGGGTTGCGGGAGGCACCCTTGTCGGACGGGCGATAGAGATTGGCCAGCAGATAGGCTCCGGCTCCCCAGTCTTTGTCGACCGGGATGTCAATTGTCGCGCCGTCCGCCGGGATGTCGTAGGACATGGTGCCGGAAATGCGGTCAGTGCCGATGGCCAGAAGCAGGGTGCCTGCAAAGCGCGGCGAAACCTTCAATCTGGCGGTTTCTCCAGCCTTGTAGGATGGCTTGTCGAGTGCCAGTTCGAGCCCGTCCGGCGTATCAAGTGATCCGTTGGCACTGGACCAGCCTGCGCTGAATTCGACGCTTGTGGTATCGCCGAGGGTTAGCCGATAACGGCCCCATTCCACCGGCAGCGACAGCTTGGCCGGATCGGATGTGTCGAGATCGACCTGTCCGTCGGCAACCTTGCTTTCCAGATCTACGGCCTCTGAATACCAGGTACTGCCCTCGCGATACCATTGATACTGCCGGTCGATCTTGACCAGCGACCAGTCCACTGCGCTCATGCTGGCGCGGCTGGCATCCGGATTGACAGCAATCAGCTGGAACTGGGCGTCGCTGTTCTCACTGACCTCATCGCCTTCAAACTGTGGCTTGATGCCCAACATGACGTTTTCAGGTACAACAGCGTAGCGTGTCCGGCGCTCGATGGCGCGGCCCGAGCCTTCCTGCATGCTGACAACCAGATCGGCGACCTTTGGCCGTGTCGAGGCTTTCAGCGCGCCAAGACTGAATTCATAGCTGCCCTCGCCATTGGCATCTAGCGGCGGCAGGGCTCCTATGGAAACCCGTTCAACACCGGTATTGTCTTCCTCGGCAAGGCCGAAGAGATAGCCGTCATGGCCCTTGAGATTGCGGCTCGTGCGGACCAGAACGTCGGCCGACAGCGACAGCCCGGCGGCCGGAGCGCCATAGAGATAGCGCCCCTCGATATGGCCCGTTGCCGTGCCTTCCAGAGCAATGGTGTCGCCATCGGGGCTGATGGTCATGTCCGTCCGGTCGGGAATGAAATCCTCGACAAGGAAGCTGACCTCGCCAAGGGCCGGCTTTTTCGGATCGGCAAAGATCTGGGCCTTCCAGCTACCACGCTTGGCATTGCTGACCAGCGGCAGATCGACCGAATAACCACCCAGTGCCTTGCCCGAGCCGATGAGGCGCTGGGCCTCAACACCGTCAGGGCGCAGGAATACGAAGGTGAGCGGCAGATCGTCAACGGCGCGGGCGCTGTCATCGCGGGCAAGAGCCGAGACATGCACTTCTTCACCCGGGCGGTAGACCCCGCGTTCGGTCCATGCATAGACATCGACACCTTCCGGCGACGGCCGACCGGTGACGCCGCGATCGGAAAGATCAAACCCGGCGCGGGTCAGATCGAGGAACACGAAGTCATCCTCTCCGGCGTTGCTGGCGGTGAGCACGGCTGGCGCCATGCCATCGGTGCCACGGACAAGGCCGGCGTCGAAGGTGACCATGCCGCTGTCATCGCTGGTGCCGCTGCCCAGCACCTCGTTGTTCCGGGCGATGAGATCAACCTTGATACCGGCAAGCGGTTTGGCCGTATCGAGCGAGCGGGTAAAGACCTGCAGGCCTCCAAGATCCTTGCCGCCATCAGTATCGCTTGGTGTGGTCGCCCTGGAGCTTGAGAAAGTCGTCAGGCCAATGTCGGAAATGACAAACCACTGGCTGGCAACGGACGGATAGTCATTGAGGTCTATGGTCTTGGCGCTGGCGGTCATCAGATAGACCCCCGGCTTGCGTTCGGGCAGGGCCTCGTCAATCGGGATGGCGGTTACCACTTCGCGGTTCTTCTCCGGAGCGATACTCATCGAGCCCTTCCAGACCAGATTTCCCATGTCATCCTTGAGGTCGGAAATCTGCCAGCTTTCGAGCTGGTTGAGGAAGTCGGAATTGCGCACGAGGCGGGCGAGCGAGCGGTCGTTGACCCGATAGAGGGCCAGTTGCGCATCATCCGCATTGACAGAAATCAGCGGAATGCCGCGACGATTGTTGGCTGGCAGAACGTAATTGCTGGCACTGAATCGCATGCCCGGCGTGCGGTCGCGGATATAGAGATCAAGCTGCAGATTGGACAGCAGTTGCTCGCCATTCTCTGCCGGCAGCCCCTCACGGACATCCAACTGGTAGTTCTCGCCATGGGAGAGCCCTTCAACACAGATCTGGCTCTTGCTGACATCCAGCGCCTTCGGCTGCTGCTGGTTGATGCGAATATAGGAGGCAAAGTCGCCGAAACCCTTTTTCAGATCTTCTGAGAACTGCACGCAGATGCGCGGGCTTTGCAGATCCGCGTCGATACTGTGGTTGATCATCCGGAAGCCATGGCTTTCCAGAAGGCGGCGATAGTCATCCCGGTCTGCTGGATTCTCGTGCAGGTCCAGCGCCATCTTGAAGCTGTCGATTGCTTCGCGGAACCGGGAGGTGGCCTCAAGGCTGTGCGCCAACTGTGACAGGGCGGCAGCACGACTGTTGCGGCTGCGGGAACTGTTGTACGCATTGATTGCGGCACTCACCGCATTGGCGCGCTGGGTGCGGGCGACCTGGCCATCGCCAGTGGTGCGGGCAAGAAGGGCTGCGGCCTCGGAATAGGCGCGCCAGACATTGCTGTCTTCGGGATACATTGCAAGGGCCTGCTTGAAATAGCCCAGAGCCTGATCCGCCTCGTTGAAATCCACCGCACTACCGCCGCGTGCGACAAGCTCGTCAAAGCCGAGCGGGCTGGTGGCATTGGCCGGAGCGGTAACAGCTCTTGCCAGCTTTACGGCCGATTCCTGCAGATAGGTGGTGAGGTTTGAGAGTGGGGCCGCCTTGCCGAGATCTTCCTCTTCAAAGCGGGCAGCGATGCGTCCGGAAATGGCACCCTTGAAGGAAGTGGCCTTGGCGAAATCGGACTTGAGGAAGCAGAACTGGGCTTTCACATTGTAGGTGAAGGCCTTGCAGTCGCTTGTCTTGAGACAGGCGTTCTGACATTGATCAAGCGTGACTTTCTTGATGGTCTTGAAATCAAAACCGTAATAATCGGTGTCCTTGGAGAGGATGACCTCGCTGCCGTATGTCCCGTCGAGTGCGAGGCTGCTTGAAGCGGGAGCCAGCGAGAACATAAGAGATGATACGATTAAAGATAGAATCCGGCCCATGGGTCCCCTCCGGTTATCAAAATTGTCTGCTTGGACAGGTCTTTCCGACCTGAATAATCTTAATCAATGAAAGGCAAATAGCGAACAGCAACGATCTCGTTCGGACATTATGAAATAATTTTGCCGTGAATGTGAGCATAAATATGTCCTAAGAGACATAAAAAGTTTTTGATTTGCACTTTTGGCTTTGCTTGACTACCTCACCTTGGTGACATGCATGCGACGTTGTGATGAGGGGATGGCAAGTTGATCGACGATGCTTCGTCGGAGCCGTTTGGTGATGCGGAACACTGTCCCGACGTCGCTCGTATGCGGCGACGGCGGTTCCCTTTGAGTGATCAATCTGAGTGCGTAACGAGCAGATGAGCTTGATTGAGCCGTCCATTGCGATGCATAAAATTGCAGAAGATGGTAACGCTTGAATCATTGAATGGCGAAAGATTCGCTGAATTGGGAATTTTAAGAAGGGGTGTGTCGATGGCGTTCAGCTGGAATGGGAAGGGCCGGGTGGCTCTCAAGGGACTTGGGATCGGTACGCTCTCGCTCTTGTTGTCAACGCTAGCCGTTGAGGCTCAGACGGCTGAGGGCAAGGACCCTGTTGCGGCAACCGAAGTGTCCGGGCAAATGGCGACGGACGTGGCACCTGCGCCATCCGAGGCTGTTACATCTGCGCCAGAGACAACGGAAAAGCCAGTGGTAGAACCGTCCGACGCAACGCCTACCATGGCCGATCCTGCCGCGACAGCACCATCCAGTGCGGCGACCACGATGCCGGAACATCCCGCAGCGGAAAGCGCATCCGGTGTGGCATCCGAGCCCGCTGCTGCTGAAGCGCCAGCCAAGGAGGCGGCTCCGGAAGCTGTGAAGGCACCTGAAACACCCTCCGCGCCTGAAACGGCTGAAGCTCCAAAGATGCCGGATGCACCGGAGGCCGCGACAGAAACCAAGGCAGAGGCCGCGACAGAAACCAAGCCTGAGGTCAAGGATGTGAGCGCACCGGCAGTCATGCCCACCGCGCCCGCTCCTGAAACCGAATGCGACCGCCTGGCTGCTCATCCCTTTGATCCTGACGCCGTTGCAACTGGTGTCTTCTATGCTGATCTTGACGCCGCCAAGGTCGTGGAAGCATGTCAGGCCGCAATAACGGACTATCCGCAAGAGGCACGGTTCTTCACCCAGTTGGCGCGCGGGCTGCACAAGGCAGGCAAGCCATCCCTTGTCTATGCAGCCAGCAAACAGGGCGCTGAGCTTGGCAGCGGTCAGTCGATGGCCTATCTGGGCGTTCTCTACAAGAATGGAACCTCGGTGCCGGAGAGCCAGCCTGAGGCACTTGCATGGTTTGACAAGGCTGCCGCTGCCGGCAACCCCGGCGGCATGGTCTTTGCCGCTGCCATGTATCGGGATGGTGTGGGCACCGATCGCAACTATGAACGGGCGGCCGAACTCTACAGGAAGGCGAGCGATCTCGATGTTGCCGAAGCGTCGGCCGATCTGGGCATTTTCTATGACCGGGGGCAGGGCGTCGAGCGCAACCCGGAGCAGGCTGCCTCGCTGCTGCTGAAGGCTTTTGCTGCCGATGACAAGGACACCCAGCGCATCTTCTTCGAAGTGCCCGGGGTTCTTTCTGAAGCGACCCGCAAGGCCGTACAGACCGAGCTGAAAGCCAAGGGCTTTTACAAGAGCTCGATCGATGCAGACTTCGGCTCCGGCACCCGCAACGCGCTCATTCTCTTCAAACGCAGCGCGCAGAAATAAGCACAGGTCACTGGCTGCGGTCCTGGGTCCGTGGCCAGTGATTAACTCGTGATTTTGTCGTCACACAGAGGTGACGCACGAGTAGCCCGAAGCCGGATCTTTTAGCGACCCTCATCCCCCCATCAGCAACAACAGGGCAGGATATGACAATGCGCTTGGCCCCCGATAACCGATCGGACTACAAGGTCTTTCAGGTGGTTCCCACCCGCTGGAACGACAATGACAGCTTTGGTCACCTGAACAACGCCGTCCATTACTCGCTGTTTGATTCTGCGATCGCCAACTGGCTGATGCAGAACACCTCGCTGGATGCGGCCAACGACGACCAGATCTGTGTCGTTGTGGAAAATGGCTGCAACTATTTCGAAGAGCTCTCCTTTCCTGATGTCATCTCCGTAGGCCTGCGCATCACAAGCATCGGCACCAGCTCAGTCCGTTACGAGATCGGTCTGTTTCGCAATGAGCAACAGACAACCTCGGCGCGCGGCCATTTTGTGCATGTTTATGTGAATGCCAAGACCCGCACGCCGGAGCCGATCGGCGAACCCTTGCGCGCCCTTTTCAAGAGCATCTCGGCAGCCTCCTGATCCATTTCCGGTTGCAATGCCTGTCCGGGTTTTTGGGACTTGTCTTGCAAAGCAGGAGAAGGACTATTGTCCCTTTTGTATAATTTGATATAAGTCAAGTATCGAGCTGTCCACAAGATCTGCATCTCGGTGCAGCATTTGCTCGCTTGTAGAGAAAAATGCTTGGTAGAATTGCGCGTATAGCGTGATAATGCAAAGCCTTGTCCAACAAGCATCCCAGTATAGGGCAGCAAGATACGGGTTGGACAACCTCCATCCTTTTCGATCATCCTTTTCCTCTTGACGAGTATTATACTTTAGTCTCGACTGAGGGCAGAAACCGGGAATAGTTATGGCTGAATTCAAGAAGATCCTGATTGCAAACCGTGGCGAAATTGCCATTCGTGTCATGCGCGCAGCAAACGAGCTGGGCAAGCGAACAGTTGCCATCTATGCCGAAGAAGACAAGTTAAGCTTGCACCGGTTCAAGGCGGACGAGGCCTATCGTATCGGAGCCGGCATGGGCCCGGTTGCCGCCTATCTGTCCATCTCCGAAATCATCCGTGTTGCCAAGGAATGCGGCGCAGACGCTATTCATCCGGGCTACGGCCTGCTGTCGGAAAACCCCGACTTCGTTGACGCCTGCACCAAGGCAGGAATCACCTTCATCGGTCCGAAGGCCGAGACCATGCGCAAGCTGGGCGACAAGGCCTCTGCTCGCAAGGTTGCCATGGAGGCCGGAGTACCGGTCATTCCGGCAACCGAAGTGCTGGGCGACGACATGGCCGAGATTGCCGTGGAAGCCGAAAAGATCGGCTATCCGCTGATGCTGAAGGCCAGCTGGGGCGGCGGCGGTCGCGGCATGCGCCCGATCTACGGGCCGGCAGAACTGGAGGACAAGATCCGCGAAGGGCGCCGCGAGGCAGAGAATGCCTTTGGCAACGGGGAAGGTTATCTGGAAAAGATGATCATCCGCGCGCGTCACGTCGAGGTGCAGATTCTGGGCGACAGCCATGGTGGCATGTATCACCTGTTCGAGCGCGACTGCTCCGTGCAGCGCCGGAACCAGAAAGTGGTCGAGCGCGCACCCGCGCCTTACCTCAGCGAAGAGCAGCGCAAGGAAATCTGCGAACTTGGCTACAAGATCTGCAAGCATGTGAACTATGAATGCGCTGGTACCGTCGAATTCCTGATGGACATGGAAAGCGGCAATTTCTACTTCATCGAGGTGAACCCGCGCGTGCAGGTGGAGCACACCGTTACCGAGGAAGTCACCGGCATTGACATCGTTCAGGCCCAGATCAAGATTGCCGAAGGCAAGACCATTGCCGAGGCCACCGGTGTGGCCAGCCAGGAAGAGGTCCAGCTGCACGGCCATGCCCTGCAGTGCCGTGTGACCACGGAAGACCCGCAGAACAACTTCATTCCGGACTATGGCCGCCTCAACGCCTATCGCTCGGCCACCGGCATGGGCATCCGCCTCGATGGCGGCACTGCCTACACTGGCGGTGTCATCACCCGCTATTACGACAGTCTGCTGACCAAGGTTACCGCTTGGGCGCCGACGCCGGAGCAGGCCATTGCCCGCATGGATCGCGCCCTGCGCGAATTCCGCGTGCGCGGCGTTTCGACCAACATCCGCTTCGTCGAAAACCTGCTCAAGCATCCGACCTTCCTCAACAACACCTATACCACCAAGTTCATCGACACGACGCCGGAGCTGTTCAACTTCAAGAAGCGTCGCGACCGTGGCACCAAGGTGCTGACCTACATTGCCGACATCACGGTGAATGGCCATCCGGAAGTCAAGGACCGTCCGCGTCCGGCCGAAGGGCTGCGGGCGCCTGTCCTGCCGGCACCACACGCAGAGAAGCCCGCTGCGGGCACCCGCGACCTGCTGGACGCCAAGGGGCCGCAGGCAGTTGCCGACTGGCTGGCCGATCAGAAGCAGCTGCTCCTGACCGACACCACCATGCGCGACGGTCACCAGTCTCTGCTGGCAACGCGCATGCGTTCCATCGACATGATCAAGGTGGCTCCTAGCTACGCGCTCAATCTGCCGCAGCTGTTCTCCATCGAGGCTTGGGGCGGCGCGACCTTCGACGTGGCCTATCGTTTCCTGCAGGAATGTCCGTGGCAGCGTTTGCGCGACATCCGCACGGCCATGCCCAACATCATGATCCAGATGCTGCTGCGCGGCTCCAATGGCGTGGGCTACACCAACTATCCGGACAATGTGGTTCAGAGCTTTGTCAAGCAGGCTGCGATCAGCGGCGTTGACCTGTTCCGCGTCTTTGACTCTCTCAACTGGGTTGAGAACATGCGCGTCGCCATGGATGCGGTTCTGGACAACAACAAGGTCTGCGAAGGCACGATCTGCTACACCGGCGACATCTTCGATCCGAACCGGGCCAAGTATGATCTCAAATACTATGTCAAGATGGGCAAGGAACTTCGCGACGCCGGGGCTCATATCCTCGGCCTCAAGGACATGGCCGGGCTGTTGAAGCCTGCTCAGGCCCGGGTGCTTGTCAAGGCCCTCAAGGAAGAGGTCGGTCTGCCGATCCATCTGCACACCCACGACACTTCTGGCATTTCCGCTGCCACCATTCTGGCAGCCAGCGAAGCCGGGGTCGATGTGGTGGACGCGGCGATGGATGCCTTCTCGGGTTCAACCTCGCAGCCATGCCTTGGCTCGATCGTCGAAGCCCTGCGCAACACCGAGCGGGACTCCGGCCTTGATGTCGAAGCAATCCGCGATATCTCTGAATATTGGGAAGCCGTCCGTGGCCAGTATGCCGCCTTTGAAAGCGGCACCAGCTCTCCGGCGTCCGAGGTCTATCTGCATGAAATGCCCGGTGGTCAGTATACCAACCTCAAGGCACAGGCCCGCAGCCTCGGGCTGGAGGAACGCTGGCACGAAGTCGCCCAGACCTATGCCGACGTGAACCTGATGTTCGGCGATATTCCGAAGGTGACGCCGTCGTCCAAGGTGGTCGGCGACATGGCGCTGATGATGGTCTCTCAGGGCCTGACGCGCAAGCAGGTGGAAGACCCGACCGTGGATCTGTCCTTCCCGGATTCCGTCATCGACATGATGCGCGGCAATCTCGGCCAGCCGGAAGGCGGGTTCCCGAAAGGTATCATCGACAAGGTCCTCAAGGGCGAACAGCCCAACACCGAGCGCCCCGGCAAGCATCTGCCTCCAGTTGATCTGGAAGATGTCCGCGCCAAGCTGACCGAGGAGCTGGAAGGCTTTGAAGTGGATGACGAGGATCTCAACGGCTATCTGATGTATCCGAAGGTCTTCCTCGACTATATGGGCCGTCATCGCCTCTATGGCCCTGTGCGTACCCTGCCGACGAAGACCTTCTTCTATGGCATGACGCAGGGTGAGGAAATTTCCGCTGAAATCTCTCCGGGCAAGACGCTGGAAATCCGTATGCAGGCCGTCAGCGAGACCAATGACGAAGGCGACGTGAAGGTCTATTTCGAGCTCAACGGTCAGCCGCGTTCGGTCACCGTGCCGAACCGTATGGTCAAGTCGACCACGGCAACGCGCCCGAAAGCCGATACCAACAACCCCAACCATATCGGTGCGCCGATGCCGGGTGTAGTGGCAACGATCGGCGTCAAGGCCGGCCAGTCCGTCCGTGCCGGTGATCTTCTGCTGACGATCGAAGCCATGAAGATGGAAACCGGCATTCACGCTGAGCGCGATGCCGTCATCAAGGAAGTGCATGTGACCCCGGGCGGCAAGATCGACGCCAAGGATTTGTTGATCGAGCTGGAAGAGTAGTCTTTCCCTGCTGCTGACAATCAAGATGACTGAAGGGCGTTCCCGAAGTGACGGAACGCCCTTTTTATATAAATAGAAATATTTTACATACTTGATTGCTGACAGTTTTAATGGCAAAGCTTAATTCCCGCATATTCCATCATCTTACTTCAGGGTATAAAGATAACTACCAAATAAGTGTGATTTTGTCTGTCAATTTACTTATAAGTATAAATGTATATTCAAGGTAGGAGAGTGGAAGGTCATTAAAGTGAGTGAATGATGTTTGTTAGAGAAATTACTTTTGCTATTGGTTGCCTGTTTGTCGTCTCAGCCTGTTCCAGCAATCCCGCCCCTCCGTTAGAACGCGCCTACGCCCCAGCGAGTGTAGCCGATAGCCCGCTGCAGATACCTGCTGAAGAGCCTTCCGCGGGGCCTCGAGCCGAAGATCAAAAGCCTGCCGCCAACAAGCTGGCTGAATTCGCAAGTGATGTACCTTGTCTTTGCGTCTTTAACAAAAACAGAAGCTGGAATCCTGAACAGATAACCTACAAAGGGAAGGTCTGGGGATGCAAACACTATGATTCAAACGGAACTTGTTCGAGTTTGCGCGTCATTCGAGACGCAGGAGGAACGGACATGAAACCCGAAAATCGTGGCGCTGCGAACGCAATACCCGGTGCCTCTATGCAGGAATCAGGCTTGCCATTTAAGGAGACGGCAGCAGACGTTCCAACAACCGGGGTGTTCAACAAGAACAGGCTTTGGAATCCGGAACGCATTCGGTTCAAGCATGTCTATTGGCGCTGCCGGGAATATGCTGCCGACGGTACCTGTAAGCAAGTCATGCGGGATCCGAACCAGAATGAGACCCAAAGCCAGTGAAACAATGCACGCTGTTACCATGTGCCTTGCGAGGTGTAGGTCTGCGGAATAGAAAAAGAACGGCTCTGTTGCAAGGCACCAGAACCGTTTTTGCGTTTTGATCCTAGAATGATCGGCACCCTACGCCTTGCGGAAGGTGATGCGGTTGAAGATCTGATCCTTCTGCACGAAATGATGATAGAGCGCGGCCACCACATGCAGCCCCAGAGCGGCGATCAGCAGGTTGGCGGTGAGACTGTGCACCAGCATCGGCCAGACGCGATGAGCCGCCTGATAGCCTTCATAATCGCCTGACTGCACATAGTCGCCAAGGCCAAAGGCCAGCATGGCGATCATGCCACTTGCAACCATGATGAGCGGCAGCAGATAAAGCAGCCCCTCAACAGCTTTCGACGCGGTTGCCTGCCACTTCGGCCAAGCCGGATCTGCGGCGGGGCGGGCGTTGATGAAGAAAAACACCAGACGCGCCAGAAAGAGCACGCCGGTTGCAAGGCCCGCATAATAGTGAAAGGCAAGAAGCTGCATTTTGGTCGCTCCCGTCATGTCTTCCAAAAGGGATCCGACAATGAGCAGGCCGATAATCAATAGTGCGCCAAGCCAATGAAGAACAATGATGGCACCGGAATATTTTTCTGGAGCAGAACTGGTCATGAACAATCTCCGATGAGCCCGGTCAGCTTCATCTGATGTGGTCTGTCGGCCAGCCGGAACTCTCATGGTGGTAAGAAACACGGGCCCGAAAGAGCCCTTGTGAGCATTCAGGCGCAGCGAGGTCTGGTCCACCTCTGGCAGAACGCGCGTTGGATCTGTTCTGTCATGGACTACGTTTTAGTGCTCATGTTGAAATTGCGTAAAGCCAGATTGTGTCATCTTGGCGACAGTTGCCCCGACCCGGGTGCTATTCACTCGTGTTTCGTCGTTTTTCTGTTTGTTGCGGCCAATCACCCCCTTTGAGGAGCCTGAGAGGCCGGGGCGGCCATAAACCAGAGGGCATAGCGAGTCGCCACATAGACCACCACCACCGTCGCAACGGCCAGTTCCAGTCGTGCCAGCCAAAGAAGCTGAGTTGCAGCGGATGCCGTCTCTGGCCACCGCGCCAGGAAGGTTGCGCCCTTGAACAATGCCGTTGCGCTGATCACCAGAGGGAAGGTGAAGGCCGAATAGCCGGGCGTGAACGGCAAACGCGCAAGCCGGAACAGGGCCAGATAGATGATGGCTGTCATCAACAGTGCCACTCCGAGCAGGATCATGACAAGGAGTATTGACGGGGCGGGCTCGACGGCCAGATATCCGGCGAGCGACAGGCTGGCAGGCGCTGCCATGATCGCAAGGGTAGGCTTGGCCGCATCGGGCACGTTCGGCTCGAACAGGAAGCGGTAGATCATCACAGGCTGCATCAGCCCGTAACAGACAAGGCCGAACCAGAACAGGATCGTTGCCAGCCCTGAGAATGCGCCATCGGGCAGGGTGATATTGGCCACAATGATCCCGACAGGCGGAATATACCAGCTCGGGACCATCTGATGGAGGTGAAAGTCTCTCAGGCGATACACACAGAAGAGGATAAGCAGCAGCAGATGGAGCGCTACCGCCATGAGCCACAGAACGAGACCAAGGCGTCCACCTGCAGCACTTGCCACCAGCATGGTGGCCATGGTGAAGGTCGGTAAGATGCTGCCCATCACCGGGTGCTTCACCTCATTGAGCAACTGGGCCGGGCGGAGGAGGAAACCGGCCAGCAGCAGGAGTAGCAGCACGGCGGCGACAACAGCGCCGGCCATCCGGGCCTGACCGGCGAACAGCCCGCTATTCTCCCAGCAAAGCCCCAGTGCGGCGATGCCGAGAGCAAGCCCGGCAGTCGGGGTGGGGAGGGCGAACAAACGGTTGAGGCGTGCGGTCATGATGGTCTGCCTTATGAAGGTGGCTTTGGCGTGCGGCCTGATGACGATGTTCCATCTAATACAGGCAAACGGGCCAGGATGCTCTTTTCCTTGCTGCTTTCTCCCCTATTGCGACCGCGCCAAATGCGCACAGCGTTTCTTGCCGTGGTTGGAAGGTCCTGATGGCAGGTATGAGCGGGACGGACGTGTTGCTGCATGGCTGAGACTTTACAGCGATGTCCTGCCCGACAGGGCAACTCATGGCTTGTCAAACAGGATTGTTTGGATCATCGTTAGAGGACAAGAAAAACAGACGCCCCGGTCATAATTTGCATGTGTGTCCAACAGATCGGCAGGCCAAGGAGGGACCATGAAACTTGCTGTAATCGGATTGGGAATGGCGGCTCGTGCCCATGTTGCCGCATTGGAATCCCTGCATGAGAGTGTGGAGCTCACGGGGCTCTACATGCGTAACAAGACAAGGCGGGATTCTGCAGCAGAAGCCATGCAGGTCAAGGCCTTTCCTTCGTTGCAGTCCATTGCCGATGATCCCGAAACCGAAGCTGTTCTGGTCCTCACCCCGCCTGACGGCCGCAAGGAGATCGTGTCTCTGATGGCTGCTGCCGGCAAGCACATCCTGATGGAGAAGCCTCTGGAGCGCACCTTGCCCGCTGCAACTGAACTGGTCGAGATCGCCGAACAGGGCGGCATTCTTCTTGGCACTGTGCTGCAGCATCGCGCCCGTCAGGGGGCACGGCAATTGAAATCGCTGTTGGACAGCGGCCAGCTTGGCGATGTCGCCATGGTACGCGTTGACGTTCCCTGGTGGCGTCCGCAGGACTATTATGATCAGCCGGGCCGTGGCACCTACGAACAGGACGGTGGGGGCGTGCTGATCACTCAGGCCATTCATGTCCTTGACCTGATGCTGCATCTGTTCGGGCCGGTCAAGGCCGTACAGGCCATGCTGACCACCACCCAGTTGCACGCCATGGAAGCCGAGGATTTTGCCAGCGCAGGTGTGCTTTTCGAGTCTGGTGCGGTTGGCTCCATCTGCGCCACCACGGCCAGCTTCCCCGGATCGGCCGAGACCATCCGGGTTGATGGCTCGCTCGGGTCTGCAACGCTGGAAGGCGGCAGTCTGACCATTCACATGCGGGACGGCAAGGTGGAGGAGTTCGCCGAAAAAGGTCTCTCCGGTGCCGGAGCCGACCCCATGGCCTTCCCCTATGACTGGCACATGGAAATCATCCAGAATTTTGTCGATGTGGTCGAGGGCCGGAGCGATAGCCTGATTGCGCCCGGCAGGGACGCCTTGAAGGTTCAACGGTTGATCGAGGCGATGGAACGCTCAAGTGCCGAAGCCGGTCTGCGGATCGCCCTTGATTCCTTCTGATGCTTACATGCTTAAGGACGAAGCGTTTGTCTTGGCTCCAGAATGACGGGCGCCAATCCATCTGGGGTACCAGCCAGATAATGAAAAAGCCCCTTTGGTGATTGTTCCGAAGGGGCTTTCTGAAGCAGGTTTCCGGTTCGGCCACACTCAGGTGGCGACAAGACCTCGCGAACGGAAGATATCCCGTGCCGCTTCCGCCTCTTCCGGGGTCGGCGTGCGCAAATCCTTGAGCTTGTATTCCATGCCCAGTTTCTCCCATTTGGAGGTTCCGAGCTGATGGAAGGGAAGAACCTCGACAAGCTCGATCAGATCGCCAAGGCTGGCGACATAGTCGGCCATCTTATCAACATCCTCTTTCGCGTCGGTCCACTCGGGAACCAGCACGTAGCGGATGCGCATTTCCTTCTTGAGGCGCACCATGCGCTGGGCGAAGTCGAGTGTCGGCTGTAGCGGCTGTGAGGTCAGCTTGAGGTAGGTGTCCGGATTGATGTGCTTGATGTCGAGCATGATGAGGTCGAACGGGTCAAACCAGTCGTCCTCGACATTGCCATGCAGGAAGCCCTGTGTGTCGAGTGCGATATGCAGATCGAACTTGTCCTTGATGGCTCGCGCTGCTGCTCCCACAAAAGGGGCCTGCATCATCGGTTCGCCGCCCGAGAAGGTCACTCCACCGGCAAATTTGAGGAAGCGGGCATAGCCCTTGATTTCCTTCAGCACACCGTCGATGTCGATATAGGTGCCGTTGTGCAGCTTCCAGGTATCCGGATTGTGGCAATAGAGGCATTTGAACTGGCAACCGGACATGAAAAAGACAAAGCGCATGCCCGGACCGTCAACGGCCGCGCCGGACTCCATGGAGTGCAGGAAGCCGTATTCAGACGGATCCTTGCGTTCGTGTGCCTGGGTTTCGTTTTCGATTTCGGCTGTGCTCAAGTCCGGTCCTCCTTTGGGGGAACTGTGGGTCTCGTTTTTGGTCTCGCTTTTGATCGCGGGCGCCCGTGCTCCGGAATGCAGGGTTCGCTCTCCGCTTCATAGCATCAATGCCGGGCTCATTCCAGCCAATGGTGGTCAGCTGAGCGATCCATCCTGGCGACGCAGGCTATGTGACGACGAGACAGTTGGCAAATGAAGAGCCGAAAAGCAAAGGCTTTCCGGCTCGTCTCATTTCAGGTCAGATGAGCTTCGAGCGCTCAACCTTACATGTGGTCATGGAAGGTGCGGCTCAGAACATCGAGCTGCTGTTCGCGGGTCAGCTTGATGAAGTTCACGGCGTAGCCGGAAACGCGGACGGTCAGCTGAGGATATTTCTCAGGATGCTCCATTGCGTCTTCCAGGGTTTCGCGGCGAAGCATGTTGACGTTCACATGGAAGCCACCAGCGTCGCAGAAGCCGTCAAGGCAGTTGGCCAGGTTGCGGATCTGCTCTTTGTCGGTGTGACCCATGGAGGTCGGGGTCGCAGAAGCAGTCCAGCTGATGCCGTCCTGAGCATAGTCGTAAGGCAGTTTGGCAACCGAAGCGCCAGCAGCAACAAAGCCTTTCTTGTCGCGGCCGTTCATCGGGTTGGCACCCGGAGCGAATGGTTCGCCAGCGCGGCGGCCATCAGGGGTGTTGCCGGTTTTCTTGCCATAGAC
The DNA here is from genome assembly GCF_963666525.1 of uncultured Cohaesibacter sp. Taxonomy (NCBI): domain Bacteria; kingdom Pseudomonadati; phylum Pseudomonadota; class Alphaproteobacteria; order Hyphomicrobiales; family Cohaesibacteraceae; genus Cohaesibacter; species uncultured Cohaesibacter sp. Next base: position 4,183,825 of record NZ_OY762905.1, read on the forward strand.
CACGTTGGAGGTGATGGTCAGGATGGACTGGGTCGGCATTGCATCGCGGTAGAAGTAAGGCTGGCCAGCAACCTTCTTCATGAAGGTTTCGGTCAGGTAGCATGCGATGCTGTCAACACGGTCGTCGTTGTTGCCGAATGCAGGGTAGTCGCCTTCAATCTTGTAGTCGACGGCCAGACCGGCTTCGTTGCGGACAACGCTTACCTTGGCATGTTTGATGGCAGACAGACTGTCAGCTGCGATGGACAGGCCGGCGATGCCGCAAGCCATGGTACGCAGGATGTCGCGGTCATGCAGAGCCATTTCGATGCGTTCGTAGGCATATTTGTCGTGCATGTAGTGGATGGCGTTCAGAGCCTTGACGTAGGTCTTGGCCAGCCATTCCATGGCGATGTCGTATTTTGCCATGACTTCATCGAAATCGAGCACGTCACCGGTGATCGGTTCCAGACCCTCAGCAACCTTCTGGCCGGACTTTTCGTCAACGCCGCCGTTGATTGCATAGAGCATGCATTTTGCAAGGTTGGCGCGAGCACCGAAGAACTGCATCTGTTTGCCGATGGCCATGGCGGATACGCAGCAAGCGATGCCATAGTCGTCGCCCCACTTCGGACGCATCAGGTCGTCGTTCTCGTACTGGATGGCAGAGGTTTCCTTGGAAACTTTTGCGCAGAAGTCCTTGAAGCCGCGAGGCAGCTTGGAAGACCACAGAACGGTAAGGTTCGGTTCCGGAGCCGGGCCGAGGTTGAACAGGGTGTTCAGAACGCGGAAGGAGTTCTTGGTGACCAGCGAACGACCGTCAAGGCCGATACCACCGATGGATTCGGTAACCCAGGTCGGATCGCCAGAGAACAGTTCATCATATTCCGGCGTACGCAGGAAGCGGACGATGCGGAGCTTGATGACCATGTCGTCGATCATTTCCTGAGCCTGTTCTTCGGTCAGCAGGCCAGCATCCATGTCGCGTTTGATGTAAACGTCGAGGAAGGTCGAAGTACGACCGAAGGACATTGCTGCACCGTTCTGCTCTTTCACTGCAGCCAGGTAACCCATGTAGGTGAACTGGATGGCTTCACGAGCGTTGGTAGCAGGCTTGGACATGTCCACGCCGTATTTCAGGCCCATTTCGCGCAGTTCTTCAAGAGCGCGATACTGTTCGGAGAGCTCTTCACGAAGGCGCAGGGTGTCCATGTCGAACACAGCGTCGTTGGTTTCGTTGAAGTCAGCCAGCTTCTGGGCTTTCAGGAAGTCGATGCCATAAAGGGCAACGCGGCGATAGTCGCCGATGATGCGGCCACGACCATAGGCATCGGGCAGACCGGTGATGACGCCGGATTTGCGGCAAGCCAGAATGTCAGGGCTGTATACGTCGAAAACGCCCTGGTTATGGTCCTTGCGGTATTTCGTCCAGATTTCATGAACCTGCGGGTCTGGCTCGAAGCCGAATGCTTCCATGCCGCCTTCAACCATGCGAAGGCCACCGTTTGGCATGATGGCGCGCTTCAGGGGAGCGTCCGTCTGCAGACCAACGATGACTTCGAGGTCCTTGTTGATGTAACCAGCGTCATGAGCAGCGATGGAAGTAGGAATGGTCGAAACGTCGAGGACACCAGCTTCGCGTTCTTTTTTCAGCAGGACGCCAAGTTCTTCCCACAGCTGTTTGGTACGCTCGGTAGCATCAGCGAGGAAGCTGTCGTCACCATCATATGGAGTGTAGTTTTCCTGGATGAACGCGCGCACGTCGATCTTGTTGCGCCATTCGCCATCCGAGAACCCTTGCCATGGATCGGCGACAACGGGTTTATCACTCATATAATTCATTGTTGGTATCCTCACTGTTAAACGAGTAAATTCGGTTCGGTCCGGTGGCATGGCCTCACATACCACCAATTGGGCATAGCTCACCCGTTTCGAGCAGTGCCGACCGCTCGAGTGTAATGGGGAGTTAGCCAGGGTTTTTCCGCAAGGGGAGAGCGTTTGGTATTTGCAGCCTTGTTCTAGTACGAACTCCCTCCTTGACTTTCGAAGGCAGTATATATCAAAGCCCCATATCGACGCAAACTGAATGGTTTCAAAATCGATTTGAAAAGATCAATAAAAACAATATGATAATAGCTGGAATGTGCGATTTGCATTAAACGCATAGCTCGGGCGATACAGTCTGCGGAAAAGGATGTGCTCGGATTCAAAGAAATTTGGGAAATAATTCCGTAAAAACCCGTATATACAAGGTGTTTTTGCACTGCAACGCAAATGCAGGCAACTGCAGTTGCCTAATTAATTAGTTCTATGGCTTTGGTTTTAGGTAGATTTTTTGAGGGCGCTTCTCAGCCATGCGACGCGCGCATGAGTCCTTGTGGAGTCGCATGAGGTATTCAGATAGCTGAAATGGGAAAAATTGATGAATATTAGATAGTTATACGTATAATAATTGCTGCAGCGCAGCGAATTTGCATGCCTTACTCATCAGGAAGCGGCTTGACGCAGGCGAAGAGGGAGCCTTTGATGGCACCACCCACCGGCACGGTGTTCCTGCAGCATGGAGCCGTTTCGGAACACTCTATATAATAGGGGCGTGCTCGCTGCGCGAAGGGCAGGTCAGGCAAGGGCTGGTCTCGTCGGGCGAAGGCGCCTTCCGCCTGTCCGCCGTTAGCAGACCCTCTGTTGCCCGACTTCTGCGTCAACTTCACTATCGGAGCCATCCAATGACATCTTCCATTCCATCTTTCCAGTTCATGACGGCCACCACCATCCATTTTGGTCGCAAGGAAGCGGCGCGCAATGTCGCGGTATTGGGTAAGCTGGGCTCTCCCCTGCTGCTGGTTCATGGCAGGGATGGAGCGCGGGTCCAATGGCTGCTGGAAGCCCTGATCGGACTGGGTGTCGAGGTGGTGGCCTTCTCCGTGCCCAGAGAACCGGATGTTGCGTTGATCGAGGAAGGTGTTGCCCGGGCCCGCGCGACGCAGGCAAAAGCCATCGTGGCCATCGGTGGCGGGGCTGTGATTGACACAGGCAAGGCGCTTGCGGCACTCGTGCCTGCTACACGCCCGGTCATGGATCATCTGGAGGTCGTGGGCAAAGGGCTGCCGCTTGAACAGGCTCCGCTGCCGTTTGCCGCCCTGCCGACCACCGCCGGAACCGGCGCCGAGGTGACCAAAAATGCCGTGCTGACCGTGCCCGAGGCTGCGCGCAAGGTTTCTCTGAGAGATCCTCGGATGTTGCCGACACTGGCGATCGTCGACCCGGAACTCACAGACTATCTGCCGCGTGCCATCACGCTGGCAAGCGGACTGGACGCGGTGACACAGGTCATCGAGCCCTATCTCTCCTGCAAGGCGAACGTGTTGACGGATCTTCTCTGTCGCGATGCCATCCCCAAGGGCCTCGAGGCTTTGGCAAGACTCATGAAGGCCGAGGACAAGGGGGCACGCGATGCCCTCGCCTGGACGAGCCTTTGCGGCGGTCTGGCGCTGGCCAATGCCGGTCTTGGTGCTGTCCATGGTCTTGCCGGTGTACTTGGCGGGGAAACGGGGGCTGCCCATGGCGCTCTGTGTGGCGCTCTGCTGCCCCACGTGCTAAAGGCCAATGAACAAGAGGTGAGGGTGTCCACTGAGCTTGCAGAGGTCGAACGCAACCGATTGCTCGAACGGTTTGCCGAAGTGAGAGGCTGGATCGGCGGAGCCTTGGGATGCCCCGCCGATCAGGCGTTTGATGAACTGGCAACGTGGTCTGGCGCCAACGCTTTGCCCGGTCTGCAGGCACAAGGGGTGGAGAAGGCCCTTGTGCCGTCTGTCGCCAAAGCTTCTGCGGCCTCGTCTTCTATGAAGGGCAATCCGGTGCCTCTGTCTCTGGAAACACTGGAATCAATCCTTCACGCGGCCGGTTGAAGGTCGGATGGATCGTATTGTGCAAGCGATATCTCGACCCGGGTCGGCGTCTGATGGCCAGCATCAAACATCAATGCGCCATGAAGACGGGCACACGAACGCTCTGTAGCATCTCGGTGGTCACGCCGCCGAAGATGTCCTGAGAAAATTTCGAGTGCTCATAGGCCCCCATGATGATCAATGACGATCCCAGCTCGTCGGCTGTCTGAACGATGGTCTCGGCAATGGATCGCCCGACCCCGCGGTCATGAATGTGCTCCGCTTCGATGTTATGCCGTGCAAGAAGTCCCATGATGCCGCCATCGGGATGCTGATCGACGGTGTGGGACGGGCCAACGGTGAGCAGCGTCACCTGTGCCCCCTGTTCGAGCATCGGCATGGCATCGCCAACCGCCCTTGCGATGGTGCGCTTGCCATCCCAGGCAATCAGGACTTTTCTTGGAGGCCCCTTGGATTTGTACCCATCAGGCACGACAACCACCGGACGGCCGCTTTGCAGGGCGATCCGATCAGGATAGGCCGCAAGAAACTCGAACTGCTCGTCTTCGGGATGATTGCCGGTGACCACGATATCATAGCAGCGAGCCACCTCCGAAATGGAGGTCACCATTTGCGGCTCGATATCGATGAAGCTTGACCGGGCTTCAAGGCCCGCAGCCTTAACCGTTTCATGGAAACGGCTGGTGATGTCGGCGATGCGCTTGTTCTCGGCTTGTTGAACCGCGAGATGGACTTCCTCGGAGACAATGGTGGCGATGCGCTTTTCCATCTTGGAAAAGCCGTGCCGGATGATCCCGGCAAGCCAAGCGTCATAGTGATCCGCGAGCCTGATTGCAAAATCAAGTCCGCTTCCCTCATCCTGCTCACCGCAGTAGGCGTAGAGAATGCTCTTGATGGTCATGCGCTTTCTCCTTCTCGTTTTGCCGAGGTGGCAGCGCCATGCCGGTGAAAGGCTTGTCGATCAGGGGCACAGAGCTGCCTTTGCGGCAATTCTGAAAGGGAACTTGCGGGGACACGCAGATGCTTGCCGAAGCACTGCAGGCGGCATTCGTTTTATGCGGCTGGACCAGTGACGATGACCTGAGGCGGGTAGGTACGTGCGTGATATCGGCTCAGGCTTGCGCGCCGTGGCGAACAGCTCATGACGAAGTCCGGATCGGGACTACACGCAACGGGTCGATTACCGCACGATGCCAATCCACCATCGAACCCTTGCTTCCATTGTAGGCAAGCGTGCGAGCTCTAACAATATGGAACATAGTCATAATTATCCAGCGGCGAGGGCAAGCTGTCCTTGCTCTGCCTGCATGGCCGGGCGCTATGGACGATGGCCGGAAAACAGTGCGAAGCATTGCTTCATCTGGGCTGTCGCCGCAATGGTCAGCGGTTGCCGCGATGGATCGTGTAAAGCCCGGCGCCGACAATCATTGTGGCACCCAGAATGGTCGACCAGATCGGCAGAGCCCCGAACACCAGAAAGCCGATTGGAATCGACCAGACCAACTGCATGTAGGTGAAGGGCTGAATGGCGCTTGCCTCGGTCAGGGACAGGGCCTTCATGACGCTGAAATGAGCTGCCGTGCTGAAGATGCAGGCGCCCGCTAGAAGCAGCCAGTTCATGTCGGCCAGCGCTGGAGCCATCTTGAGGCCCGGCACGGTTGTCAGGATGACGCCGATGAGGCCGGCATAGAAGAATGAGGTGAGGGTGCTGTCGTGGCGGCTCGCCAGACGGGTGAACAGCTGATAGAGGGCGAAGGCCGTTGTTGCCGCCAGCGCCACAAAGCCGCCATAGCCCCAGATGTTGCCGGTTGGCTGCATGATGACCCCGAGGCCGAGAAGACCCACCAGCAGTGCACCTATACGATGCCAGCCGACAACTTCGCCAAGAAACACGGCAGCAAGGCCCGTAACGATCAGGGGGTGAACCATGATGATGGTTGTAACTTCTGCCAGCCCCAGCATGCTGTAGGCATAGATGATCAGGGCAATTTCGGTAACCAGCAGGATGCCTCGAATGATCTGTAGAAACGGACGGGGGGTTGTGATTGCCGCTCGGAACCCATCCTTGCTCATCAGCGCCCAGATGATGGCCACGATCAGATGAAACCAGTAGCGGACCATCATGATGAACCAGACGGAATGGTTGACCACCAACAATTTCGAGACAGCATCATGCATCGAGAAGATGATCGATGCCATGATTGCGAAGAAAATGCCAAGGTTCCGGGGCGAGCTAAGAAAAGACATGCGAGAGCGCTTTCGCGTTTGGGGCTTTGCTTTGCGGGCAACAAATCAGGGAAACCGGGGCTTTGGGCCCTGCAAATCAGGAGAACAAGATCTTGTCTGCCTCATCCATAAACGACCCCGCCCCGCAGAACAAGGCCGTTGTATTCCGAGCGTTCTGATGTCTGTGGTTACATCTTGAGATGTGTAAATATGGAAGAACAATAATTCTATCAGGAATTCAAATAACGCGATTGTGAATTTTATGGGGGCGGTTCGGGGCGTGCTAATAATTTGAGCGGTTTTGGGATTCAACCTGCGTGTGTATCAATAAATCTGATTTAAAAACAATGGCTTTACAAATTTTTTATTTGCAAACACAGCATAAGTTTGACAATAAAAGGGTGCTTCAACCATTGCGCGTTGATTCTTATCTGGGGTCAGCGTATCTGCTTATATCCTCTCGTTTTTTTCATTGAGATATTCGGGTGATCATATCAGATATGCTGAAAAGATGACTACGCTCTCTTGTCTGTATTTGGGGTCAGTACAATAGAGCGTTCTTAATATTTCCGTGGGGTGGGCAATGGCAACACTAGCAGATATTGCTAGAGAAGTTGGCGTTTCTAATAAAACTGTGTCTCTTACATTGCGTGGCAAGCGGTGTTCGAGTGAAGAGACGGCAAAGCGCATATACGAGGTCGCCGAACGAACCGGCTATCTGGAAAAATATGCGACCAGAGCCAGCAATCTGGAGCAATTCGCGTTTATCGGTTTCATTGCGGACCATGTGGCGACGTCCCCCTATTCGGTGGAGTTGTTGCGCGGTGCGCAAGCGGAAGCCCTTCAACATGGGCGCATTCTCCTTGTTGGTTCTCTTGAAACCGATACGCAGAACCTGGTCGGCATTTGCCGGATGTTCCGTGCCTACAAGGCGGCGGGATATATCTATGCGTCTCGATATCGACAATATATCAACCATTCTGACGCATTCGGGCAGGAAAGTGTGGTCTATATGAACTGCACCCCTGTCAACGCCAGAGGCAAGATCATTCTGCCCGATGATGAAGAAGGGGGCTTTTTGCAGGCCTCTCATCTTCTCGAACTCGGACACAGGAAGATCGCGGTCATATCCCTTCCGCATGAGGATCCTGCAACCTCTCTGCGGCTGAAGGGGATTTCAAAGGCCATGGCCAAACAGGGTCTGTCCTTGAGTTCCGACATGTGCCATCTGGGTGTCTCGGGTTATTTCGATGTGGGCGAGACCTACATCGCCTATGACAAGGCGAAAGAGGTTTTGTCCGCTTCCGACAGGCCGAGCGCCATCATTTGCGGTAACGATCGCGTCGCGATGATGGTGATGAATGCGGCTCTTGATCTTGGAATGCGTATTCCCGATGACCTTTCCGTCATCGGGTTTGACGATTTCAAGACCATTTCCGAGCACGTCCGGCCGCAACTGACAACGGTGCGTCTGCCCTATTATGAAATGGGACGCCGCGCGGTGTCAGAGATCGTACTGGGTGAAAATGAATCCAGCTTCGTCAGCCTCATTCGCTGCGAGCTGATCAGGCGAAACTCTTGCGCGCCCCATCCTGTCTAGCAGACGGGGATGGCGTCAACGGGTCGAGCACGAAACCAAACAAAAAGGCAAGGATGCGGGGCATCCTTGCCTTTGTTCATTTTCGTTCATTCATGAAAGAGGGGTTTGTCCTCAGGCGGCCTTCAGGCGTACCCTGTTGTGCGGCCGGCCATAATCGATCTCCGGTCCCATTGGTACGATACGCGTGGGATTGATCATGTCGTGGCTGGCGTAATAGTGGTTCTTGATGTGATCCATGCGCACAGTCGCTGCCACACCGGGTTGCTGATAGAGATCCCGGACATAGTTCGACAGGTTCGGATAGGACTCGAGCGACCGCAGATTACATTTGAAATGGCCGTAATAGACCGAGTCGAAGCGGATAAGGGTCGTGAACAGGCGCCAGTCGGCTTCAGTCTGTCCATACTCCAGAAGGAACCGCGATTTCGAAAGGCGCTCTTCTAGCCAGTCCAGCGTTTCAAACAGCGGCACGACGGCTTCCTCGTAAGCTGCCTGGGTCGTGGCAAAGCCAGCCTTGTAAACTCCGTTGTTGACCGTGTTGTAGATGCGCTCGTTCAGGGTCTCGATTTCGGCGCGATGTGCCTCGGGCCAATAGTCGCCGGGGCGTGCTCCAATGCCATCGAAGGCAGAATTCAGCATGCGGATGATTTCGGACGATTCGTTGGACACGATCGTGCCGGTCTTGGTGTCCCACAAAACCGGAACCGTCACGCGGCCGGTATAGGTCGCGTCTGCCCGGGTATAGATCTCGTGCAGGAAAGTTGCTCCGAAGAGGGGATCGGGAATGACGCCGTCCGCATCCTCGAAGGTCCATCCGTGTTCGCCCATGAAGCTGTTGACCACTGAAACGGAGATCTTGTCAGTAAGCCCCTTGAGAGCGCGGAAGATGAGCGTGCGGTGTGCCCACGGGCACGCATAGGAAACATAGAGATGATAGCGCCCGGTTTCGGCCTTGAAGCCACCGGTACCGGTCGGGCCGGCTGAACCGTCGGCGGTAATCCAGTTGCGGAAGGCCGCGTCCTTGCGCACAAAGCGCCCGCCGGTTGATTTGGTGTCGTACCATTGATCGTGCCATTTGCCGTCGACGAGCAGTCCCATTGTGTTTCCTTCCTTCTTCTCAGTTTGCGGACAGATCCGGTCTGAAGGCTGGTTTCTCTCCAGACCGGCTATTTCTTTATTATTCTTGTTATTATTCGTGGTTCGTTTGACGTGTCAGTCGGATCAGGCTGTCAGTTTTGCTGCGATTTTGGCAACATGTGCACCCTGGTAACGGGCACCTTCCAGCTCGACTGCGGATGGCTGGCGGGAACCGTCGCCATCGGTGATGGTGGTTGCACCGTAAGGAGAGCCACCCTTGATTTCGTCAATGCCCATCTGGCCCTGGAAGGCATAAGGCAGGCCGACAACGACCATGCCATGGTGCATGAGGGTCGGAATGAAGCCAAGAATGGTGGATTCCTGACCGCCGTGCTGGGTTGCAGAAGAGGTGAAGACCGAGCCCACCTTGCCGGTCAGCTTGCCGGTTGCCCACAGACCGCCGGTCTGGTCCCAGAAGTTGCGCATCTGGGAGGCTACTGTGCCGAAGCGGGTGCCAGCGCCAACGATGATGGCGTCGTACTGATCGAGCTCGCTCGGAGAAGCGATCGGCGCTTCCTGATCCATCTTGAAGTAGGAAGCCTTGGCAACCTCTTCCGGAACCAGTTCGGGAACGCGCTTGATGGTAACCTCTGCGCCTTCGGCTGCGGCGCCTTCCGCGACGGCCTTGGCCATGGTTTCGATGTGACCATATGAGGAGTAGTAAAGAACGAGTACTTTTGCCATTTGAATATCTCTGCCTTGGTTAGCTTTGGTGCTTTGTAGCTTGGGTCGGTCCGGTGTTTCAGTGGGCCGGTTTGATAAAGGTGCCATTGCGCAATTCGCGGATGGCCTGATGGATTTCTTCTTTGGTGTTCATCACGATCGGGCCGTGCCAGGCGACGGGCTCCTGAAGGGGCGCGCCCGAGACCAGCAGGAAGCGGACACCCTTCGGTCCGGCGATGACTTCAACCTCGTCGCCTGTGCCAAAGTTGATCAATGTCCGGTTGCCCGACATGTCGCGGATGTTGACCTCTTCACCCATGACTTCCTTTTCCAGAAGGATGCCGCGCGGCTTGGAGGAATTGTCGAACTTGCCTGCGCCTTCAAAAACATAGGCAAAGGCGTTGCGATAGGTGTCGATCTTGAAGCGCTTGCGCACGCCGGCCGGGACAAAGATGTCGAGGTAGAGCGGATCGGCGGCGATGCCGTCCACCGGACCTTTCTTGCCCCAGAATTCGCCGACGACGATCTTGACGGAGGTGCCGTCATCATCAATCACCTGCGGGATTTCCTTGGCTTCAACATCCTGATAGCGCGGTGCGGTCATTTTCATGCTGGCGGGCAGGTTTGCCCAGAGCTGGAAACCATGCATCTGGCCCTTCTCGTTGCCCTTGGGCATTTCCTGATGCATGATACCCGACCCGGCGGTCATCCACTGGATATCGCCTGCTCCAAGGCTGCCGTGGTTGCCCAGACTGTCGCCATGTTCCACCGTACCGTTGAGAACATAGGTAATGGTCTCGATACCCCGATGCGGATGCCACGGGAAGCCGCGAATATAATCATCCGGACGGTCGCCACGGAAGTCATCGAACAACAGGAAGGGATCGCACATCTTGGGATCTTGGAAGCCGAAAGCACGGTGCAGGCGTACACCAGCCCCTTCCATGGTTTCCTGGGCATGGGTGGTGGAAAGAACTGGTCTGATCGACATTTCTTTTCTCCATCCCGGGCAGCGCTGCGCTCCCGGTCCTTGTGTGAATGGTCTTTGTAAGACGTTGGATCCCCTATCCCGCCGCGCTTAGATATCAATGTCTATTGGGCGGTGCCGGTTCCAGTTTCGTTTGGTATTTCGTCTTGTCTCGTCTTCTTAGGTAATAGCCCTTAAGGAATTTGAGAAGCTCAAAGATTTCATTGATGCCATGATCTGAGACTCATCAATTGGGGATTTTAAATGCATGATCGGCATACTTAAGCATGAGGCCCCAAGATTGATCCTTCGCAAAATAGGTGCTACCGTCCGCCAAGAAATCGAAACATCACCCGATTCAAACAGACTGACATTTCATGCGGGTCATCCAGAGCTTCGCAGGCGCTGGAGAAAATGGCCTGCACCCATAGTGCGTACCTATGGCCAATACGCACGGCTCGTGAAGTCGGCCAAAGAAAAATGGTAAGAAATCCGTGACGAACATCAGCAGCACCACCCCCAAAGCTCCCAGTCTTGCAGACGCAGTGTATGAGGCGCTGCTCAGCCGGATCGTGACCGGTGTTTATCCGGAGAACAGCAAGCTGCCGACCGAAGCGGAACTGGCCGAGGACCTTGGTGCCTCACGACCCACGGTGCGTGCCGCGATCGCCAGGTTGCGCGAAAGCGGGCTTGTCGCCTCTCGGCGTGGTTCGGGCAGCTTTGTGCTCAAGCGCCCTGATGACAGCTTTCTGCAATTTGCCCCCATCGAGTCGATTGCCGACATCCAGCGGTCCTACGAGTATCGCATCATGCTGGAAGGCGAGGCCGCCTATTTCGCCGCCGAGCGTGCCGGTGTCGATCACCTCGACCGAATGGCTATCGAGCTCAAGCGCATGGATGATGCCATTGAGACAGGAGACATGGGAACCGGAGAGGACTATCGCTTCCATCTGGCGATCTGCGAAGCGGCCGACAACCACTTTTTCGTCAGCTCCTTTCAAGCCCTGACCGAAGTTTCCCTGCAGGCGATGGACATTTCCCGCAATCTCTCTTCCCGCAGCAAGCAGGCCCGCCGCGTCATCGTGCAGGAAGAGCATCACCGGATTTTCAACGCCATCCGCGCCCGCGACATGGACGCTGCCAGAATGCGCATGCAGGAGCATATCCGCAACGCACGCCGGCGCATCTTCGAAGGACCGCTGTCATAGTCTTTCCCGCTAGGTGCCACAATAGGTGACAAACGGCCCGAAATCACTCGGGGCGGGGCGGGCGAATGCGTCCAGCCCTTCCCGTTCGTCATATGGGTGCGAGACCACCTCAAGCAAACGCTGAACCGCTCTGAAGTCGCCAAAGTCCTCAGCTTCCTGCAAGGCTCGCTCGACCATGTGGTTGCGTGGGATATAAAGCGGGTTCACCTGTGCCATGTCGCGCGCGATGGTTTCCAAGGGGCTTGTCTCGACAGCAAGCCGGGCATGCCATTCCGCAAGCCAGCTGGCGATGGACTCCGGATCCTCAAACAACGCCAGCAGGCCGGCCTTGCCTTCCTCGCCCGTGAGGCTTTCACCAAGGCGGCGGAAGAACTGGGTGAAATCGATCTTCTCACCCTGCAATGTGCCAAGCAGGATCTGGATCAGCGCCGTATCCCTGCCACTCGCCGCAGGCAGCCCGATTTTCCTGCCCATACCGGACAGCCATGCCTGCTTGTAGGTGGCCATATAGTCGGAAAGGGCATCGGTCAGCATCTCGGCTGCCCGGTTATGATCATCGGGCGCTACCAGCGGCACCAGTGTTTCGGCAAACCGGGCCAGATTCCACTGCCCCGCCTGCGGTTGATTGGCATAGGCATAGCGTCCCTGCCGATCAATCGAACTGAAGACGGTCTGCGGATCATACTGATCCATGAAGGCACAGGGGCCGTAATCGATAGTCTCGCCGGAAATTGCCATGTTGTCGGTGTTCATCACGCCATGGATGAAGCCCACCTGCATCCACTGTGCGATCAACCTGGCCTGACGGTCTGCAACGGCCTGAAAGAAGGCCAGATAGCGGTTTTCCTTTTCCATCAAATCGGGGTAGTGACGGGTAATGGTATAGTCGGCCAGTTTTGTAAGGCTGTCCCAAGCTCCACGGGCGGCAAAAAACTGGAAAGTTCCGACGCGGATATGGCTGGAGGCCACCCTTGCAAGCACGGCGCCGGGTTTCAGCCCCTGTCGCCGGATCTGCTCACCGGTTGTCACTGCCGCCAGCGCCCGGGTGGTCGGAATGCCGAGCGCATGCATCGCCTCGCCCATGATATATTCCCGCAGCACCGGGCCGAGCACCGCCTTGCCGTCGCCTCCGCGCGAGAAGGGTGTCGGCCCCGATCCCTTGAGGTGGATATCGAAGCGGTTTCCGTCCTTGTCGAGCACTTCACCGAGCAGCAGCGCCCGTCCGTCACCAAGCTGGGGGGAAAAACCGCCGAACTGATGCCCCGCATAGGCCATGGCGATTGGCTCCGAGCCTTCCGCCACCCGGCTGCCCGCAAGAATTTCCGCCAACACCACATCCTGTGTGTCCAGTGACAGCCCGAGCTTGTCAGCCAGCGCATCATTGAACAGGACAATGCGTGGCTGCGGCGCCTCGGCGCCCTGCCAGGTGACATAGAAGCCCTCAAGCGAACGCGCAAAGCTGTTGTCAAAGGAAAAGGCGCGTGTGGGTATCCTGATTGGTTCAACCATGGCGATCCGGTCTGCTCCCCTCATACGGGTTTTTATCTATTCCATAACATATAGGGTGTTTCGCGAAGTAAATCCAATCTCTTGCACACCAATGCTCCAAAATGCTAGCGGTTGTAAGACAGCCCGTCGAACATTGAATTCCATCCTGCCGCCAAGGACAAGCCGCCATGAAATACACCGCTGCGCACTGGGGTACCTATGAAATCCATGACAATGATCTCAAGCCCGTCGGCGATGATCCGGCCCCGTCGCGTATCGGCAAGGGGTGGCTGAGTGCCTCGTGCAACCTCGACAGCCGTATTCTCCGCCCGGCCATCCGCAAGGGCTGGCTGGAAGGCGACGGTGGCAAGAATCGTCTTGATGACGTATTTGTCGAAGTCAGTTGGGACGAGGCGGCAACCCGCGTTGCTGAAGAGCTGACCCGGATCGGCAGGGAGCATGGCAATGGTGCCATCTATGGCGGCTCCTACGGCTGGGCCAGTGCCGGGCGCTTCCATCACGCCCAGAGCCAGCTCAAGCGTTTCCTCAATCTGGCGGGCGGCTTTGTGCGGGCACGGGAAACCTATTCCCATGCGGCGGGCGAAGTGCTCATCCCCCATATTCTGGGCATGCCTCAGGGGGATTTTCAGGATCAGATGACCAGTTGGGAGCATATCACCGAACATTGCACCCTGCTGGTTGCCTTCGGTGGCATTTCCGGTCGTCCGGCGCAGGTTGCCTCTTCCGGCACCGCCAAACACCACACCGAAAACTGGCTCAGGCAGATGAAGGGCCGGATGATCAATGTCTCGCCGCAGAAAAGCGACATGCCGAATGCCGAGTGGGTTTCCATCCGCCCGGGAACTGACGCGGCGCTGATGCTGGCGCTTTGCCATACGCTGCTCGTTGAAGGGCTGCATAATGAAGCCTTCCTGACACGCTATACCTCCGGCTGGCCAAAGCTGCGTGCCTATCTGCTCGGCGAGAGCGACGGACAGACGCGGAGTGCGGACTGGGCGGCGACGATCTGTGATGTCGATGCCGAGGCCATCCGCCAGTTGGCGCGGGACATGGCCTCCAGTCGCACCATGATCAACGTTGCCTGGGGCGTGCAGCGCACCGACCATGGCGAACAGCCGATATGGGCAGGTCTGGCGCTTGCCTCAATGCTCGGGCAGATCGGCAAACCGGGCACGGGCTATGGCTTTGGCTATGGCTGCGTGGCATCCATCGGGCGCTCGACCAAGAATGTCTATTGGCCTTCGATCCCGCAGGGCAGGAATGCGGTTGACGATTTCATCCCCGTCGCTCGCGTCACCGACATGCTGCTGCATCCCGGCGAGCGCTATGCCTACAACGGCACGACGCGCACCTATCCCGATATCCGCATGGTGGTGTGGTCGGGGGGCAACCCCTATCACCATCATCAGGACCTTTTGCGGCTCGAGAAAGGCTGGCAGAAGCCGGAAACCGTGGTGGTGTTCGAACAGGGCTGGACGGCAACCGCTCGCCGCTCCGATATCGTGTTGCCGGCAACCACGCCGCTTGAACGCACTGACATCATGCTAAGCAAGACAGAACCGACCCTCATCTATATGTCGCCGGTACATGCCCCGGTGGGCGAGGCAAAGGACGATCATGAGATCCTCAAGCTGATCGCCGCCAAGATGGGGCTGGAAGAGGCCTTTACCGAAGGCAGGTCGCAGGAAGACTGGCTCCGCTGGCTCTGGGACCAGTCCGCAACTCTCGTTGCCGGGCAGGGCATGGAATTGCCTGATTTCGAAAGCTTCCGCCAGCAGGGACGGTTCAATCTGGACCGGGACGAAGAAACCCGCATTGCGCTCGCTGACTTCATCGCCGACCCTGTGGCCCACCCGCTTGGCACCGAGAGTGGCAGGATCACGCTCTTCAATGAGAAGATTGCCGCCTTCGGTCTTGATGACTGTCCAGGCCATCCTGCCTGGTTGCAGCCGGTCGAAAGCACGCTGGATGCACCACAAGGCGCGCTCCACATGATCTCGGCTCAGTCGGACACGCGTCTGCACAGTCAGAATGATCAGGGCTCGGAATCCCTCGACAGCAAGATCGAGGGCAGGGAGGTCTGTCGCCTCCACCCCGACACCGCTGCGGAACGGGGCATTGCAGAAGGGTCCATCGTCCGCTTGTTCAACAGCCGCGGCGCAACGTTGGCCGGGGTCGCCTTTGATGGCGACCTGCGTCGGGATTGCATCGCCCTGCAAACGGGGGCCTGGTTCGATGCTGCCGAGGTTGACGGCGTGCGCATGGATATCCATGGCAACCCGAATGCCCTGACCATCGACAAGGGTACGTCCTCGCTGGCGCAGGGTAACATCGGCCACACAGCGCTGGTCTTCGTCGAGCCATGGACAAAGCCTTTGCCTCCGCTCAAGGTTTCAAAGGCACCGGACTTCGTCGAACGGTGACAAACTTATTGCTGTTCTAAACTAAAAATGAGGAAAAAGGCGTTGAACAACAATGCCTTTTTGTTTGTTATGCATTTAATGCAATGCAGCAGTTTTAGATAAGCTCTTTTTGCTTGGCTGGTTTGGGACTATTCTGGTCTCAGTTAAAATGCTTACCAAACAAAGAGAGGATCAAATCATGTTTGACAGCATCAAAGGTGTAGCAGGCGCAGTAGGTAGCGTGTTCATGTCTCTTCCGGCAGCAGCTCGCGTCAGCAACGACGTACAGAACGGCCGTCAGCCAAACGAACAGGACCTGCTCATTCTCGGTCTGCGCGACAGCTTCAACCAGTAAGCTCTGGCGCTTTCGCTGGCGCACTCTGACAAGACTGCCCGGTCATATGGATCGGACAGATGACACCGGGACATGATCAGCCAGTTGGGCTGATGATCTACTGCCCGAATACGGATCGCGATATCAGAAAAGCCCGCTCAGGGCACAGGCCCGCCCCAGGAGCCTTGACCGGCTTCAGGCTGGTCCGCTTCCGATCCACCTTCTCTTTTCTTTCCAATCGAGCCTTGAAACCCAACCGACTGAGCCGGAACTCGGTGCTTCAGGCGCGATTTTACCGCTTTCTTCTTTTGTCGAGTGTCCCCCGAGTGTGGTGGTCAATCGGCATTTTCCGTCCTATTCTGGCTGAAAGTCCGCGCAAACGAGCAAGACTCGAAAGCGGCGATCAGCCCCATAAAGGTGACCGGAAACCAGCAAGAAGGAAGCCCGATGATAACGCAAGTATCCCCGCTTACCACTGAGCAGCCTCTTAATGAGGGGTGGTCCATCAGTTCTCTTGCCAGCGCACAAGATGCCAGGGTGAGTGTTCCCTTTCCGATTCCCGGCGATCTGCACTCGGCGCTTCTGGCCGAGGAGATCATTGCTGATCCCTATTGGCGCGACACGGAAACGAGCCTTGACTGGATCCACGAGAGTGAATGGCGTGCAGAAACACGGTTCACCTTCGATGGCGATCCGGCTGATCCTCACGTACTGACCTTCACCCATGTCGATTGTCAGGCCATCGTTTCGCTCAACGAGGTGGAGATCGGGCGCTGCGAAAGCCAGTTTCTGCGTTATGACTTTCCGTTGGGCTCGGCGTTGAAGAAGGGCGAGAATCGCCTCGTTGTCCGCTTTCTCTCCAATAGCAGGGCTGCGCTTTCCGCCTGCAAGGCCTTCCCTTTTGCGGTGCCTTACATCTTCTGGAATTGCCGTCTGCCACATTACAATTTCCTCCGCAAGGCCCAGTGTCATGCTGGCTGGGACTGGAATATCGCGCTCTCTCCGTTGGGTATCTATGGCGGTGTCACTCTGAGGCGGATCAACAAGCTGCGCCTTGATGATCTGCTCGTGCGCCAGCACCATGAAGAGGGGCGGGTCCTTGTCGATATGACCATCCATTATGAGGCCTTCGAGCCGGCCGAGCTGACATTGGCCGCCAATTTCGATGGCCGAGTGGTTTCCGATCTTGTTACTGTCTGGCCCGGAAAAGGCTCTGCCTCGCTGCAGATCGAGGTGACCAAGCCGCGTCTCTGGTGGCCGAGGGGGCAAGGTGATCAGCCCCTTTATGACCTGACGGTGATGATTGATGGCCAGAGTATCAGCCGGCGGGTCGGTCTCCGGAAGGTCGAGCTTGTCACCGACCAGGATTCCGTCGGCAAGCGGTTTGCCTTCCGCATCAACGGGCGCGAGATCTTTGCACGCGGTGCCAACTGGATCCCTGCCGATGCCCTGCCATCCCGCGCCACGCCCGAAGCGGTGCGCGATCTGTTGACCTCGGCCGTAGAGGCCAACATGAACATGATCCGGATCTGGGGCGGTGGCCAATATGAGGAAGACTGGTTCTACGAGCTGTGCTCGGAACTGGGGTTGATGGTCTGGCACGACTTCATGTTCGCCTGCAATCTCTATCCCGCTGCCGATCACCACTGGCTCGATCTGGTACGCCGGGAGGCGCGGCAACAGGTGCGGCGACTGTCTGGCTATCCCTGCATGACGCTGTGGTGCGGCGACAACGAACTTGTTGGTGCCATCAACTGGTTCGAGGAAAGCAAGAGGGATCGAGATCGCTATCTTGCCATGTACGAACGTCTCAATTTCGTGCTCGAGGAGTGTCTCATGGAAGAAGCGCCGGGCGTTCCGTTCTGGCCATCCTCGCCCTCTGTCGGGCTCTTCAACTTCGGCGATGGCTGGCACGATGACACCGCTGGCGACATGCACTTCTGGGATGTCTGGCACTCAGCCAAGGACTTCGAACACTATCGCACGGTGCTCCCGCGTTTCTGCTCCGAATTCGGCTTCCAGTCCTTCCCCTCGATGCGCGTGATCGAGAGTTTCACCGAGCTAGAAGACCGCAATGTATCGTCGCCGGTCATGGATGTGCATCAGCGCAACGAGGGCGGCAACAGCCGCATTGTAGAAACCATCGCTCGCTATTTCCGCTTTCCCGACAGTTTCGCAGAGATGGTCTATCTCAGCCAGATCGGCCAGGGGCTGGCGATGAAAACCGCCATCGAATTCTGGCGGATCAACAAGCCGCGCACCATGGGTACACTATATTGGCAACTCAATGACACATGGCCGGTGGCGAGCTGGTCGAGCCTAGAATATGGCGGCGGCTGGAAACTGGTCCACTATCTTGCCCGGCGTTTCAATGCTCCGGTCCTTGTCTCCGCCCAGCCCGCGCCGGATGAGGGATTGGTGATCATCCATGCGGTCAATGATACGCCAGAGCCGGTTGCCCTGACCATCCGTTTCGAGGCGGTTGGAATGTCCGGTGCCATCCGCTCGCTGGGCGAATTTGTCATCGATGTGCCAACGGACCGCTCTGTCGAAGTGGCCAGTCTGACACTGGAGGAAATCGGTGCGGACGCGATCCTGCATTTCTCCTGGCGGAGTGCCAATGGAGCCATCACTGGCGAGAATGACTATTGGCCCAAGCGGCCCAAGGACTATCGTCTTGTAACTCCGGTCATTGAGGCGACAGAGCGGACGACCGCAAATGGCGACACGGAAATCGAACTGAGGACAGACAAACCTGCCTTTTTCGTCACCTATCATCATGGTGGAGACCGGCTCTACTCGGACAATTGCTTCACCCTTTTGCCGGGGCGCCCCAAGCACTTGACCATTTTACGCCAGCGTCGCTCCCATTTGCCGCCCATTACGGCGGAGGTGGACTATCTGAAAGGTTAGGGCGCCACACGGCTTCGCTTTTGTTTACGACATATGCGAAATTCGCATGGCAGGTATGCGACAGAATGTGTTTGGACTAGGAAAAAGAAGGAAAATTCAGAAAATTAACTGTTAGGGAAAATGAGTCACAGATTTTTGAAATTAGGAAAAATTTGTTTACTCATTGGAATGGCTTGCTTTTTTTCTCCCGCATGAGTGGTGCTTCTGCGCTATTACTGTCCAAAATGCGCTCTTACGTAGACCTCCTTAATTCGTCAGGCGCAGGAACGCGCTAAACTGGCATCACTGTCAAGGCGGTCGGGATCGTTACACGCAAAGGGTAACGAGGAGGACCCGACAGAGGAAGGTTTCCTGTATGGCATTCAGGGCCTTCTCGCCGGAGCAGGGCGCGTGGCACCCGTATGGGCACGCGAAAATCATCTACTGGCGTCATCCATCACCGGGAGTCTTTAGGCCTCGGAACGGGTCCGTGCGCCTTGAAAACGGAGTAACAAATGTCTGTTACCAATGCCGAAGAGCTTGATCGTCACATTGCCCGCGTCAAGGCCGCGCAATTGAAATTTGCAAGCTTCTCCCAGGAACAAGTTGATCGTATTTTCCGCCAGGCTGCTTTTGCTGCTGCCAATGCGCGCATTCCGCTCGCAATGATGGCCGCCGAAGAAACCGGTATGGGTGTCGTTGAAGACAAGGTGATCAAGAACCACTTTGCTTCCGAGTACATCTACAACAAATACAAGGACACCCTGACGTGCGGTATCCTTGAAGAGGATGAGTTGGGCGGTACGATTACCATTGCCGAGCCTGTTGGCGTCATTTGCGGCATCGTGCCGACGACCAACCCGACCTCTACGGCCATCTTCAAGGCCCTGATTTCTCTCAAGACCCGCAACGGCATCATTTTCAGCCCGCATCCGCGCGCCAAGAAGGCGACATGCGAGGCTGCCAGACTGGTTCTGGAAGCGGCCGTTGCTGCGGGCGCTCCCAAGGACATCATCGGCTGGATCGATGAACCGACCCTTGAGCTGTCCAATGCCCTGATGCGCCATCCTGCCATCAACCTCATTCTGGCCACCGGTGGCCCGGGCATGGTCAAGGCTGCCTATTCGTCCGGCAAACCTGCCATCGGCGTGGGCGCGGGCAACGCCCCTGTGGTGATTGACGAGCATGCCGACATCAAGCGCGCCGTCTCTTCGATCCTGATGTCCAAGACCTTCGACAACGGCATGATCTGCGCATCCGAACAGGCTGTGGTGATCGTTGATGCCGTCTATGATGCTGTTCTTGAACGATTTTCCAAATATGGCGGCTGTATCCTGTCGCCAAAGCAGACCGACGCCCTGCGCAAGACCGTCTTTCCGGATGGTCGCCTCAACAGCGAGATCGTCGGCCAGTCTGCCGCCAAAATTGCCGACTTGGCAGGCTTCGGCGTACCACCCGAAACCAAGGTCCTGATGGCCGAGGTTGACGGTGTCGAAGACGAGCCTTTCGCGCACGAAAAGCTCTCTCCAACCATCGCCCTCTATCGCCGCAAGGATTACAAGGAAGCAGCCGACACTGCAGCCCGGCTGGTCGCTCTTGGTGGCATTGGGCACACCTCCGTTCTCTATACCGATCAGGACCGCTGTTCCGATCGCGTCGAAGATTTCGGCAAGAGAATGAAGACCGCTCGCATTCTGGTCAACATGCCATCCTCGCAGGGCGGCATCGGCGATCTCTACAACTTCAATGTCGCGCCATCCCTCACACTCGGGTGCGGCTCATGGGGTGGTAACTCGATTTCTGAAAACGTGGGACCCAAGCATCTCATCAACAAGAAGATCGTAGCGAAGCGCGAGGAAAACATGCTTTGGCACAAGGTTCCGAAGTCCATCTACTTCCGTCGCGGATGTCTGGCCGAAGCATTCAAGGACCTCAAGGGCAAGAAACGGGCGATGATCGTCACCGACCGCTTCCTGTTCACCAACGGTTACGTTGATGAAGCCGTCCGTCTGCTCAAGGGGCAGGGGATTGATGTCGATATCTTTGCCGATGTCGAGGCCGATCCGACCCTCTCGATTGTCCGCAAGGGCACCGAGAAATGCCGCGCTTTCAACCCTGACCTGATCATCGCCATCGGTGGCGGTTCGCCGATGGATGCCGCAAAGATCATGTGGGTGATGTATGAGCATCCGGATGTCAGCTTCAAGGATCTGGCGTTGCGCTTCATGGACATTCGCAAGCGCATCTACAAGTTCCCCAAGATGGGCACCAAGGCAATGATGATTGCCATCCCGACCACCTCCGGTACTGGCTCGGAAGCCACTCCGTTTGCTGTGGTGACGGATGACGTCAGTGGCCAGAAATACCCGCTGGCCGACTATGAGCTGACGCCTGACATGGCAATCGTGGATGCCAACCTCGTCATGAACATGCCAAAGTCCCTTACGGCTTTCGGCGGTATTGATGCGGTCACGCATGCTCTTGAAGCCTATGTATCGGTCATGGCCAACGAATTCTCAGATGGTCAGGCCCTGATGGCCCTCAAGCTGCTCAAGGAAAACCTGCCGTCGGCCTATGAGAATGGCGCCAATGATCCGGTTGCCCGTGAGCATGTTCACAGCGGTGCAACCATTGCCGGGATCGCCTTTGCCAACGCCTTTCTCGGTGTCTGCCATTCCATGGCGCACAAGTTGGGCGCGGCCTTCCACCTGCCACATGGTCTGGCCAATGCGTTGCTGATTTCCAACGTCATTCGCTATAACGCCACCAACAACCCGACCAAGCAGACGGCTTTCTCCCAGTATGACCGGCCCAAGGCACGGGCCCGTTATGCCGAGATCGCCCATCATCTGGGGTTGGGCGGTGAACGCACTCAGCACAAGGTCGAGAATCTGATTGCCTGGGTCGAGGAACTGAAAGCCGATCTCGAAATCCCGGCCAGCATTCAGGCTGCCGGTATTGCTGAAGCGGACTTCCTCGCCAAGATCGATGAAGTGGCCGTTGCTGCCTTTGATGATCAGTGCACCGGCGCCAACCCGCGCTTCCCGCTGATCTCCGAACTCAAGCAGATCATGATGGACAGCTACTATGGCCGTCCGTTCATCGAGGCCTATGAGCGCGACGTGGCAAAGGCTGACGCAGTTGCAAAACCGGAACAGACCGCCAAGCCGCAAGGTGCCAGCGTTGTTTCCCTCAAGACGGAGAAAAAGAGACCCGCATAAGAATAACAAGAATGGTGACGACCGGATGAGCCACTCGTGCTTGTCACTTCCACCCGCATGGGCGAGGGGTCCTTTCGGTCCGCCAGGTTCCAAAAAGCCTGCCCCAGGTAACTCACCGACAGGTCATGGTCGGTAGATGGTCAGAGTGAACGGGTCGGGCATTTGGGCCACAAGCAAAACTGATATCAAACTGAAAGCCCCGTAGGTCATGACGGGGCTTTTTTTTGCCCCCATGACGGTAACGGGAGGGGACCTATGCTGGCTTCCGGGCGCACCGGGCGGGCGCTTGCAAAGGAAAACCCGGATCACGAGACCCGGGTTTGCAGTCGACTGGCGCATGACCAGCAAATATTGTTTTTGGTGCAAGCCATGTAGGGGCTAACCGCAGGGCTTGAAGGTTGGCTATTTCTTCTCTCTGAGCAGCTTCTCCGCCGAGGCCATCATGAACGGGCCAACGCCCTTGACGTCGTCAGGTTTGATCATCTCGCCGACATAATAGGACGGCGTGCCTGTGCGGTAGTTGCCATCGAAGCCGCCAAGCCCTGCCACACAGACGATGTGGGGCAGAACCTGCGGATCACTGTCGATGACCAGCTGTTCCAGATAGGCGAGGCCCTTGAGGCCGACACGGACAAACTGGTCGCAGAGATCAGCGGCAAGCCCGAGGCGAGAGGCTTTCAACAGTGCGTAGCAGAACATGGCGCTTGCCGAGCTTTCCAGATAGTTGCCTTCCAGATCCGGCTGGTCGATCACCTGCAACCAGGCCCCCTTGTCCTGCTGCAGTTTGACAATCTCGGCGAGCAGCTTGACAGTGCGCTCGGCCAGTGGGCCCATTGCCTCTGTCCCCACCAGCTCGCAAATATCGACGAGGGCGACGGTCAACCAGCCAATGGCCCGGGCCCAGTGGGCAGGAGAAAGGCCGGTTTCCTTGTCAGACCAAGCCTGCTCGCGGGATTCGTCATAGCCATGGGCATAGAGCCCGTTCTGTCCGACGCTCATCAGCGTCAGCGCCTGTTCCATCTGGGACAACGCATCGTTGACCATGGCTTCGTCGTTCGTCAACTGGCCATATTCGATCTGGAAAGGCAGCCCCATATAGAGGCCGTCGAGCCAGACCTGATGCGGGTAGCGCTGCTTGTGCCAGTAGTTGCCAGCCTTGGTCTTGGGGTGTGTCTCCAACTGGCTTGCTAGCGTCTGGCTGGCTTTCAGATAGCGTTCGTCACCGGTTTCCCTGTAAAGGAAGAGGAAGGCGCGTCCAGAGAGAATGTTGTCGATATTGTATTCTTCAAGCACATAGCCTGTCATCGCCCCGTCCGGGGCAACCTGCTTCTGCGCAAAGGAGATCAGGATGTCGAGCCAGCTTTTTTCGCCGGTGGCCTCATAAAGCGTGATCAGCCCCCGATACAGGCAACCGTCTTCATAACAGACGGGACCGCTCTTGTAGGCGCTATAGCTCTCTGCGTAATGGCGGAAATAGGAAGTCAACATGTCTCTGCCTGTTCTTGTTCAGAGGAAAGTGGGAAAAATTCATGCCCGTCGTGGAAATGCAATTCGGCGAATTCCGTCGTGAATCCAACGTGATGGCAAACCGGGACCTGGAGCGCCATGACCGGCACATCGCCTTCGAGAC